>CALWVW010000168.1 GCA_944385075.1 uncultured Oscillospiraceae bacterium | reverse complement strand
TAGTTGCGCCGGTAGAAGCCCATGGTCAGCTCGCACAGCTCCCGGGGGGTGAAGGCCGCCCGGGGCACGTCGTTGGACCGGCGGTTGACGCAGTAGGCGCAGTCATAGGAGCACACGTTGGTCATCAGCACCTTGAGCAGGGAGACGCACCGGCCGTCGGCGGAGAAGGAGTGGCAACAGCCGGCGAAAACGGCGCTCCCCACGGTCCCCGGCCGGCCCGCCCGGTCCAGGCCGCTGGAGGTACAGGCGGCGTCATACTTGGCGGCGTCGGCCAGAATGGCCAGCTTGTCCATGAGCTCCACAGATACCCCTCCCCGAAATAGAACGTATGTACTATTATTATAGCCCGGGGCAGTCTACTGTCAAGGGGAAATGGCTGGAAAAAGTCCCGTTTTTCGGGCTCTAGACTGGATGTGTGTGGAGAACAACATGATAACAATATAAGTAAATAGAAGAGGCTCTTCCCCCAAATCGGGGAGAGCCTCTTCTCTATGTAAAATCACTCAGACATATTAAAATCAAAAACGTACTCTTGGAGAGGTTGCTTCCAATCGTAGGAGTGTGACTCCATGATTATTTGAAACGGTTCTTGCTTGATTGCAGGGAATACTACGACTCCTTCTGTTGTTATTCCGGGACGTATACTTGATTGTAGCTCTGGATAGTCAGCCATATAATTTGGTTCATACTCATATTGTGTGCTGTCCTGTATTAAGACCATATTGAATCCGTACAGGCTGAATTCATTAGTCCCGTTATTTGTTACGGAAATATATGCCCGGGTTTCTTTTTCAGCAAGTTCTACATTTTGAACTGTTACGGAATACCCATATTGATCGATTGTATCGTTAATAGCTGTGGCGGTGGCAATCGTTGGCCGGACTGCATCTTTATATGAGGTTATCTCCAGTGTGTCTGCTTTTATTGTAGGTGCAATGATTTGTCCACCCATCATGTTTTCACCTTCAAATACGCCGGCAATGGTTCCATCAATGCGAACGTATTGCCCAGTTTCAAGAGTTAATTCAGGATCTAAATAGGCCACAACAGTGTTGAAGTCGATGTTATCTGGATCTGCCCACATTTGGAAATAGATTCCGTCACTATCATAATCGACATTCCCAAAAATGACTCCAGTCAGTTCAACAGTAGATCCGATATAATCTGACGGATTCGAGTACATCCGTTTGATTTCATTCTCGTTCAACGGTTCAACTACAATTTCAGATGAATCTGTGCCGCTATCATTAGATGTAGGCTCCAAGGAAGATGTGCTGTTGCACCCGGCTAAGAAAATGAAAAAAGCGATTATTAAAAATGGCCCGACAATAGACTTACTTTTCACTTGGATTTCCTCCTTGTGTTATAGATTTTCTTCAACAAAATAATCTACTCGATTTCATTTCCATGACTACTTTAACAAATTATATCATTTTGCGTAAATACTGACAACTAAAAATAAAATCTAATGTCTAATGGCTAATCAGACTCTAGGTAATGCTATTTGTTATGCTTATTACATTTTTAGTAATTTGTTCTGATAAAAGAGTCTAGAAAAACCGGGGGTTGACCGGAGGGGGAAAAGCGAGTAAAATAAAACACTGTGCGCCGGGTCTCCCGGCGCATGTCACTGTGTGGCGGGTCCCCGCCACACAGGATAACGCGTCGGGACTCCCGCGCGAAGGAGGTCAAGGAATGGAAAAGAGAGAGACATTTTCTTCCCGCCTGGGCTTTGTGCTCATCTCGGCGGGGTGCGCCATCGGGCTGGGGAACGTGTGGCGGTTCCCCTATATCACCGGCCAGTACGGTGGCGCGGCCTTTGTGTTGCTGTACCTGCTGTTTCTGGTGATCCTGGGTCTGCCGGTGATGGTGATGGAGCTGTCGGTGGGCCGGGCCAGCCAGCGGAGCATCGCCCTATCCTTTCAGGCGCTGGAGCCCAGGGGGACGAAGTGGCACTGGTACAGCTACTGCGGTCTGGCGGGCAACTATCTGCTGATGATGTTCTACACCGTCATCGCCGGATGGCTGTTGTACTATGTAGTCAAGGTGCTCCGGGGAGATTTCATGGGGCTGGACGCGGAGGGCGTAGGGGCTGAGTTCACCGAACTGATGGGACAGCCTGTGATAATGACTGTTTTTATGGCCGTTGTGGTCATTGGAAGTATGCTGGTGTGCCTCCAGGGGCTTCGCAACGGCGTGGAGCGGGTCAATAAGGTGATGATGCTGGCCCTGCTGGCGTTACTGGTGGTGCTGGCGGTCAATTCTCTGACTCTGGAAGGGGCGGGGGAGGGCCTGCGCTTCTATCTCCAGCCCAACTTCCACAATCTGATGTACGATGCTGAGGGGAACTGGATCCTGGGAGAGGCGGTCTTTGCCGCCATGGGGCAGTCCTTCTTTACACTGTCTCTGGGGATGGGTTCCATCTCCATTTTCGGGAGCTATATCGGCAAGGAGCACCGTCTGGCCGGTGAGGGTCTGCGCATTGGGGTGTTGGACACCTGTGTGGCCTTCACCTCGGGGCTGATCATTTTCCCTGCCTGTTTTGCCTTCGGGGTCTCTCCCGGAGAGGGGCCGTCTCTGATTTTTGTCACCCTCCCCAATATTTTTAACCATATGGCCTTTGGACGGGTATGGGGCGCTCTGTTCTTCATATTTCTGTTTTTTGCCGCCGTGTCCACCGTTATTGCGGTGTTTGAAAATATTCTGGCATTTTGCATGGATAAGTGGGGCTGGAGCCGGAGAAAGGCGGCGGGGGTCAACCTGGTGGGGATACTGGTGTTGTCCATGCCCTGTATTCTGGGGTACAGCGTGTGGGCGGATGTCCACCCCCTGGGGATGGACATCTCCTCGCTGGAGGACTTTATTGTCTCCAACAATCTGCTCCCCCTGGGCTCTCTACTCTATGTGCTCTTCTGCACCAGACGCAGTGGATGGGGCTGGGACAATTTCCTGGCTGAAGCCAACACGGGTGACGGGATTCGATTCCCCAAATGGGTGCGGCCCTATATTACCTGGGTCCTGCCGCTGATCATCCTGTTTATTTTGGTCATGGGGTATTGGAATACATTTTTTGCCTGATGGCATCAGAAAGAGCCGGGGGACATCCTTCAGGATGTCCCCCGGCTCTGTTTTTGCAGAACGGGATCAACGGAAGTAGACCAGCGGATCCTCCGGCCGGTCGGCGGGCTCTACCGACTGGGCGTAGAGCACCACGCCCTCGCCCTCGTACACGTCGGCGTGCTCCCAGGCGATCCTGGCGTTGACGGTGATCCACTGCCCTTTTTTCAGGGAGCGGGCCCGGTCGTACCTGCACAGGAAGCCGAAGAAGCGGATGTCCTCGGCACAGCAGGTCATGGCGTTGCGGCCCGGGACGAAGGTCCCCCGGGGCAGGCGCATCCCGGTCATGGCCTGGGCCTTGAAGGTGATGGTCTTGCCCACATAGCGCTCCGGGTGGTCCTGGATATCCAGGTACCAGATGCCGTAGTCGGCGTCCTCCAGGTCAATGTGGGGCGCGTCCAGGGAGTAGGGGAGGATGTCCTCCACCTCCAGCTCCTCGCCCCGATCATTTTCAAAGACGATCTCGCACATCCGGTTGACCGCCCGGATGGAGCGCTTCCAGCCGGACAGGGGCATCTCGGCGGTGCAACGGTTGAAGAGGACCATGTCCGCCTCGGTGACCATGTCCACGATCATGGACTGCATATTGTTCCGGTACAGCTCGAAGGTGGAGCCGTCCACCACGTCGATGGCCTGATAGAGTCCCCAGGTCTTGGGGAGCTTCAGGTCCCGCAGTACCTG
>CALWVW010000167.1 GCA_944385075.1 uncultured Oscillospiraceae bacterium | reverse complement strand
CCGGCGTAGGCGGCCAGGGCCACGGGCGGGGTGATGTCGGCCACGATGCCGAAGTAGAACACGAAGAAGTGGGCGGCCACCACGGGGATGCCGATCTCGGGGGAGATCAGGATGGGGGCGCAGGTGGAGGCCATGATACAGTAGTTGGCGGTGGTGGGCACGCCCATGCCCAGCACGATACAGCAGACCATGGTCAGGAACAGGGCGATGATGGCCCGCCCGCCGGACACGGCCACGATGGCGGTGATCAGCTTGGAGGCCAGACCGGTGGAGGTGATACAGCCGGCCACGATACCGGCCATGGCGCAGGCCACAGCCACGGTGATGGTGCCCTTGCCGCCGGCCTCCAGGGCGTCAAAGATCTTCTGGGGGGTGATCCGGTCATCCTTGTTGAAGAGGCCCACAAAAATGGTGATAATGATGGCCACGGAGGCGCAGAACTGCATGGTTTTCAGGTTGATGGACACCATGACCACCAGCACCACCAGGGGGGTCAGCAGGTAGATCTTCTTGATCAGCTTGCCCATCTTGGGCAGCTCCTCACGGGGCATGCCCTTCAGGCCCAGCTTCTTGGCCTCCAGATGGACGGCGATGTAGATGCCGGTGAAGTACAGCACGGCGGGCAGGATCGCCTTCAGGGCCACCTGCGCATAAGGGATGCCCATGTACTCCGCCATCAGGAAGGCGGCGGCGCCCATGATGGGCGGCATGATCTGTCCTCCGGTGGAGGCGGCCGCCTCCACGGCGCCGGCGAATTCGCCCTTGTAACCGGTCTTTTTCATCATGGGGATGGTCACCGAGCCGGTGGTCACGGTGTTGCCCACGGAGGAGCCGGACACCATGCCGCACAGGGCGGAGGAGATGACGGCCACCTTGGCGGGGCCGCCGGCGGAGGCGCCGGCGATGGAGTTGGCCAGATCAATAAAGAAGGCCGAGATGCCCGTCCGCTCCAGGAAGGCGCCGAAGATGATGAACACCACGATGTAGGTGGAGCACACCTTGATGGGGGTGCCCATGATGCCGTTGGTGGTGAAGAACAGGTCGTAGATCACCTTCTGGAACCGCACGGTGGAGAACGTATAGATCAGTAGCACACCGGCCACACAGAGGATGGGCAGGCCCACACAGCGGCGGCACAGCTCCACCAGGGCCAGGGCCCCCACGATGGCCACAGCCACCATGAACGGGTCGCTGGTGATGCGGGTGGCTTTCATCAAAATGTCCTGGGCGTTAAAGGAAAAGTAGAAAAACGCGCCCGAGCCCAGGATCATGATGATCCAGTCGTAGAAGGGGATGTGGTTGACCCGGACCAGGCCCTTTTTCACGGGGTAATTCAAATAGCCGATGATCAGGATCAGCCCCAAAAACCGGGTCAGCCGGATCTCCAGCAGGCCTTTGACGAACAGGGTCGCGTAGATACAGTAGACGGAGAAGAGGGCCATGATGATCTTCACGACCAGCTTGGGCCACCCCTCGTAGACGCGGGTGTTGGACTCGCGGTCATACTTTTTCATGACCTCGTCCACATCGGCCGCCGTTCCTACGGAGACGTCCACTTCTGGCTGTGTGTTGTCCAGTCTCTCCTTGTCTTTGGATTCCATATCTTCTCTCCTTTCTTTTGCCTGATACCGCGCCTATGGGGCGCGGCCCACTCCGGCGGCCTCATATCCCGCCTCCGGCATGGAGAGGGCGGTTGCGGCGGGGATGCCCGTCGCAACCGCCCGGGCGTTCGACTATTGCTCCTCGCCTACTTGGTGGGGACCTCGATACCCTTCTCGGCAAAGTACTCCGCGGCGCCGGGGTGATACGGCACGGCGGTGTTGGAGGCCGCGAACTCCAGATCCAGCTCGGCGCCCTTGGCGTGGGCGGCGGTCAGGCTCTCGATGTTCTCGAAGGTGCCAAACAGGAAGTTATACACGTCCTCGTTGGAGACATCGTCGCGGGCAATGACGGTGGCGACCACGGCCACTGTGGTGGCGTCCTCCGCCATGTCATAGGTGTCGGCGGGGATGACGGTCTGGCTGTAGTAGGGGGAGTTCGCCTGCAACTTGGCGATGTGCTCCTCGTCCAGACTGACCAGGCTCACTTCCTTGGTCGTGGCCAGGGAGGTGATGGCGGTGGTGGGAGCGCCGGCCACCACGAAGGCGGCGTCGATCTTGCCGTCCTGCAGGGACTCGGCCGAGGTGCCGAAGTCCTCCAGCACGGCCTCGATATCCTCCACGGTCAGGTCATAGGCGCCCAGCACGTCGATGGCGTTGTAGTACACGCCGGAGCCGGGGGCGCCGATGGAGACGGTCTTACCCGCCAAGTCGGCGACAGTCTTGATCTCCGGGTCCAGGGTGACGATCTGGACCTGCTCCATATACAGGGCGGCCACGGTGGAGAAGTCGGTGATGGCACCGGTCTCCTCAAAGTTGCGGATGCCCTGATAGGCGTAGGCCATGACGTCGGACTGGACAAAGCCCAGCTGGGCGTCGCCGGCCTCCATGTTCTCGATGTTGGCCTGGGAGCCGCCCGAGACGATGGCGGTGACGGTGGTGCTGGTGGCCTCGCCCACCTTCTGGGCGACCACGCCGCCAAAGCCGTAATAGGTGCCCTGGTCACCGCCGGTGGTGAAGGTCAGGCTGGTGCCGCCCTCCTTGCCGCCCTTGACGGTCTCCACTGCGGTGGTGCCCCCGCTCCCCGCAGGGTCGGTGGACTGATTTCCGGAAGTACTGGAACCACTACCGCCACTGTCACAGGCGGTCAGCGCCATGGTCACTACCATGGCCAGAGAGAGCGCGATGGCGAGCTTCTTTTTCATGTTCTCTTTCCTCCGTTTCTGATTTGAAATTTCCTCTTGCTTTTCTCCCAAAAGCAAGAAGCCCTATAGGGCTCGGCTATTGCGGCAAGCACTGGGAATGCTTGTAAGTTCATTATATTACGTTTTTGTTAAAAAAGCAATGCTTTTTCCGTTTTTCCTTTTTTCGTTTTTGATATTTTGCACATTTTCAGCCTTGGGTGTTAAATTTCTTAACGCCGGAATCCCTTCTGCCACATGGGTTTCCCGCCTTTCTAGCGCGTCCACTCCCCCATTCCCTCCTGCAATTTTTCCAGGGCCTTTTTTTCAATTCGGGAGACATAGGACCGGCTGATACCGCACTGGGCGGCGATCTCCCGTTGGGTGCGGGGCGGGCGGTCGTCCAGTCCGTAGCGCATCGTGATCACCATGCGCTCCCGCGGGGTCAAACAGTGCCGGACGCACCAGCGCACCTTGGCGCAGGCGTCCCGGGTGTCCAGCTCCTCCAGCATATTGTCGTCCACCGCGATCACATCCATCAGGGACAGGGAGCCCCCCTCACCCGCGGACTCTAGCGTGTCCGCCAGGGAGACCTCGCTCTGGAGCTTGCGCTGTGCCCGGAAGTACATCAGGATCTCGTTTTCGATGCACCGGCTGGCATAGGTCGCCAGCCGGACGTTCCGGTCAGCCTTGAAGGTGGAGATCCCCTTGATCAGCCCGATGGTCCCGATGGAGATCAGGTCGTCCTGGTCCCCCGTCTGGGCGTAGTACTTTTTCACGATGTGGGCGACCAGTCTCAAATTGTGCTCCACCAGAATATTCCTGGCCTCCAGGTCCCCCTGGGCGCACCGCTCCAGGTACATCTTCTCCTCCGCCGCTTTCAGAGGCCGCGGAAAGGACCCTCCGCTCCCGGACAGGCGCAGGGTCCAGAACAGGCCGTTCATCAACAAATAGATCACCGGGGACAGCATCGTCGCAACACCTCCGCCCCACTGTATTCTCCACCGGCCCGTCCCTATGTCAAAATGCGGACAGGACTTTGCAGTCCTGTCCGCATTTTCAGATCAGTTGCCCGGATCGGGGGGCTGTTTATTCGGCCACGTCCTCACAGAAATTCATGAAGATCTGGGCCACCTGGGCGCGGGTGGCGGAGCCGGTGGGGGCCAGCACCCCGTCTCCCATGCCGGAGATCAGGCCGTGCTCCACCGCCCAGCCCAGGCCCGTCACGGCCCAGTCGGCGATGGCATCGTAGTCGCTGTACTCCCGCAGGGCCATACCGCCGCCGGTGGTGTCATAGTCCTTCTCCTTGGCATAGTTGTACAGGATCAGAGCCAGTTGCTGACGGGTCACCGCGTCGTTGGGCCCGAACTGGCTGTCGCCATAGCCGGACATGATACCCTGGCTGGAGGCCCAGCGCACCGCCTCGGCGTACCAGTCGCCGGAGCCCACATCTGCGTACTGCATCAGGTAGTTGACCTGGGGCTTGCCCTCCATGGCCCACAGCATCTGGGCCACCATGGCGCGGGTCAGGGTGCTGTTGGGGGCGAACTCCCGGGCGCTGACGCCGCTCATCAGGTCGTTCTCATAGGCGTAGACCACCGCGTCGTAGAACCAGTCGTCCACATCCACGTCCCGGAAGGGCAGGACGTTCTCCTCCTCGCCCTCCACGAAGGTGGCCTCGATGGTGACCGCGCCCCGGGGCATCTCAAAGGTGTAGCGGGTGGAGCTCTTCTGCTCCACATCGATCCGGTCGCCGTCGGAGTCCCGGACGATCAGCCGGTCCAGCACGTAGCCCTCGTCGGGATCCACGGTGATGGTCACCGTCTGGCCCCGGCTGGCGCGGGACGGGGACACCCGGACGGAGCCGTTGTCCGTGTCCTCCACGGTGACGTTGTAGCGGGTCACGCCGCTGGAGCCGCCGGTGGAAATTGTGCTCCAAATTGCATCAAAGGTCATGGAACCTCTAATTGTGAACGTGTATCCAGGCTGGTAGAGAGTCCCTTGATATTTCCAACCGTCAAACCGCTGGTTTGACGCACCAGAGGGGGCGGCGGGAAGCTGATAGGTCTTACCGCTTTCAACAAATTCTGTGGCATAGACAGAGCTCTCGTTGTTCAGGGTAATCATGTAATATATGGTGGGATTTTCGGCCTCCCCGGTAGCCAACGCAGTAATCACATCGCCGGGCTTAGCGGCTTCCTGGGCCTTTTCCATAGTCTCGGTATAGGTAAAGCTGCCGTCAGTATGTCCGACCTCATATTGGATTCCATCGGCAAGGTATTCCTGGACTTCATTTGTATACGTTCCGCCAGAAATAAATTTCTCCGCGATTTTTTCCCCTTCTTCTGTGCTAATTCCGGTGTCTGCACTGATTTTCTCAGCCACGTAGATGCTGGGCACATCACTACCGCCGCTGAAATGACCGCCGCTGATTTCCAAATCCAGACTGCCTCGATAGCCTAACGATTCGCCGGACGTGTTTTTGGCGTGGCCCAGATAGACCGCGGCATTATTCACACTCGAGAAAGTACCGCCGGAGATGTTGATATCAATTTCACTGCCGCTTGTGTTGTAAGTGCTGGTAACAGAAATGGCAGAGCCGGTTGTCTCCGATCCGTTGGTGTTGGCCTCAGCAGGGTTTACTTTAGCCCCTGTAGCGGTAAAGGTACCGCCGGTAATGTTCAACTGCCCCCGCTTCACCGCGATGGCATCGTCGCCTGTCACAGTCGCGCCATTATACACATTTACGACAGCTTCACCATTCATGCAGATGGTGTCATTCATTTCTGCACCGTTCAAGATATTGATCGTCGTAGGGTTCTCGCCTTCTCTCGCCGACGCATCGTTCAGATTGCCGGAAATGAACAACGGGTCATTGACTATGCCTTTCACATTGACAGTCACGCCGTAGGAAACATTACTTCCATACGTCGGCCCGCTTACCAGGATGCCATAATAGCCGCTGAGCGTGGCGCTGCTCTCCACATTCACGACACAGGAATCCTTTTCGGCGGAAGAATTACCGCTGCCATAGACGTATACAGCAGCACCGCCAGACAGCGTGGCAGTCTTCGTGGGGGCAGTAATACTACCGTTCTGCAGGGTCAGATGGCTATTTTTGACATCCAGCTGCAGGGTCAGTGTGTTGCCGCCAAGGTCCAGCGTCAGGTCGTCTTTTCTTTCGATTGTCAGTACATCGACAGCCGGGTCATAATCTTTCAGCAACTTCACGGTGGCGCTATCGCCGGCCTTACTAATGGCCTCTTCCAGAGTGTCGTAGGTCTTGGTATTCCCGTCCGCATCAGTCACGGAAACCTTCTGCTCCTCAGCGGTGACCAGATAGGTGGAGAAGTGGCTAACTGACCAGACAACATTACCCCCCACGACCTCGGCATTAGTAATCTTCTCTGCGCCATTGGGGCCGAGGTAGTAGACGTAGACGGTATCACTGACACCTGTAGGGGCGGGCACGGACACGGTGATGAAGCCGTTGCTTTCGCCCTCGGGGAACAGATTCTTATTGTCGGAAGTAGCCGTGAAGGTGTACTTGCCGGCATCTGTGCCAGTCCCCTTCTTGATGGAGATGACCACGTCGTCTTCCGCTGTGCTCATCTTGTCCAGCGCGGCGTGATCCAGCTTCACGGTGCCCGCGTCGGCGGTCACGGTGAGGGAGGAAGCCTTATCCAGAGTAGAGGCGGCCTGCTTGGTCACCGTCAGAGCGGCCTCGTCGGGGACGGTTTCGTCCCCTGTCGTACCCACTTTCAGGTCGATGGTCAGGTTGCCGTTGGCGTTGTCAGCCACATCTTGGTCATCGGCCGGAGTGTCGATCTGGGTATTATCGCCAACATACACACCATCCAGCGTGGAGGACACGGAGCCGTCACTGGTCTCAGGCTTGGTCACTTCCATGCCGCCGTTCTCGCTCTGCCGGACGGTCCAGGTGTTGGCGGTCTCGTCCTTTACCGCCTCATAACCGGTGGCGCAGTAGGGATTGACATCGTCTTTCCCCTCTTCAATAGAGGTGCTGCTGATGTAAGTGCCGCCGGTGACTTGAATTGTCTGGGCATCCTTATCCAGGAAATTACCCCACAAAGCGGCGGATCGGTCACTTTTGAATGTACCGCCCTGAATGTTTACCTGAATCGGTCGGTGGCTGCTCCCGTCACTAGCTTTATAGCCGCCCTCCACATATACTGCGGAGCCACTAACAGGGAATGACCCCGGATCATTTGGGTCACCTCCATATGGCTTGGAGATTGGTTTAGGTTCACCGGTTGCATGAATCTCGGTGGAATCACCGCTAATCTCCACTTTTCCGCCTTTGATCACGATTGCATTATTCACGCCGGTAATCGTTGAATTTTCAATTATAAGCTTTCCAGTCAACGGCGGAAAATAAATTGCAGTCCGCGCACTTACAGTGGAATTTTTAACGATCAGATTATTATTGCTGTTTGTCCCGTTTACACCGAGTGCCTGATCTGTCACATCTAAATCTACCTGATTCAATGTTACTGTCACATCATCACAAGGACCAATACCTTCAGGCGAATAGACATAGACACCATATGTGTTATTGCCTTCTCCAATCAGGTTCCCGTTCTGAATGGTCAGATCAACACCACTGGATTTCACCATGATAACATCATAATCATTGGTGCAGGTGTATGTATGGCCGTTAAGATCCAGTACATAGGTGCCGCTTTTTGCAAACGTCACCGCATCGCCAGTTGCAACACCCAACAGTTCGATGGTGTCGCCATTCTTAGCCGCCGCTACCGCCTCGGCCAGGGTGGCATAATAATTATCGCCCACCTGGGCCACGGCGTTTTCCGCAGACAGTTTTGTTACGGTATAGCTGGTCTTGCCACCGGTAGAATCTTCTTCAACAATGTAGCCGGGAGCACAAAAATCCGTACCAGCGCCCTCCGCTCTGCAATTGCTGGGATTGAATCCCACGAAGGTTCCGCCG
>CALWVW010000166.1 GCA_944385075.1 uncultured Oscillospiraceae bacterium | reverse complement strand
TTCATGGTGGACTATGACGACGCCGGCTCCATCGGCAAGCGCTACCGCCGCCAGGACGAGATCGGCACCCCCTACTGCATCACCGTGGACTTCGAGACCGTGGGCGACGCCGAACACCCCGCCGACAACGCCGTCACCATCCGGGACCGGGACACCATGGAGCAGGTGCGCGTGCCCATCGACCAGCTGAAGGCCTGGCTGGAGGAGAAGCTGGCCTATTAAATCCCACTGGAGCGCAAAAAATTCCCGGAACCAGTTCCCTGGTTCCGGGAGTTTTTTTATGTCTGTGCGTCTATATCAGTCCAGATAGTTCAGCGGGTTGACCGCCGTGCCGTTGACCCGCATCTCAAAGTGGCAGTGGACCCCCGTGGAGCGGCCGGTACTGCCCGCCTTGGCGATGGCCTGCCCCTGGTACACCTTGTCCCCGGCGGAGACCAGCAGGCTGGAGTTGTGGGCGTAGTAGGTCTGGGTCCCGTTGTCGTGGGTGATGATGACTAGCCGCCCATAGCTCCCCTTGGTGCCGGCGAAGGTGACCGTCCCGCCGTCCGCCGCCTTGATGGTGGCGCCGTAGGAGGCGGAGATGTCCAGGCCGGAGTGGTAGCTGTAGCTCCCGAAAATATACCGGCCGCCGAAATAGGAGGTGATCCGGCCGCTGATGGGCCAGCGGTAGGTGCCCGTGGAGGCGGTCCTGGGCTTCTCCTTGGTCCCCACCGCCATGACGGTGGTGGTGGGCTCCCGCAGGGTGGTGGAGCTGGTGATCTCCCGCTCCCGCTCGTAGCCGTTCACATAGGTGACGTCCGCCTCGATCCGGGCCTCGCCCTCCTGCCCCTGGGTGAGGACCTTGGTGTCCCCCTTGTACATGGAGCTGTCCTCCACCTCCTCCACCGGGCACTCGATGGCCTCGGTGTAGGTCACGTGGTCCACCGTCCGCACGGACAGGGTGGGGATGAGCTCCTTGACGTTCAGCACATCGCCCACCATCAGGCGGTTGATGTCCACCCCGGGGTTGAGCGCCTTCAGGTCGCTGACCGACATATCGTTGGCATAGGCGATGCCGTTGAAGGTGTCCCCCTGGACCACGGTGTAGGTGGTCTCGCCGGTGGAGTTGGCCTTCAGGGCGGTCTCCATCTCGTCAATGGTCATCAGGTCCTGGACCGCGTAGACATAGCCGATCTCCAGGTCCTCCACAAACTCCGCGGAGACGGTGTCCTGGGTGGAGTACTCCGCCTTGAGGGAGTCCAGCATCTGGTGCAGGGCGTCCTCGTCCTTGACCACGCCGATGGCCCGCCCCGCCACCGAGACCTCATAGGCCCGCAACTGGTCGCTGAGCTCGTTGAGCTGGCCGTAGAAATAGTTCTGGATGTCCCGCTCCTCGCTCAGGTCGCTCTTCAGGGTCAGGGCGAACTGGTAGTCCACATCCCCCTCCACCTGATAGTCATAGCCCAACAGGGCGCTTCCGGTGGCCTCCACCGTCTGGATCGCCTGATCCACCACGCTCTGGTCGGCCACCACGCCCACCGGGTCCCCGTCCACCGTCACCGCGTAGCTGGTGGAGTACAGGGTGGTCAGGGTGAGGGCGGTCCCCAGGGTGGCGGCCACCAGCAGGAAGGAGGCGGGCCCCACCACCCGGTTTTCGGCGGTCGCCCCGTGGAGCAGATGGGCCAGCCGACGCAGGTGGATCCGGGACCACTCCTTCAATACGGCAACGGCCAGACGGGCCTCCGCCTGCCGCTCCTGAAAGGTCTTTTTTCTTCCGGCCGCCTCCGGGTCCTCCGGACCCCGGGCCGCCCTCTGCCGGCTGGCCGCCAACTGGGACAGCCGCGCCCGCATGGTATCGATCCATTGTCTCATTGCTGTTACCTCGCTGTATCCATCGCCAACAAGAAAATAACATTTTTGAAATAAGTGTTACAAAACGGTAACAACACTATACACATTTTTCCTCCGACCGTCAACCCCTTTTTTGAGGAACCGGTATAAAATCTCATGAAAAAAGGACGCCACGGGTCTCCGTGGCGTCCCGGTCGCTCTATGGACTTTTCCCCCCTGGCCTCCGTCCCCTACAGCATCACCCGCAGGGCGAAGGAGAGGGTCATGACGATCACGCCCAGGCTGGCGCAGGCGTCCAGCGCCCAGACCTGGCGGCGCCTTCTGGCCACCCGGGGGTCGCGCTGTCTGGGGGAGTGGGCGGGCACCCGAAGCGCGGGGCAGGGGGGCTCCTCCTCCCGGTCCGGTTGCTCCTCGCCCCGGGCCCGGGCCAGCTTCCAGCGGAACTCATCCAGATCCACCAGATTGCCCCTGTGCTGAATAAAATTTGTTGTCGAATAGTAGATCGTCTGCATGGTATGGGTCCCTCCGTTTCCTTGATAAGGGAACGATATCAAAAAAGCGGTCCGAAAAACCGGACTTTTCCCGAAAAAGAACGTTTGTTCCATTCATAAAATACAACATATGTTCGAAAAAGTCAAGCCCCAATTCGCTTTTTCTCGAAGAACGGGCGGGGATGCTGTTTTTCCTGTAAAATCCGGGATTTTTTTCGCCGCACCGTTGCCTTTTGGAGAAAATAGGAGTATAATACCCCGGCAGAATTTGTATTCCGAAGATTTGAGGAGCGACACAGCGCTATGAAGAATGAGAAATTGAGAAATGTTGCCATCATCGCCCACGTGGACCACGGTAAGACCACCCTGGTGGACCAGATGCTCAAGCAGTCCGGCGTCTACCGGGAGAACCAGACGGTGGTGGACCGGGTGATGGACTCCAACGACCTGGAGCGGGAGCGGGGCATCACCATCCTGGCCAAGAACACCGCCGTGGAGTACAACGGCGTGAAGATCAACATCGTGGACACCCCGGGCCACGCCGACTTCGGCGGCGAGGTGGAGCGCATCCTGAAGATGGTCA
>CALWVW010000165.1 GCA_944385075.1 uncultured Oscillospiraceae bacterium | reverse complement strand
CTGGTGAACACCATCCCCCTGTGGAAGAGCCAGATGGTGCTGGCCCTGGGGCTGGAGCACGGGCGGCAGGCCACCGCCGCCCAGACCGCGGTCACCGACATGACCAACGAGTTGCTCCAGAAGAACGCCGACCTGCTGAAGATGGGCACGGTGGAGACCGCCCGGGAGGCCGAGCGCAGTGTGGTGTCCATCGAGACCCTCCAGCACACCAACCAGCAACTCATCTCCACCCTGGACGAGGTCATGAAGATCCAGACCGAGGGGGCCCAGAAGCGCAAGGAGGCCGAGGCCGAGCTGGGAAGGATCGAGGGCGAGCTGAAACAGAAGCTGTTGGAGCTGAGAGGGTAATAACCGCGGGGAGGGCCGCAGGCCGCCCCCGCACGAGAGGATTTTGCGTATGAAATTTTTCCAGAAGACCGCCGTGGCCTGGGCCATTGCGGCGGTCATGATCGTGGCCGCCGTTTTCATCGGCCTGAGCCGGGGGAGCGGGCCTGCCGACACCTCCCCCCAACAGCTGGGGCTGGACGACAGCCTGTCCACCGGCGCCTACGCCCAGTGGATCTGGGACGAGGCGGACGTCCTGTCCGCCGATGTGGAGGAGCGCATCTGCCTTTACAACGCCAACTGGGTCCAGCGGTACGACAGTCTCATCGCCGTGGCGGCGGTCTCCGGGATCTCGGGGGCCATTGACGACTACGCCTATGACCTGGGGGTGGACATCGAGCTGGCCGCCGCCGACGGGATCCTGGTGATCGACACCCAGAGCGGGGACAGCTATCTGGCCGTGGGTCCGGACTACCCCATGCCGGACAGCCAGATCACCGCCTACATGAACCAGTACCTGTACTCCTACGTCATGGACGGGGCCTTTGGCGACGGGGTCCTGACCCTCTTTGACGGGATCAACCAGTACTATGTGGACAACTACGGGCTGGGATATCTGGACAACCGCTCTGCCCGGAGCACCCCCTCCGTCATCGGGGGCGTCGTCCTGCTCCTGCTGGCCGCCCTGCTGGTGGCCACCCTGGTGGACAACATGCGGTACAACACCTACCGCCGGCGCTACTACGGGGTGGTCAATCCCCCGGTGGTGTTCCGCCCCATCCTCTTCTGGCACGCCCCCGGCTCCTGGTGGTACCGCCGCCACTGGCGGCGGCCCCCGCCCCCGCCTCCCCCGGGAGGGCCCCGGGGCGGCGGGTTCTCCGGCTTCTCCGGCCCCGGCGGCGGGAGCTTTTCCGGCGGCCACCGGGGCGGCGGCTTCGGCGGCGGCCGGGGCGGCGGCTTCTCCGGCGGCCGGGGCGGCGGCTTCTCCGGCGGCCGGGGTGGTGGCTTCGGTGGTGGCCGGGGCGGCGGCTTCGGCGGCGGTCGGGGCGGCGGCTTCGGCGGTGGCCGGGGCGGTGGCTTCGGCCGGCGTTGACCGGACCCTTCTTTTCAGCCCGGAGGCGGGGAGACCCGCCTCCGGGCTTTTTCACGGGAGCTGGACATACCCCTCCCCTCCGCCGCATAGGATGGAAGCAACAAACGATAGGGGTGTTGCTTCCATGCAGTCTGAGCGGAACGAGAACAGGATCTTCCTCCGGGGGCGGGTGGCCGCCCCTCCGGCGCCCTCCCACACCAACCACGGCACCGCGTACCTCCGCCTCCCCCTGGCGGTGTGCCGCCTGTCCGGCGCCGCCGACCTGCTCCACGTGGTGGCCTCCCGGGAACAGCTGGAGGGGCTCGCCCTCTCCCCCGGCGACCCTCTGGCCGTCCGGGGGGAGGTGCGGACCTTCAACAACCGCAGCGGCGTGGGGAGCCGCCTGGTGGTCAGCGTCTTTGCCCGCTCCCTGCGCCGGGAGGAGGGGGAGGACGAGAACCGCCTGTCCCTGTCCGGCACCCTCTGCAAGCCGCCCGTCCTCCGCTCCACCCCCCTGGGGCGCACCATCTGCGACATGATCCTGGCGGTCAACCGCCGGTACGGCCGGGCCGACTACCTCCCCTGCATCGCCTGGGGCAGTCTGGCCCACCGGTGCGGCGACATGGGGGTGGGGGACGCCCTGGCCCTGGAGGGCCGCCTGCAGAGCCGCATCTACACCAAGGAGGTGGAGGGACAGCTCCAGGAGCGCACCGCCTTTGAGGTGTCCGTCATGTCTCTGGCCGATCCGCCCCTCCCCCGCCCCCTCCACATTGACAGCGCCCGCCCGGCCGGGTATGATAGAGACAGTTCAATTTGAGGGGGAATGTCTGTATGTCCCATATTCACACCTCTGTGGAGGAGCTGGTCGGCAACACGCCTCTGCTCCAGCTGTCCCGGCTGGGACAGCGGTACGGGTGGCGGGCCCGGGTGCTGGCCAAGCTGGAGTATCTCAACCCGGCGGGCTCCGCCAAGGACCGGCTGGCCCTGGCCCTCATCGACGACGCGGAGGCCCGGGGCGCCCTGAAGCCCGGCGGCACCATCATCGAGCCCACCTCGGGCAACACGGGCATCGGTCTGGCCATGGTGGCCGCCGCCCGGGGCTATCAGGT
>CALWVW010000164.1 GCA_944385075.1 uncultured Oscillospiraceae bacterium | reverse complement strand
CTCCAGGGGGAGGACGAGGACAGCAAGGTCCGGGCCCAGCAGGTGCTGTGCTGGGTGCTCACCCAGATGCTCAAGCTCCTCCACCCCTTCATGCCCTTCATCACCGAGGAGATCTGGCAGGCCCTGCCCCACGAGGGGGACTTCCTGATGACCTCCAGCTGGCCCGTGGCCGACGAGAAGCTGGACTTCCCGGAGGCGGAGAAGGCCATGGAGCTGATCATGGACCTGATCCGGGCGGTCCGCACCCGCCGCAGTGAGATGAACGTGCCCCCCTCCAAGAAGGCCCACCTGACCGTGGCCGCCGCGCCGGAGAACGAGGAGTTCTTCCGGCTGGGCATCCCCTTCCTGAAGAAGCTGGCCTACGCCAGCGAGGTCACCTTCGTGGCCCCGGGCACCGCCCCGGAGGCGGGCTCCGTCACCGTGGTCACCCACGCCGCCCAGGCCTCCATGCCCATGGCCGAGCTGGTGGACCTGGAGAAGGAGAGGGCCCGTATGGAGAAGGAGCTGAAGAAGAACCGGGACGAGCTCCAGAAGCTCACCACCAAGCTCCAGAACCCGGGCTTTGTGAACAAGGCCCCCGCCCATGTGGTCCAGGCGGAGCGGGAGCGGGCCGACCAGCTGGCCGGCCTGGTGGCCAAGCTGGAGGACCAGCTGAAAAATATGTGAGCCAAGATCAGGGCGGCATCCCGATGCCGCCCTGATTTTTCTTGACAACGGACAAGCTGTGGGAGTTTAATGGAGGAGAAATACCAACGGGAAGGGAGATGGGCTGTCATGGCTTGCATCACACTGGGAAAGACCGGGATCACGGTGGAGAAAAACGGCTTTGGGTGCCTGCCCATCCAGCGGATCTCCAAGGAGGAGGCCGCCGGCCTGCTCCGGCGGGCGCTGGACGGGGGGATGAACTACTTCGACACCGCCCGGGCCTACTCCGACAGCGAGGAGAAGGTGGGCTACGCCTTCCGGGGCCTCCGGGACAGGGTGGTCCTCGCCACCAAGAGCCAGGCCATCACCGGGGCGGAGATGCGGGAGGACCTGGAGACCAGCCTGCGCACCCTGGGGACCGACTATATCGACATCTACCAGTTCCACAACCCGGCCTTCTGCCCCAGACCGGGGGGAGAGGACGGGCTGTACGACGCCGCCCTGGAGGCCCAGCGGCAGGGCAAGATCCGCTTCATCTCCATCACCAACCACCGGCTGGCCGTGGCCCGGGAGGCCATCGACTCCGGCCTGTACGCCACCCTGCAGTTCCCCTACAGCTACCTGGCCGGCCCCCAGGAGCAGGAGCTGGTGGACCGGTGCCGGGAGGCGGGGATGGGCTTTATCGCCATGAAGGGGATGGCCGGCGGCCTGATCCGGGACGGCGTGGTGGCGGCGGCCTTTATGGAGCAACAGCCCACGGTGGTGCCCATCTGGGGGGTCCAGCACCAGTGGGAGCTGGACCAGTTCCTGGCCTGTATCCAGGCGCCGCCCGCCATGACCCCCGCCCGGCGGGAGGTGATCGACCGGGACCGCAGGGAGCTGTCCGGCGATTTCTGCCGGGGGTGCGGCTACTGTATGCCCTGCCCGGTGGGCATCCAGATCAACCAGTGCGCCCGGATGTCCCTGATGTTGCGGCGGGCGCCGGCGGCGGGGTGGCTGTCGGAGAAGTGGCAGGAGGAGATGCGGAAGATCGAGTCCTGTCTGCACTGCAACCAGTGTGCCACCAAGTGCCCCTATGGGCTGGACACCCCCCGGCTGTTGCAGGACAACTACCGGGACTACTGGACCCACCTGGAGCGGTGATATCCGGCCGCCCGCGGACCGCTACAGATCCGCGGGCGGCTTTTTGCACGCCGCTCCCACATATCCCGCCGTTGCGCCGCATAAGATGGAGCAACTAGAGGCGGGGAGTGTTGTGGGTTGAAAGGAAATATGGAGGAGCGGGCGGAGCGGCTGGCGGCGTACATTCTGGAGGAGCGGACGACGGTGCGGGCCGCGGCGCGAAAGTTCGGGATCAGCAAGAGCACGGTGCACAAGGACCTGTCGGAGCGGTTGCCCTCCTTCAACCGCACCCTATACCTGCAGGTCAAGCAGGTGCTGGAGGAGAACAAGGCCCAGCGGCACATCCGGGGCGGCCTGGCCACCCGGCGGAAGTACAAAGGGACATAGGAGCGGCGGCGGGAAACAACGGCTTGTCTCCCGCCGCCGGTTCGTGTATAATGGTCCCAACGACACAGGGCGCCGCCGAAAGGAGAACCCGCCATGAGCTATGCCGACCAGGTATTTATTCAGAACTGTAAAGATATTTTGTCCAAGGGCGTCTGGGACACCGACCGCCCCGTCCGCCCCCGCTGGGAGGACGGGACCCCCGCCCACACCATCAAGCTCTTCGGGGTGGTCAACCGCTATGACCTGCGGGAGGAGTTCCCCATCCTCACGGTGCGGCGGCAGTATTTGAAGTCGGCGGTGGACGAGCTCCTGTGGATCTGGCAGAAGAAGTCCAACAACATCCACGACCTCCACAGCCACATCTGGGACGCCTGGGCGGACGAGAGCGGCTCCATCGGCAAGGCCTA
>CALWVW010000163.1 GCA_944385075.1 uncultured Oscillospiraceae bacterium | reverse complement strand
GCAGACGGCGCGCCGGGGTCGCGGCCCAGGCCGGCCTCTCTTGGCCCTTTGGGCCAATTCACCTTCTCGCGCCCCACGCAAATGGTCATTGTTGTCTGTCCTGCCCGCCGCACCACAGGAGGACGACCAGGGCAGGCGCGTCTAAGCGGGTAGCACAGGCGGCCCTCTGGTTTTGCCGCACAGTGGCAACGGGTGGGAGAAAGGCAAGGTGTCAGAGGCCACCCCGCGCCGGTACATTTACGCCGGGTTTTCGTACCAAGCTCTCCCGTAAATGGGGGTCCGGGGGCCGACTCCCCCTGTCAGGGGGAGATGGCCGAAGGCCAGAGGGGGTAGGGCAGGCGACTAAGAGCACCACTTGGTGCTCGCCGGAGCCGTCCCCCGGCGATCTTTTCGCCCCTTTTGGATCGCTCCAAAAGGGGCTCGCCGCCGGGGCGGCGAAATTTCCCCAATCAAAAGGTACGGCACAAACCCGGCGGGAGGGGCAAGCCCCTCCCCCTTGACAATCCCCGCACCGCGGGGTACCATAAAACCAGATTTATCACCGAAGGAGGTCCCTCCCATGGACGCGAAAACCTGCATCCTCACCCGGCGCAGTCACCGGAAATTCACCGACCAGCCCGTCAGCCATGCCCAGATCGAGGAGATCGTCTCCCTGGCCGCCTACGCCCCCAGCTGGAAAAACACCCAGATCAGCCGCTACATCGCCATTGAGAGCGACCAGCTCAAGCGGGAGATCGCCGAGAGGTTCTGCCTGCCCGGCTCCAACAACCCCGCCATCATCACCAACTGCCCCGTCCTCATTGCCCAGACCTTTGTGACCCGCCGCTGTGGCTTTGAGCGGGACGGGACCTACACCACCGACCGGGGGGAGGGCTGGCAGTACTACGACTGCGGCATCGCCGCCCAGACCTTCTGCCTGGCCGCCCACGAGCTGGGGCTGGCCACCGTCATCATGGGGGTCTTTGACCGGAAGAAGCTACAGGAGTTCCTCCAGATCCCCGAGGACCAGGAGCTGATGGCCCTGATCGCCCTGGGACACCCGGCGGACGAGCCCGCCGCCCCCAAGCGCAAGGAGCTGGACGTCCTGCTGTCCTACCGCTAGACCCGACGCCCAAGCCAAAAGGCGCGGGCGGACACACCGATGTGTCCGCCCGCGCTTTCCTTCTTTTTTGCACACTCCGCCGGCCGTCAGGCCATCTTGGCCACCAGCTTGTCCAGGGCGCGGGGATTCACGTCGTCCTCCACCACCACATGGGCCCGCTTGCCGATCAGCGCGAACAGCCCCAGCAGGGAGCGCGCGTCCAGCATCATACTGCCGGAGCTTAACCAAACCTCAAAGGGAGTGTCGCAAGCCAGTCGGTTGATCTTCTCAATCTGAGACTTATCCTTGATCTCAATCTCTCGAAACATAACTTGATTCCTCCATTCCACCGTCTTGTGGCGCCCGTCCTCCGCTCATCGGAACGTCCTCCGCTCCTCCCGGGTCGGGCCTGTCTCGGGCCACCTCTCTCAGCGGCCGCCTGTATTGTAGCAGGGTAGATAGGAAATCGTCAAGCATGATTTTTGGTCAATCCATCTAATTTTAGCTCATAATATTATACATAATACACAAATTCAGGCCGTATCTCCCTTTCTTCTGTGGATGTCTGTCTCTCTATTGCGGACTACCTTGTCCCCGCCTGTGTCTCCTGCTCACAGTGATCCGTTTTCGCATGGCCAAACCCGGATCTTGCTCTGTACCGTCCGGAACGGACCGATTCCTCCCCAGCTCTCCGTCACTGCGTATTGTTGGGCGGTTATAAGCGGGTAATTGATCCACCGCTCCTGATGGGTATAGTTGATCACATCATCATGGATATTCTCGTCGCCCAGTTCCTCATAGCCGTAGGTCACATAGCCCCGGCGGCGTGCTCCGTCCGCCGGGAGTGAAAAGGTGGCCCACAGAGCGGCGGAGCCGCTCAGCTCCCCGAGAAAATCATACGGCGCTATATAGGTGGTCCCGCCCCGGTCGCAGAGCACCCGGCCCGACGGCTCTCCCTGAGGGCTGTAAGAATTCCTGTTTCTGTAAGCGGGCCCAAGTGTAATGCACTCCGTGCTCCCCCATACCGGCGGGTCGGCCTGCCACAGGAAGTGCTGGATGATCCGCCAGTGCCGGCCGGGTAGCTCGACCGCTATGCTGGTCAGCCGGAGTTCCCTCTCATAGACCGTGTGGATCATTCGCCTCCCACCCTCCACAGTCACCACGCCACGCCCGTTACCAAACGGCTCTTCGTAGACATCCAGCTCCACCCGGACGGCCCCCTCCAGGGCGGCCAGATCCTCCGGGGCCAGGTCGTCCAGCACATAGTCGGGCAATCCCAGGGCCAGCAGGTCCGCCCGGACCTCCTCCATGCCGGTCTGCTCCCCCGCATCCCGGGCCGTCCAGTCCATGGGGTAATGTCCCCACAGCCAGCCGGTCAGAGGGATGCAGGCCGCCAGGGACAGCACCAGGGCCGCCCAGAGCCGCCTGTCCGGACAGCGGACCGGCGCCGCCTCCACCACATAGCCCGCCCCGTCCAGCAACC
>CALWVW010000162.1 GCA_944385075.1 uncultured Oscillospiraceae bacterium | reverse complement strand
TTCTCCTCGCCCAGAATGACCACGGAGGCGCCGTTCTGGCCGCTGGCCACCTTTTCATACTCGGTTCCGGGGCCGGAGCGAATGTTGAGGCCACTGGACGCATTGACGATTTTGCCCGGCGTATTGGGGGCCACGGGCGTACTTGTGCCGGTATTGCCGGCGGAGCCGCCTGTGCCATCATTCCCGCTTGTCCCAGAGCCGGAGGAGCCGCCGGGGTTGCACCGCACGATACAACTGGCGCTCAGATCGCCGCAGGCGACCGTGATGGTGACATTCTCCTTGGTCGTGCCGCTGTTGATGTTCTGGAGATTGCCCTCCCCGTCGACGGTCAGAATACTGGGATTGCTACTGGTCCAGGCCAGCGCCGCATCCGCGTCCGCCGGCGTGACAGTGGCCACCAGGGTGGTGGTCTCGTTGTACCATAGGGTGATGTCGGATTTGTTCAGGGTGAGGGACTGGGGCTCGGCCTGGTCGGGCTGGGGGTCGTCCTCGGGCTCGCTCACGTCGCCGCCCTCCCCGGAGGAGGAGGCGGAAGAGCTATCGGGCGGCACAGCCGCGCCGCTCCCATCGGGGGCAGAGCTACCGCCGGTCTGGCTGGTGTCCACAGAGCCGGAGCCGGAGTTTCCGCCGCCGCCCAGCGGCGAGCTGAACAGGAACCGGATGACAATGAACAGGGCGGCGACGATCACCAGAATGGAGACCACGAGCCAGATGATCTGGATCGGGTTGACCGGCCGGCCGTAACCGCCGCCGCGCTGGTTCGCCACCCGCTTTCCCCCCACATAGACGCCGCCCCGGCTACCGGGGCGCTCATCACAGAAGGGACAGCGCTTATAGGTAACGGAGTAATCTTCTCCGCAGTTCTCACACCGAATGACGTCGTTGCGCCGGGGGGATGTCTGTTTTCCGGGGCCGGCGGCGCGACGAGGAGAGGGAGTCTGTTGATCCGCCATAATAGGTTCCTCCACTTCGTCAATTTCCCCTGCGTTGTATCGGGAATCAACCCTTATTTTACAAGGATTTTTCTGTCCCGTCAACGGAAAATGGAGAAATCGAAAAAAGTTTACAGTTTTATGTCGACAAGCGGCGCAACGCGATCTTCGGCTTGACCATGGAAAGCCCATTCACTATAATAAGACCAGACCAATGCGGAGAGAGGTGCCCGGCATGAGTGAGAATCTGACTGCCAGCGAGGTCCACAGGCAGTACAACGAAGTGATCGCCGCATTCCGCAAGCTCATCCCGGACCCGGCCCTCCGGATGAGTTTTAGCCGGCAGATAGACGGCTATATGCGGCAATATGTGCTGGGCCTCTGGCAGGCGGACAACGCCAGCTCCATCACCCCCCGGCACGTGGAATTTTACAACGCCATCTACTCCGCGGGGAATCCGGTGCCCTCCGCCCTCTACTGGGAGGTGGCGATGGGGGTCGCCGATTTTGACCTGTTTCAGCCGCCGTCCTTTTTCCAGGATCTCAGGCAGTATGACCGGAGAAAGCGGACCAGTCTGGCCCGGCGCTTTGTGGACCAGCTGACATTGCTCCTTCTGCTGTTTGCCGCTGTGGACGGCGTGGTCAGCGAGAGCGAGGCGGGGTTTGTCAACGCCTGCAACGACACGCTGTTGGCCCTGTGCGACCGGGACGGACTTCCCCAGGACCGCCCCGCCCTCAAGGCGGATGAGTTCGTGTCCCACCGCCCGAAGGAGGAGCCGCCGGCTCCCCCGGCGGCGGAGCGCGAGGTGGCTCCGGCGGCGCAACAGGGGGAGTCCGCGCCCCCGGAGCCCGGACTGGACGAGCTGTTGGCGGAGCTGGATGAGCTGTGCGGTCTGGAGAAGGTCAAGCGGGACGTGAAGAGCCTCATCAACCTGGTGAAGGTGCGGAAGTTGCGGCAGGAGGTGGGCCTGCCCGTCCCACCCATGTCCCTCCACCTGGTCTTCATGGGCAACCCGGGGACGGGAAAGACCACAGTGGCCCGGCTCCTGGCCAAGATTTACCATGCCATCGGCGTACTGTCCAAGGGACAGCTGGTGGAGGTGGACCGGTCCGGACTGGTGGCCGGCTTTGTGGGGCAGACCGCCCTCAAGACCCAGGAGGCCATTCAGAAGGCCCTGGGCGGCGTGCTGTTTATCGACGAGGCCTATGCCCTGGTCAACCCGGACAGCGCCAACGACTTTGGCCACGAGGCCATTGAGGTGCTTCTGAAAAATATGGAGGACCACCGGGACGACCTGATCGTGATCGTGGCGGGCTATACAGACCGGATGGAGCGGTTCATCCACTCCAATCCCGGGCTGGAATCCCGCTTCAACAAATATTTTTTCTTTGAGGACTACGACGGCGGACAGCTGATGGAGATCTTCCGCTCCATGTGCCGGAAAAACGGCTACACCCTCTCCCAGGCGGCAGAGGATCGGATGGCGGACAAGCTGAGGGACCTCTATGAACACCGGGATGAGAACTTCGGTAACGCCCGGGACGTGCGCAACCTGTTCGAGCAGGGGGTGGCCCGCCAGGCCGACCGGGTGGCCCAGCTGGAGGAGCCCACAAAGGAACAGCTGATGGAGCTGG
>CALWVW010000161.1 GCA_944385075.1 uncultured Oscillospiraceae bacterium | reverse complement strand
TATGCCCGGTCCACCGGCAAGGTGGGGGTGTGCTTCGCCACCAGCGGTCCGGGGGCCACCAACCTGACCACCGGCATTGCCACCGCCTATATGGACTCCTCCCCGGTGGTGTTCATCACCTGCAACGTGACGGAGGACACCCTGGGGAAGGACTCCTTCCAGGAGGTGGACATCACCGGCATCGCCATGCCCATCACCAAGGCCACCTATCTGGTCCGGGACCCCCAGACCATCCCGGATGTGATGCGGCAGGCCTTCGCTGTGGCGGCCACCGGCCGGCCCGGCCCGGTGCTCATCGACTTTTTGAAAAACGTCACTGCCCCCAGCGTGGAGATCGAGTACGAGTTTGTCCCCTGGACGGAGAACCGCTCCTGTAGCAGTATTCAGGCTCTGGCCACCAGCCACGACCTGAAGGCGCCGGAGCCGGACCTGGGGGACGTGGACACCCTGGTGGAGATGATCGCCCAGTCGGAGCGCCCCTTCCTCATCTGTGGAGGCGGCGTGGTCCGGGGGCGGGCGGACAAGCAGTTCCGCCAGTTTGCCGAGCGCCTGGACGCCCCGGTGGCCATCACCGTCATGGGCGGCGGCGGCTTCCCCGGCGGCCACCCCCTGACCACCGGAATGATCGGGATGCACGGCTCACAGGCCAGCAACGTGGCCTGTGACGAGTGCGACCTGCTCATCGCGGTGGGGTGCCGGTTCTCCGACCGGGTGGCCCTGAACCCCGCCTCCTTCGCCAGCCAGGCCAGGATCGTCCAGATCGACATCGACCGGTCTGAGATCGACAAGAACGTCCTCACCGACCACCACATCATCGGCTCGGCCAAACGGGTGCTGGAGCTTCTCAATGAGCGGCTCCCCCAGTACCACCACCCCCAGTGGCGGGACCGGATCCTCCCCCTGCGGGAGCCCTCCGTCCCCCGGGAGAGCGAGAGCCTGACCCCCAAGCAGGTGCTGGAGGTCATCCGCCAGCTGGCCCCCCAGGACACCATCGTGGCCACCGATGTGGGCCAGCATCAGATGTGGTCCATCCAGCACTTCCACTTCGACTACCCGGGACAGCTTTTGACCTCCGGCGGCTTTGGCACCATGGGCTTCGGCCTGGGGGCGGCCATCGGGGCCAAGGTGGGCAACCCGGACAAGGTGGTGGTCCACACCACCGGGGACGGCTGTTTCCGGATGAACTGCCACGAGCTGTCCACGGTCCAGCACTACCACCTGCCCATCATCACGGTGGTGTTCAACAACGGGGTGCTGGGCATGGTGCGCCAGTGGCAACACCTGATCTACCACGAGCGGTACTCCGAGACCACCCTGGACCGGGGGCCCGACTTTGTGAAGCTGGCTGAGGCGTACGGCCTCAAGGGCTTCCGGGTCACCACCCAGAAGGAGATGGAGGCGGCCTTCCAGGCCGCCCTGAAGGCCGGGTGCGGCTGTGTCATCGACTGTGTCCTGGACATGGACGAGATGGTCCGGCCCATGGTGCCGGGCGGCGCCCATATCACGGATTTCCTGCTGAAATAAGGAGGCGGATGGGATGAAGCGAGAATTTGATCCGGTCAGAAAGCCCTACACCCTGTCCATCCTGGTGCGGGATATCCCGGGTGTGCTCAGCCAGGTGGCCCGGCTGTTCTCCCGGAAGGGGTATAATATCGAATCCATCGTCTCCGGGGAGACGGACCGCCCGGGGGTCACCCGGATCACCATTGTCCTGCTGGCGGACGAGCTGATGGTCAACCAGATCGCCGCCCAGTGTCGGAAGCTGATCCCCGTGCTGGCGGTGAAGATCCTGGAGGACGGGACCTCCATCCGGCGGGAGTTTGCCCTGATCAAGGTGCAGGCGGCCGACCGGAGCGCCCGGGACGAGGTCATCCAGATGGCCAATCTCTTCCGGGCCAACGTGATCGACGTGAGCCGGGACACCCTGACAGTGGCCATCTTCGGCGACGAGAGCAAGACCTCCGCCCTGATCGGACTACTGAACGATTTCGGGATCCTGGAGATCGCAAAGACAGGTACTATCGCTATCGAAAGAGGGCGTAGCACGATATATGATGACAACAAACTAAAGGAGGAATACAACTATGGCAAAAATGTATTATGAGAAGGACTGTGACATCAACTACCTCAATGGGAAGAAGATTGCCATCATCGGCTACGGCTCCCAGGGTCATGCCCACGCCCTGAACCTGAAGGACTCCGGCTGTGATGTGTGCGTCGGCCTGCGCCAGGGCTCCAAGAACTGGGAGAACGCGGAGAAGGCCGGCCTGAAGGTGATGACGGTGGCCGACGCCGCCAAGTGGGGCGACATCATCATGATGCTGGTCAACGACGAGGTCCAGGCCGCCGTCTACCAGAAGGACATCGCCCCCGGCCTGGAGGCGGGCAATATGCTTATGTTCGCCCACGGCTTCAACATCCACTTCAAGCAGATCGTGCCCCCCGCCGACGTGGACGTGTCCATGATCGCCCCCAAGGGCCCGGGCCACACCGTCCGCTCCACCTATGTGAACGGCAAGGGCGTGCCCTGCCTCATCGCCGTGGAGCAGAACGCCACCGGCGACGCCTATAAGCTGGCTCTGGCCTATGCCGCCGGCATCGGCGGCGCCCG
>CALWVW010000160.1 GCA_944385075.1 uncultured Oscillospiraceae bacterium | reverse complement strand
CCCTCCAGGGCCGCCTTGTGCTCCCGGATGGTGAGCAGGTCGGCCAGCACCTGGCAGGGGTGGCAGAAGTCGGTCAGGCCGTTGATCACCGGGATATCGGTGTTCCGGGCCAGCTCCTCCACCTCGTCCTGGCCGAAGGTCCGGATCATGATGCCGTCGCAGTAGCGGTTGAGCACCCGGGCGGTGTCGTTGACCGGCTCGCCCCGGCCGATCTGGCTCTCCTTCCCCGACAGGAACAGGGCGTGGCCGCCCAGCTGGAACATCCCCGTCTCAAAGGACACCCGGGTCCGGGTGGAGTTCTTCTCAAAGATCATGGCCAGGGTCTTGCCCTTCAGATAGTCCCTGTGGATGTGGTGCTTCTGCTCATACTTCAGCTGGTCCGCCGTGTTCAGGATCAGGGTGATGTCCTCCGGCGTCAGGTCCAGCAACTTTAATAAATCCTTCTGCATGGTTCAAACCCTCCAAACCAGAGTGAAGAGTTGAGAGTGGAGATGCCTCTCCTCTCCCGCTCCCAATCTTCACTCTTCACTTTTCACTCTTCACTCTCGGCATGAAAGCGTAGCCTTCATGACCGCCAGCCCCTTGTCCATCTCCTCCTTCGTGATGACCAGGGGGGGCAGGAGCCGCAGTCCCGGCCCCGCCGTCAGGCACAGCAGACCGTTGGCGATCAGGGCGGCGGCCAGCTCCTTGTTGGTCCGCTCCCCCTTCACCTCGATGCCGATCATCAGGCCCAGGCCCCGGGTCTCCCCCAGGCAGGGGAGGGCCATCTCCCCGATGGCGCGGCGGAGGTACTCCCCCTTCTCCCGCACCTGGGCCAGCATCCCGTCGTCCACCCGGTCCAGCACATAGCTGGCCGCGGCCGCGGACACCGGGTTGCCCCCGAAGGTGGTCCCGTGGGTGCCGGGGGAGAACACCTCCCGGCACTTCTCATTGGCCATGATCCCGCCGAAGGGCAGGCCGCCGGCGATCCCCTTGGCAAAGGAGACCACGTCGGGCCGGATGCCGTACTGCTGGAAGGCGAACAGGGTGCCGGTGCGGCCCACGCCGGTCTGCACCTCGTCGATGAGCAACAGCCAGTCCCGCTTGGCGCACAGGTCGGCCACCGCCTGGACGAATTTCACATCCAGGGGCAGGACGCCCCCCTCCCCCTGGACCAGCTCCATCATCACGCCGCACACGTCGTGGCCGGCCACCGCCTCCACGCTGTCCAGATCGTTGGCGTCCGCGTAGCGGAACCCCTCGGTAAAGGGGAAAAAGTAGTTGTGGAACACGTCCTGGCCGGTGGCGGCCAGGGTGGTGATGGTGCGGCCGTGGAAGGAGTGGTGCAGGGTGAGGATGGTCCCCCTGCCCTTTCCGTACCGGTCAAAGGAGTACTTCCGGGCCAGCTTGATCATGGCCTCGTTGGCCTCGGCCCCGGAATTGGCAAACATCACATTGGACATCCCGGTGCGGGTGCACAGCTTCTGCGCCACGTTCACATAGGGCTCGGTGTAAAACATGTTGGAGATGTGCCCCAGCTTGGCCGTCTGGTTGGCGATGGCCCTCTGCCAGCCCTCGTCCCCATAGCCCAGGGAGCACACTCCGATCCCGGAGGTGAAGTCGATATACTCCCTTCCCGCCACGTCCCACACCGTGGCCCCCTTCCCGTGGTCGATGGCCACCGGGTTGCGGCCGTAGGCGTGCATCACATACTGCTCGTCCAGCGCCCGGATCTCTTCAAATGTCATCGCGGTCCCCTCCTCTCATCGCTTTCCCCGCGCGGTCTCGCTCTATTGGATCAGCATGGTGCCCACGCCCGCGTCGGACAACAGCTCGATGAGCAGGGAGTGGGCCACCCGGCCGTCCAGGATCACGGCGGACTTGACCCCGGAGCGCACCGCCTCCACACAGCAGTTCACCTTGGGGATCATCCCGCCGGAGATGACCCCCTCCCGCACCAGGGCGGGGACGGAGGACAGCTGGAGCTCGGAGATCAGGGTGCTCTCATCCTTGGGGTCCCGGAGCAGGCCCCGCACATCGGTGAGGAGGATCAGCTTCTCCGCCCCCATGGCCACCGCCAGCTTGGCCGCCGCGGTGTCCGCGTTGACGTTGTAGCTCACCTCCGCGTCCGTCCCCTGGGCCACCGTGGACACCACGGGGATGTAGCCGCCCTCCAGCGCGTCGGTCACCGGCCGGGGGTCCACCCGGTGGATCTCCCCCACCAGGCCGTACTTCTCGTCCAGCTTCTTCGCCTGGAACAGGCCGCCGTCCAGCCCGCACAGCCCGACTGCCCGGCCGCCCAGCCGGTTCAGAGTGGCCACCAGATCCTTGTTCACCTGACCGCACAGCACCTGCTGGACCACCTCCATAGTCTCCTGGTCGGTGTAGCGCAGGCCGTCCACAAACCGGGACTCCTTCCCGATCTTGTTCAGCATATGGTTGATCTCCGGACCGCCGCCGTGGACCACCACCACCCGGATGCCCACCAGGGACAGCAGGGTGATGTCGGAGATCACCGCGTGGCGCAACTCCTCCGACACCATGGCGTTTCCGCCGTACTTGACCACAATGGTCTTGCCGTAAAACTTCTGGATATACGGGAGCGCCTCGGCCAGTACCTGGGCGCGGTCCAGTTCATTGAAGGACATCT
>CALWVW010000159.1 GCA_944385075.1 uncultured Oscillospiraceae bacterium | reverse complement strand
GGCAGGGGCATGGAGTCCATGGCCCGCACCTGCATGGGGGAGGTCTGGGAGCGGAGCATCACCCGGCTGTCCTCGTCGAAGTAGAAGGTGTCGCTCCAGTCCCGGGAGGGGTGGCCCTCCTCGGCGTTGAGGCGGTCGAAGTTCAGCTCGGCCAGCTCCACCTCGGGGCCGTCCAGCACGGTGAAGCCCATGCCGATGAAGATCTCCTTGATCTCGTCCAGGGCGATATACATGGGGTGACGGTGGCCTTCCTTGACGGCCTTGCCGGGGACGGTGACGTCCAGGGCCTCGGCCTTGAGCCGGTCTTCCAGGGCCTTGGCCTCCAGCGCCTTGCCCTTGGTCTCCAGGGCGGCCTCCAGGGCGGCGCGGACCTCGTTGGCCAGCTGGCCCATGGCGGGGCGCTCCTCGGCGGAGAGCTTGCCCATCTGCTTCAAAACAGCGGTCAGCTCGCCCTTCTTGCCCAGATACTGCACCCGCAGGGCGTCCAGCTGGGCGGCGTCAGCGGCCTGAGCAAAGGCGGCCAGAGCCGCACTGCGGATGCTTGCTAACTGTTCCTTCATGGTAAAACTCCTTTGTGGAATAGAATAAGGGGGGACAAAGAGCAGCAAAAAAGCCCTCCGTCCCACTGAAACTGGGACGAAAGGCCAACCTTCCGCGGTACCACCCGGATTCCCGCGCATGAGATGCGCGGGCACTCTCGCCCGGATAACGGCGGGCGGGGCCGTCCCTGTCTCCAGGGCCGCTCCGGGGCGAACCAAGCGGCGCGGCGCCGGTGTCCGCTCTCAGCCGGCGGCGGACACTCTCTGACGGGCCGGGGACCGCTATTTTCCCCTTCGTTGCATGTACCGATATTTATAGCACGTTTTCGGGAAAAATGCAAGGGAAATTTCACGCTTCGACGGGGGCGGGAGCGCCTTGCTTCCGGGGGGCGCAAATGGTATAATCAAACCAACGAGAGGGGGGAGCGGCCTGTGATTTGGGTGGTATGTGTGGATGACCGGGGGGGCACCGCCTTCCATGGCCGGCGGCAGAGCATGGACCGCCTGCTCCGGGCCGATTTGCTGGCCATGGCGGGGGAGAAAAAGCTCTGGATGGACGAGGCCGCCCGGCGGCAATTCACCGAGGACTGCCCCAACCTGGAAGCGGCCCCCGATTTCCCCCAGCGGGCCGGTCCCGGAGAGTTCTGCTTTGGCGAGGCCCACCCGGTGACCCCCTGGCTGGACCGGGTGGAGGCCATGGTGATCTACCGCTGGAACCGGGCGTATCCCGCCGACTGCTACCTGGACTTTGACCCGGCGGCGGCGGGGTGGACGCTCACCGAGCGGCGGGACTTTCCCGGCCACTCCCACCCCAATTTGACGAAAGAGGTTTATATAAGATGAATCAAATGCAGACCATTCTGTCTCTCTTTACCGCCTGTACCGTCTTTTTGAGCGGGTGCTCCCTGCCAACGCAGTTTCCCACCGGCACCGGCGAGAACACTGCCGCCGTGGTGCAGGGGTTGGAGGATATTCCCGACTACTCCGGCGAGCCCTATGTGGTCCTGGGGGACAACACCCCCGACTTCCCGAAGGAGGATTTCACCACCAATTCTTTTGAGACTTACGGCGCGCTGGACGACTTGGGCCGCTGTACCACCGCCTATGCCAATGTGGGGGTGGATTTGATGCCCACCGAGGACCGGGGTAGTATCAGCCAGGTGAAGCCCACCGGCTGGCAGACCGCCAAATATGACTGCGTGGACGGCAAGTACCTCTACAACCGCTGCCACCTCATCGGCTTCCAGCTCACCGGGGAGAACGCCAACGAACAGAACCTCATCACTGGCACCCGCTATCTGAATGTGGACGGAATGCTCCCCTTTGAAAATATGGTGGCCGACTATGTGAAGGAGACAGAGAATCACGTCCTCTACCGGGTGACCCCCGTCTTTGAGGGGGATGAGCTGGTGGCCCGCGGGGTGGTCATGGAGGCCATGAGTGTGGAGGACCAGGGGGACGGGGTGTGCTTTGAGGTGTACTGCTACAATGTCCAGCCCGGCGTCACCATTGACTACGCCACCGGCGCCAGCGCTCTGGAGGGGAGCACTCCGGACACCACCGACTCCACCACTCAGGGCGAGACCCGCTACATCCTCAATACCAACTCCAAGAAATTCCACCTGCCCGACTGCTCCGGCGCCACCTCCATGAGCGAGGCCAACCGGGCGGAGTACACCGGCAGCCGGGAGGATTTGATTGCCCAGGGATACGCCCCCTGCGGCATCTGCAAGCCCTGAACATTTTACCGGAACTTTACCGAAAGAAGCTGGTATCCGGGGCGTTGTCTTGGTATCATCATGGGGATATGGCTTTTTCCCGGCCCCCGGACCGGGAGGGCCGGTTTGGGAGGGAATCGTTTTGCACTGTGTCATTGATATCGGCTCCAACACCATCCGCCTGGCGGTATACCGGGTGGACAGCAGCGGGCTGCACCCCATTTTGAACAACAAATGTGCCGCGGGGCTTGCCAGCTATGTGGACGGCAAGAACTGCCTGAGCGACCGGGGCGTGGAAAAGCTCATCAGCGTCCTGCGGGAGTTTCAGAGTATTCTGGAGATGCTGCCCAACTGCCCGGTCTACCCCTTTGCCACCGCATCGCTGCGCAACATCGTCAACACC
>CALWVW010000158.1 GCA_944385075.1 uncultured Oscillospiraceae bacterium | reverse complement strand
GGTCCGAGTGGCGGGATTTGAACCCACGGCCTCTTGGACCCGAACCAAGCGCGATACCAAGCTTCGCCACACCCGGAAGTAAGCTTATTTAGTATAGCGGCTTTTCCTCGCCCTGTCAAGTAGAATATTCCGGGGGAGGGGGGAATAGACTGGAGGCAAGACCGATTTGGGACGGGAGGGGCGGAGCGATGTACGGACAGGGCACACAGGCGGCCGGGCACAGATGGAACGGAGGGCGCGCCCACCGCAGGCGGGAGCGGGGGAGAGAGCGCGGGGACAGCCGCCGGGAGCGGGTCCGGCTGATCCAGCTGGCGGTCTGTCTGGCGCTGTTTCTCACAGTGTTTGTGGGGAAGGGAGTATTTCCCGGGAAGCTGGTCCGGCTACAGGGGGAGATCCAGAGCGTGATCTCCGCCGATTTTGATTTTCGGGGGGCGCTGGCCGGGCTGGGCGGGTCGCTGGCGGAGAGCGGGACGGTGCTCTCCGACCTGGGGGAGTTCTGCGTCCAGGTCTTCGGGGGAGAGGTTGCGCCGGAGGCGGAGGAGGTGGCGGAGCTCCAGCCCATCCAGCCCTCCGCCGTGCTGACATCCCAGCTCCGGTTCATCAGCGGGAACCCCGACGGGAGCCAGCGGGCGGAGCACTTCTCCAACCTGGCGGACCTGGGGCTGGACGTCCCCCTGCGGGAGGTGGAGGAGGCCCCCGCCCCGGCGGCGGAGGAGGTCCAGGCGGTCCCGGCGGCGGGGACGGTGCTGTTGGTGTCCGACTATGACGGACAGCCCCTGCCGGAGAACTACACCATGGACCAGATCTCCCTGGGGGAGCTGGAGACGTTGACCCCGGTCCTGGGGCACCTGAACTCCACCTACGGCTACCGGGACCACCCCATCGACGGCCGCTACCAGTTCCACGGCGGGGTGGATATCGGCGGGCAGATGGGGGACCCCATCGCCGCCTTTGCCGCCGGGACGGTGGAGTACACCGGGAAAGACGACTCCTACGGCCTCTATTTCCAGATCGACCACGGGAACGGGGTGAAGTCCTTCTACGCCCACTGCAGTGAAGTGCTGGTCACCAAGGGCCAGACGGTGGCCATGGGGGAGACGGTGGCCCGGGTGGGCTCCTCCGGCTCGGCCACCGGCCCCCACCTCCATCTGGAGCTGAAATACGGCAAGATGCACCTGGACCCGGCCTACTACATGGAGTTTCTGGAGGGCTGATGGGGCTGGGCAGGGTGGAGGCGTCGGGGGGATTTTTCCTCCTGCTCGCCTGGATGAACTATCTGGACCGGCAGTGTCTGGTGCCCATGGCCCTGCTGGCCTGCCTGCTCCATGAGCTGGGGCATTATCTGGCCATCACCTGGCTGGGAGGCGGGGTAAAGCTGATCCGCCTGACAGCTGTGGGGGCGGAGATGGTGCTGGACCGCCCCCTGGGTTACTGGCAGGAGGGGGTGGCCGCCCTGGCGGGGCCGGGGGTCAACCTGGCGCTGGCCCTGCTGTTCTGCGCCCTCCCCGGCGGGGCGGTCTTCTCGGGGCTGAATCTGGTGCTGGCCTGCTTCAATATGCTCCCGGTGGGACGGCTGGACGGGGGGCGGGCCCTGTCCTGCACCCTGTCCCTGCTCCTGGGCCCGGACTGGGCCTGGCGTGTCGGGCGGGGGCTGGATGTGGCCTTTGGAGCCCTTCTGCTCCTGCTGGGGGGCGCGGCCCTGTTCGGGGGGGAGAACCCCACCCTGCTCCTGGTGGCCCTGTGGGTGGTGGCAGGGATTACCAAAGAAAAAACCGGCGGAAAGAGAAGAAATGGGGCTTGTCATCCCGGAGAAAAGCGGGTATGATATGGAATACGAAAGAACCGCTGGAGGGAACGAGATGAACCGTACCTTGGAACATATTTTGCCGCATGTGCAAAAGCCGGCCCGCTATACCGGGGGCGAGTACAATGCGGTGGTCAAGGACAAGCGGGATGTGGAGGTCCGCTACGCCCTGTGCTTTCCGGATACCTATGAGATCGGCATGTCCAATTTGGGATGCCGAATTTTATACGGCCTGATGAACGAGACCCCCGGGGTCTGGTGCGAGCGGTGCTACGCCCCCTGGGGGGACATGGAGGAGGCCATGCGCCGGGAGGGCCTGCTCCTCTACGGCCTGGAGAGCGGGGACCCCATCTCCGACTTTGATATCATCGGCTTCTCCCTGGGCTATGAGATGGCCTACTCCAACGTGCTCAATATGCTGGACCTGGCGGGGTTGCCCCTGCGGTCGGAGGAGCGCACCCAGCTGTCCCCCCTGGTGGTGGCCGGGGGCACCTGCGCCTATAACCCGGAGCCCCTGGCCCCCTTCATCGACTTCTTCGTCCTGGGGGAGGGGGAGGAGGTCACCCTGGAGTACATCCGCCTCTACCGGCAGGCCCGGGAGGAGGGCTGGTCCAAGAGGGAATTTTTGCAGGAGGTCGCCCAGATCGAGGGCATCTACGTCCCCGCCTTCTACGAGCCCGTCTACAACGAGGACGGCACCCTGGCCGAGATGCGGGTGGTGGAGGGCTCCGGCGCCCATGAGATGGTGCGCAAGCGCATCGTGGAGGACTTCGACCACAGCTACTTCCCGGTGAAGACCATCATCCCCTCCACCGAGATCGTCCACGACCGGGTGATGCTGGAGCTGTTCCGGGGGTGCATCCGGGGCTGCCG
>CALWVW010000157.1 GCA_944385075.1 uncultured Oscillospiraceae bacterium | reverse complement strand
CGGCCTTTGGCCGCCCCTGCGGGGAACATCAGCTCTGTTGCGGCAGAAAGAAGCGCAACATGGCCTCCACCGCCGGCGCTGTCAGCTGGTAGACGGAGCGGCGGGGCACCTGCACCCGGGCCAGCTCCATGGCCCTCTCCTGCTTCTCCGTGTGGCAGGCGTAGGGGTAGACCCCGAACAGGAAGGGGAAAAAGCTGTAGAGAAAGCCCCGGATCTCCCCCTCCCCCATGGCGGGGAAAAACTTCTCCAGACAGCGGGTGACCGCCCCCAGGGCCCCGGCGTACGCCCGCTTGAAGGCCACCAGATTCTCCATCCGGCTGTTGCCCTCCATGTCGTAGAGATTCATGCTCATCAGCTTGAGCATACAGCCCCGCCGCTCCAGGGTGCGGGCCAGCTCCCCGGCAAACTCCCCCGGGGACAGGGCCGTGTGCCCCAGAAGGACGGCCTCCAGGTCCTCCGCCCACCGCTCGTGCTCCCGCTGGAGCAGGGCCAGAAAGATCTCCTCCTTGGTCTGGAAGTAGTTGTAGATGGAGGTGCGGGTGAAGGAGGTCCTCTCCCCGATGTCCCGGAGGGTGATGTCCCGGAAGCTCATGGTCTCATAGAGGGCGGCGCAGGCGTTGAGGATCTCCTCCTTCCGGGCGGAGGTCAGTTCTTCCGAGCCCTTTGGCATGGCGCGCCCGCCTACTCCGCCAGGGCCTTTTTGGCCCACTCCGCCGCCCCCCGGTTCACCAGAGCCCCCTCCCGCCAGGAGAAGGCCGGGTACTGGCTCTGCAGGTGCTTCTGGGCGTAGGGCATACCGCTCCCCCCGGAGGTGGCGAAGGGGATCACGGTCTTGCCGGTGAAGTCGTAGCTCTCCAGGAAGGTGTCCACCACCCGGGGCTCCACCCCCCACCAGATGGGGAAGCCCACGAACACCGTGTCATACGCATCCATGTGCTCCACCCTGTCCGCCACGGCGGGGCGGCTGGCGGGGTCGGTCATCTCCCGGGTACAGCGGCTGGTCTTGTCCCGCCAGTCCAGGTCGGCGGCGGTATAGGGCTCCCGGGGCCGGATCTCGTACAGGTCCGCCCCCACCGCCCGGGCCATCTCCCGGGCCGCCCGGGCGGTGACGCCGCTGGCGGAAAAATAGGCCACCAAAATCTTGCTCATTGCAATTCACTCCTTCTCAATCAGCTCTCCCCCTCGAGCCCGGCGTCCCCGCCCTGTGGGCGGGGGCACCGGGCCCCTCCGGCCGGAGATATCCGTTGTGTTGTTACAGTTCGATCAGCTCGTACTCCCGGGAGCCGTAGCCCAGATCGGCGGCCGCCTCGATGGTGTGGATGCCGTTGCGGCTGTTCACCCGCTCCATGAAGTGCTCCTTCCCCGGGTCGTCGGAGGCCACCACCAGGTCGATGCACGCCTGGTCGATGGCCACCGGGTCCAGCGAGGACAGCACCCCGATGTCTCTCATGCAGGGGTCCTCGGCCACGGCACAGCAGTCGCAGTCCACCGACAGATTTTTCATCACGTTGATATAGGCGATCCTGCCCCGGAAGTGCTCCGCCACGGTCATGGCCGCGTCGGCCATGGCCTCGGGGAACTCCACGGGGCTGGCGTGCTGTTTCCAGGTCTCGAACCGGTCGTCCGTTTTTCCGGCGGAGTGGATCAGCGCCTTGCCCCTGGCGCTGGCGCACCCGATGGACAGCTGTTTCAGCGCCCCGCCGTAGCCCCCCATGGGGTGCCCCTTGAAGTGGGCCAGCACCAGCATGGAGTCATAGCGCTCGATGTTCCTGCCCAGGTGGTTCTCCTTCAGCACCTTTCCCCCGGGGATGGGCCAGACCACGTCCGGGCCCTCCGCGTCCATCAGGTCCACGTCAAAATACCGGGTCCACCCGTGCTCCTCCAGGAGCTTGCGGTGGGACTCCGTGTGGTCCCGGACGCCGACGCTGTTGTCGCCGTAGGCGGTGTTGCACTCCACCACGGTGCCGTGGACCTCCTCCACCATGGGCCTCCAGAACTCCGGATGGAGGAAGTTCTGGTTCCCCTTCTCCCCGGAGTGGACCTTCACCGCCACCCTGCCGGGCAACTCCACCCCCAGGGCGCGGTACAGCTTCACCACCGACTCCGGCGTGATCTCCCGTGTAAAATAGACCTTGGATCTCATCTCGAACCCTCCTGACATAAGGAATGTGGATCCGGACCGCCGCGGGCCCGTGGCACAGCCCTCCCGCCCCGACGTCCGTTATTCTGACACAGTGTCAGTATCAATAGGATAGCACCAAAGCCCGCCCCTGTCAACAGCTCTCTCCCCATCTCCCCCGTTTTTTTCCGGCGGGCCCCGCCCCCGCTCCCTTGACAAGCCGCGGCCCCATCTCCTATACTGGGGATATCTGAGAGGGGGGATCTCCGTGACCAAGAAAGAGCTTCTGGACCGCTGTGCCCGGGACGGGGAGGAGCGGGTGCTCCTGGCCCGGGTCCTGGACAAGCTGGAGCTGGCCCAGAACCGGGGCGTCCCCGCCCACACCCCCTTCCTCTCCCCCGGGGAGCAGGCCGCCCTGGACGATCTGCTGGCCGCCTGGGGCCACCCCCGGCACCTGTTCTGGGGGGGCTACCCCGACGCCGAGCGGCGGGTGTGCGCCTTCCTCCCCGACTGGCAGGAGGAGGACGGCCTCCTCTCCGACCCGGAGGGCCCCCTGGC
>CALWVW010000156.1 GCA_944385075.1 uncultured Oscillospiraceae bacterium | reverse complement strand
GAGGAGTGCATGGTGGGCCCCGAGGTCACCGTGCTGGCCTTCTGCGACGGGGAGCACCTGGTGCCCATGCTGTCCTCCCAGGATCACAAGCGGGCCTATGACGGCAACCAGGGCCCCAACACCGGCGGCATGGGGGCCTTCTGCCCCTCCCCCAAGTACACCCCGGAGATCGCCGACCGGTGCATGAAGGAGATCTTCCTGCCCACTGTGGCCGCCATGCGGGCGGAGGGCCGGCCCTTCAAGGGGGTCCTCTACTTCGGCCTGATGCTCACTCCCGACGGCCCCAAGGTGGTGGAGTACAACGCCCGCTTCGGCGACCCGGAGACCCAGCCCCTCCTGTCCATGCTGGACACCGACCTGATGGACATCTTCCAGGCCTGTGTGGACGGCACCCTGGACCAGGTGGACATCCAGTGGAAGCGCGGCGCGGCCTGTTGCATCGTGCTGGCCTCCGGGGGCTACCCGGTGAAGTACCAGAGCGGCTACCCCATCTCCGGTCTGGAGGAGGCGGGCCGGCTGGCCACCGTGTTCCACGCGGGCACCAAGGTGGGCGAGGACGGGTCCGTCCTCACCGCCGGCGGGCGGGTGCTGGGGGTCACCGCCGTGGGGGACGATCTGGAGGACGCCATCCAGAAGGCCTACGCCGCCTGCGCCCCCATCTCTTTCCAGAATATGTTCTTCCGAAAGGATATCGGGCGGGTATGAGCGCACTGGAGCTGTCCGCCGTCCTCTTTGACATGGACGGGACCCTGTTCGATACCGAGCGGCTGAGCCTTGAGACCTGGCTGGCCGTGGGGCAGGAGCACGGCTGGGCCCAGGTGACGGAGCGCTATCCGGAGCTGATCGGCCAGAACCGGGAGAGCATCCGCGCCAAGATGCGGAGCTGGCTGGGACCGGACTTCCCGGTGGAGGAGTTTCTCCAGACCTGCTCCAGCCGCACCAACGCCCGGATCGAGCGGGAGGGCGTCCCCCTGAAGAAGGGGGCCGGGGAGATCCTCGCCCTGCTGGCCCAGCGTGGGGTTCCCATGGCCCTGGCCACCTCCACCGGCCGGGAGCGGACTCTGCGGCGGATGGAGCTGTCCGGCCTGGGAAAATACTTCTCCGTGATCACCGCCGGGGACCAGGTGGTCCACGGCAAGCCCGACCCGGAGATCTACCTCACCTCCTGCCGCGCCCTGGGCGTCTCCCCCCGCCAGGCTCTGGCGGTGGAGGACTCCCCCAACGGGGTCCGCGCCGCTCTGGCCGCAGGCATCCCCACGGTGTGGGTCCCCGACCTGCTCCCCCTCCCTCCGGAGGTGGAGGCCCAGCTGTTCCGGAGTTGCCACGATCTGCTGGAGTTGCGGGACTACCTCTCCCGCATCCTCCCCCGTTGACAGCAACAGCACCGCCCGACTCGGGCGGTGCTGTTTTGCATACACCGAATGATTTTGTTCCTCCGGCCCCCCGGGCCGTTATCTGGGGCGTCAGCTCGGGCCGGACTCCCTGGCCGCCTCCAGCCGGTACAGGCTCTCCTGAAGGGCGGCCGGGAGCTCCTGGGGGGTCTCCCCGGGGCCCGCCACTCCCTCCAGCCAGATCAGTCCCACGGCCAGAAGGGCAACCAGAAGCACAACGGCCCATGTTCGCACGCTTCGCATACCTCTGCCACCTCCCGCATCTCCAACAGGCGGTCATCTTCCCCTTCAGTGTACCATGCGCCCCTTGCCCTGTCAATTTGAAATTCCCCGTGTAGCGGGAGGCGCCAAGGCGGACGGTCACACTGGGCCGCCCACAGTCGGCGCGTCAGGGATGCCGCGCCCTACGTCGTCGCAAGCTCCATATCCTTCGCTTCCGCCTGACGGCGAAAGCTCCCTCATTCCGCTACTCCTCCTCCCCACCGAACCCGCGGCTTCCGCCGCTGGGCTTCGGCGGGGGCAAGCCCCCGCCCTACAGGGGTGCCCCCATCCGACACCCGCCGCACCACGGGGAAGTGACCGGGCAGGCGCGTCTTAAGCGGGTAGCGCGGACAGCCCTCTGGTTTTGCCGCACAGTGGCAACGGGCGGGAGAACAGCGAGGCGTCAGAGGGCACCCCGCGCCGGTACGTTTGCACCAGGCCCCCGAACCAAGCTCTCCTCGTAACGGGGGTCCGGGGGGCAGGCGACTAAGAGCACCACCTGGTGCTCGCCGGAGCCGTCCCCCCGGCGATTCTTTGGTGGCTTTCTGATCGCTCAGAAAGCTACTCGCCGCCCGCCGGCGGCGAAACGTCCCCCAAAAAATCAAACGGTACGGCACAAACCCGGTGGGAGGGGCAAGCCCCTCCCCTACGGATGCTAAGGGGTACAATGGAGTGGGCGGGTCTGGGACCCGCCCCTACGGCGGAACAGGGATTACACCCCCCCTCTTGGACATAGGGGCGGCGAGATCCCCCAAATCAAAAGAAAAAACCGGGCCCCGGGCAGATGCCCGGGGCCCTCATGGTCCATTTGCTTACTTGTACAGCTCCGTCAGGCGGGTCAGGTGCTCGTAGCGGGCCTTGGCGGTCTCCTCGTTCAAGGCGAAGAGCTCCTTGGCGCGCTCGGGGAAGGAGCGGGTCAGGGAGGAGTACCGGGCCTCGTTCATCAGGAACTCCTGATAGCCGCCGGCGGGGGCCTTGGAGTCCAGAGTGAAGGGGTTCTTGCCCTCCTTCTTCAGGTCGGGGTTGAACCGGAACAGGTTCCAGTAGCCGCACTCCACGGCCTT
>CALWVW010000155.1 GCA_944385075.1 uncultured Oscillospiraceae bacterium | reverse complement strand
AACGGCAGTATGTCGGCCAGCTTCGAGGACGAGAGCTACACCCAGTTTTCCGGGGTGCGCTGTTGCGTCCGGGTGTACGAGCGGTACAGTATGACCGCCGGCAACCGCCTGCCCATGCCCCTGACCCCGGTGGGAGACGGAGAGGGCCTGTTTCTCTCGGCCATCACCGCCGGAGGCAGTCAGGGGATGATCTTCAAGTTCAACACCCTGGGGGAGGAGGCCTTTTTGGACACCCTGCGGGGGTTGGTGGAGCGGCTGTGATGTCCATGTTACTCCATTTGCCGACGGACAGAGGGGAAGAAAGTCTATGGTGAAGATTGATTGTTCCCAGATAACTTATTTTGACGGAGAAGAGCGGGATCCGCGACTGAAAGTCGAGTGTCTGGAGTTGCCTGAGCACCTGCCGCATGGAGGGCACTATTTTGACGGACTGCACTTTGACGAGCGCGGTTTGGTACTGAAATTTCAAGATGGAGATTGTCTTCACCCAAGAACTTATGAGATGCAGATGGTCTTTTCCGGGGCATTTGAGAACTTGAGAGTCAGCCGCCTAGATGTGTTTCAAGACGCTAAACTCATGCTGTACAGAGAAAAAGCTGGAGCGGTTGCTCTGAGGTTCTGGGCATTTTCCTGTAAGTATACCAATTATTTTAACTGGTATCTGGAACAGACGCTCGACCGGGAATATATGGAGAAGAATGCCCGCCATTATGTGCTGGGGGCCACCGACTCATTGGTGGAAATCATCAGCGTGGAGCCTCCAAAGATTTTTTTCCGCGGCTTTGGTATGGATATTCCAGAGGGAACATACCGGGAATATCCATGCTGTGATCTGCTGTATAACCTGCCCTGATAGTCTAATACTGGGCGGAAGAACAGGAAGTGAACCCATGGCAATCGACTTTTCCAACACAGAATTTGATCCCGAGGAGCTGGACGAGCCCCTGGTGACCACCTCCCTCACCCGGGAGGACGAGAGCGAGGGGTCTCTGCGCCCCAGGACCCTGCGGGAGTACATCGGCCAGGAGAAGGCCAAGGGCAACCTGGAAGTGTTCATCCAGGCGGCCAAGATGCGCCACGAGCCCCTGGACCACGTCCTGCTCCACGGCCCCCCGGGCCTGGGCAAGACCACCCTGTCCGGCATCATCGCCAACGAGATGGGGGTGAACGTCCGCATCACCTCGGGCCCCGCCATCGAGAAGCCGGGGGACCTGGCCGCCCTGCTCACCAACCTGAACGAGAACGACATCCTCTTTGTGGACGAGATCCACCGGCTCAACCGGGCGGTGGAGGAGGTCCTGTACCCGGCCATGGAGGACTACGCCATCGACATCATCATCGGCAAGGGCCCGTCCGCCAACTCCATCCGGCTGGACCTGCCCCGGTTCACCCTGATCGGGGCCACCACCCGGGCGGGCCAGCTGTCCGCCCCCCTCCGGGACCGGTTCGGGGTGACCCTGCGGCTGGAGCTGTACACCCCGGAGGAGCTGGCCCTCATCGTCACCCGGTCCGCCGGCATCCTGGAGGTGCCCATCGAGCCCGACGGGGCCATGGAGATCGCCCGCCGCTCCCGGGGCACCCCCCGCATCGCCAACCGGATGCTCCGGCGGGTGCGGGACTTCGCCCAGGTGAAGGCCGGGGGCGTCATCACCAAGAAGGTGGCCGACCAGGCCCTCACCGCCCTGGAGATCGACCACCTGGGGCTGGACGCCATCGACCACCGGATGCTCCGGTCCATCATCGAGAACTACCGGGGCGGACCGGTGGGGCTGGACACCCTGGCCGCCACCATCAATGAGGAGGCGGTCACCCTGGAGGACGTGTACGAGCCCTATCTCATGCAACTGGGCTTCCTCACCCGCACCCCCCGGGGCCGGTGTGTCACCCCCAAAGCCTATGAGCACCTGGGCCTGCCCGCGCCCGGCGGGGAGACCCCCGGCGGGCTGGACCAGCTGAGCCTTTAGGGAGGCGCGCCATGGGCTGGGAGGAAGAACTGCGGGAGGGCCTGTCCGGGGCGCTGGAGGGGTTGAGGCCCAACAAGATCGCGCCCAACACGGCGCTTCAGCTGGAGTATTTGGAGTTGAGGGGGGAGGGCGCTGGCCGCCGGTGGAGAGCGCTGACACAGCGCGCGCTGGCGCAGGCGGAGACCTTTGAGATCCACTGCTGGAACGGGGAGGAGGAGCCGCTCCGTCTGGCGTTGGCCTTTGGGACGAGGAGGGAGAGCGGCTGGGCCTATGGGACAGTGGTGGCCGGAGCGGTGACGCCCGCTTTCTCCCGGATGGTCCTGGACCAGCCAGCCCCGGCGGAGGAGGGATACACTCCCTTTTTTAACCTGTTTCTGGACGGGAGCTTCCAGAGTTGCCACTACGGAACAGAGATGTACTGTGCCCCCGGCCTGCTGGAGGGGAGCACAAAACGATAAATTTGTAAATCAAGGATAGAAGGAGATTTCAGCTATGGGTAAGCTATTTGGAACGGACGGCATCCGCGGCGTGGTCAACGCCGGTCTGGACGCGGATCTGGCCTATAAGGTGGGGCTGGCCGCCGCCACGGTGCTGGCCAAGGACAAGGCGCCGGGGGAGAAGCCCCTGGTCACCATCGGAAAGGACACCCGCATCTCCGGCGACCTGCTGAAGGGCTCCCTCATCGCGGGGCTGTGCACCGCCGGGGCCGACGTGCTGGACCTGGGCACCCTGCCCACCCCCGGCGTGGCCTGGGTCACCGTGGA
>CALWVW010000154.1 GCA_944385075.1 uncultured Oscillospiraceae bacterium | reverse complement strand
TTTGGGCCGAGGAGGGAAGAACAGCGGCATGAAATTTCATCTTGTCAGTGACAGCTCCTGCGACCTGGGCATTGAGGAGTGCAGGCGGCGGGATATCGACCTGGTGTCCTTCTATGTGGCCCTGGGGGACGACGTCTACTACCGGGAGGAGCGGGAGATCTCCACCCAGGCCTTCTACCGCAAAATGGCGGAGATGCCGGGGGTGTTCCCCCGGACCTCCATGCCCACCACGGAGGACTATCTGGAGGCCTTCCGCCCCCAGGCGGAGCGGGGGATGCCGGTGCTGTGCATCTGCCTCAACGGGCGCTTCAGCGGCTCGGTCCAGTCCGCCCGGAACGCCCGGGAGGTGCTGTTGGAGGACTATCCCCGGGCGGAGATCGCGGTGGTGGACTCCCAGCTGGCCACGGTGCTCCAGGGCCTGCTGGTGGAGGAGGCGGCCGACCTCCGGGACCGGGGCTGTTCCCTGGAGGAGGCGGTGGCGGCCCTGGAGCCGTTGCCCATGACCGGGCGGATCTTCTTCACCACCAACGACCTGAGCTATCTGCAACACGGGGGGCGGATCGGGAAGGCGGCGGCCACCACCGGCACCCTGCTGAAGGTCAAGCCCCTGATCGGCTATAAGGACGGGGAGCTGGTGTCCGACGGGATCGCCCAGGGGCGGGCCCGGTCCCTGGCCCGGGTGCGGGAGCTGTTTTTCCGCTATATCGACCGGGGGGACCTGGACCTGAGGGACTACCGGTTGGCCACCGGCTTCGGCCTGGACCGGGAGGAGCACCGGGACTTCGCCCAGAAGGTGTACGAGGGCCTGCTGGAGCGGGGGTACGACCGCCCCGAGGTGAACAAGCCCTATCAGATCGGGGTGACCATCGGGGTGCACACGGGCCCGACCCCCCTGGGCGTGGGGCTGATCCGCCGGGCGGGATAGCGGCCCGAACAGAAAAAATGGGCGCCCCGGCGTTGCGAAAGGGCAACGCCGGGGCGTTTTGTGGCCGGTTTCCGTTTTGTAGGGAAAATGATACGAATTTGTTACTTGAAATTTGTCGAAAATATGATATTCTCTTGAGAGGAGAAAGGGGGGCGCCCATGGACTACGACAAGTTGCTCACGCTGGGGACCGACCTGGGCCGCCTTCTGATGGAGAGCGGGGCCGAGATCTTCCGGGTGGAGGAGTCGGTGATCCGGCTGTTGTCCGCCTACGGCGTCCGGCCCCAGGTGTTCGCCATCCCCAACTGTCTGATCGTCAGCATCACCACCCCGGAGGGGCACCCCATCACACGGATGGACCGGATCCCCGCCCACGGGACGGACATCGAGCTGTTGGAGCGCTGTAACGCCCTGTGCAGACAGCTGTGCCGGGAGCTCCCTCCCCTGGAGGAGGCCCAGCGGCGGGTGGACGCCCTGCCGGAGCACCCGGTCAACTCCCAGTGGCTGGTCCTGCTGGGCTACGGGGCGGCGGCGGCCTTCTTCGCCCTGTTTTTCGGGGGGAGCTGGCGGGACGGGCTGTGCGCCGCCCTGTGCGGGCTGGCGGTGGGCCTGTGCCTGCTGTTCGGCCAGTGGCTCACCGGCTCCAATATGTTCCTGCGCACGGCGGTGTGCGCCGCCGTGGCGGCGGGGCTGGCGCTGGTGCTGGTCCAGGCCGCCGGCCTGGGGAGCCACCTGGAGCCGGTGACCATCGGGAGCCTGATGGTGCTGGTCCCCGGGATGGCGCTGACCAACGCCATGCGGGAGATCATGGCCGGGGACATCATCTCCGGGGTCAACCGGACGGCGGAGGCCCTTCTGGCGGCCACCGCCATCGCCCTGGGGGCGGCCATCCCCCTGGTCTTTCAGCACCTGCTGTAGGGGGGACGGGAGATGGAAGGAATCGTCGGGACCTATATCCTCCCCTGTCTGTGGGCCTTTTTGGCCTGTATGGGCTTTGGCCTGGTGTTCAACATCCGGGGCTTCGGTCTGCTGATCTGCGGGCTGGGGGCCGGGCTGGGCTGGCTGGTCTATCTGGTGGCCATGGCCCAGGGGACGGGGGACATCGCGGCCGCCTTTGTGGCCGCCATTGCCATCGGCGCCTACTCGGAGATCATGGCCCGGGTGCGCCGCTGTCCGGTCACCGGCTATCTGCAGGTGGCCCTGCTCCCCCTGGTCCCCGGGGCGGGCATCTATTACACCATGAGCTACTGCGTGGAGGGGCAGACGGACCTGTTTCTGGCCACCCTGCTCCACACGCTGGGAATGGCGGCCGCCCTGTCGGTGGGCGCCATGCTGGTCTCCTCCGTCCTGCGCATCCTGCGGCGGCGGAGAGAGGTAAGAGAATCAAAGGAATAGTTGGAGGGAAAACGAACCATGTCGGTGCGATACCGCGGAAAGCGGCAACAACAGCAACAGCGGAGAACGGGGCGGATGGCGGTGACCGTGGCGGGGAGCCTGGTCATCCTGCTGGCCCTGCTGTGGACGGTGGGCTGTCATATGGCCTCGGACGACCCGGGCGTAGCGGGCTCCCAGCCCCCAGCGGCCAGCGGCGCCCCCTCCGGGTCCGCCCAGACCGATCCCCCGGGGGAGGAGAGCTCCCAGGGCGGGGAGGAGAGGCTGAGTGGAGACGGGACGGCCCCGGGGGAGAACGCAGACACGTCCGCGGACGAGCCCCAGGCGGAGGAGCCCGAGGCAACGCCCTACGACTTCTCCCAGCCCGCCCCCCAGTCGGAGCCGGTGGACAACAGCTACTTTGACGACGCCGC
>CALWVW010000153.1 GCA_944385075.1 uncultured Oscillospiraceae bacterium | reverse complement strand
ATCTTCAGCCGCCGGCCCTTGTCGCTGGGGGGCTGGACCCGGGCGGTGGCGTCGGCCAGCACCGAGTTGAGCATGCCGGTGGTGATGCGCATAGCCGCCTGATCGTTCACGTAGTTGATGAGATCGAACAGCCGGTCCACCCGCTGTCCCGTCAGGGCGGAGATGAAGACGATGGGGGCATAGGTCATATAGCTCAGGTCCCGCATGACCTCCTGCCGCATCTTGTCCATGGTCTTGCCGTCCTTCTCGATGGCGTCCCACTTGTTGACCACGATGATGCACGCCTTGCCCGCCTCGTGGGCCAGACCGGCCACCTTGGTGTCCTGCTCTGTGACCCCCTCCTGGGCGTCGATGAGGATGAGGCACACGTCGCACCGCTCGATGGCCATGGTGGAGCGCAGGACGGAGAACTTCTCGATCCGGTCGTCCACCTTGGACTTCTTCCGCATGCCGGCGGTGTCGATGAAGCAGTACCGGCCCTTCTCGTTCTCGAAGTAGCTGTCGATGGCGTCCCGGGTGGTGCCCGCCACGTCGGAGACGATGACCCGCTCCTCCCCCAGGATGCGGTTGACCAGGGAGGACTTGCCCACATTGGGCTTGCCAATGACGGCCACCTTCACCACGTCGTCGTCTTCCTCCTCCTGGTCCTCCGGGGGGAAGTAGGCAAAGCAGGCATCCAGCAGGTCGCCGGTGCCGTGGCCGTGGACGGCGGAGACGGCGATGGGGTCGCCCAGCCCCAGGTTGTAGAACTCGTAGATGTCCGGGTTCTCCCGGCCCACCTGGTCGGCCTTGTTCACCGCCAGCACCACCGGCTTGCCCGAGCGCAGGAGCATGTTGGCCACCTCCTGGTCGGCGGCGGTCATGCCGGTCTTCACGTCGCACACGAAGACGATGACGGTGGCGTTCTGGATGGCGATCTCCGCCTGCTCCCGCATGAAGGACAGGATCTGGTCGTCGGTCCCCGGCTCGATGCCGCCGGTGTCCACCAGATCGAACACCCGGTTGCGCCACTCGCAGGGGGCGTAGATCCGGTCCCGGGTCACCCCGGGGGTGTCCTCCACGATGGACAGCCGCTGGCCGCACAGCTTATTGAACAGCATGGACTTGCCCACGTTGGGCCGGCCCACGATAGCAACTAAGGGCTTCATGTGATCACACTCTCTTCCGGTCAGAGTGGAGAGTTGAGAGTGAAGAGTGAAGATATAGCGTCCGGCAAAGCCGGACTATTCAAAATCATCCGCCTTGGGCGGATCCCATTTCTCCACTCTCTACTCTTTACTCTCCACTCTATGGATTATATTGATAGTATTCCGTCTCCTCCCCCGGCCCGTCCCAGGGCGCGGGGGCGGGGTCCCCCTCCATGCCCAGCATGGCGTCCACCAGGTCGAAGCCGCTCTCGGCGTCCACCACCCGGACAGAGACCCCCAGGGTCTCCTCCACCTGGGCCAGGGTCACGTCGTCCAGAAAGACCTGTTCCCCCGCCCGGAGCATATTGGAGGGGAGCAACAGCCGCTCCCCCAGGTCCTGCCCCCGGAGCTGGTCCATCAGGTCGCCCCCGGTGACCAGGCCGGAGACGGTGATGGTCTCCCCGAAAAAGCGGTTGACGATGGGGCGGACCGCCCCCTGAAGGGCGGGGCACTGGGCCCGGCACAGGTCCAGCACCTGGACGATGAAGGGGGCGGCGGACACCCCGGTGGCCACAGTGAAGGGGGGAGGGGTCAGGGCGGACAGATCCTCCCCCTCCAGGGCCAGCCGGGCCTGGCTGAGAAGGAGCTGTAGCATCCCCACCCCGTTCTCCAGCTGGTTCATATCCTCATAGTAGCTCTTTTCGGGCAGGGGCCGGCCGGCCAGGAGATAGAACTCGTCGGAGCACCAGGCCAGGCTGGTGCCCTTTGCCGCCCGGAACCCGGCGGCGAAGGCCTCCACCTGGTCGATGACCGCCCCGGCCTGCGCGCCGGTGTAGGGGTCGATCCGGCACAGGCCCTCCCGGTATTTGGTCACCCCCACCGGTACCACCGCCACGCTGGCCACCGCCGGCCACAGCGCCCCCAGGTCGGCCAGGGTGCGGTCCAGGGCGGGGCCGTCGTTGATGCCGGGGCAGGAGACGATCTGGCAGTTCATGGTGATGCCCGCCCGGGCGAACCGGGACATGACCTCCAGCACCTCTCCCGCCCGCCGGTGCTTCAGCATCCGCTCCCGCAGGACCGGGTCAGTGGTGTGGACAGAGATGTTGATGGGGGAGATGCGCAGGTCGCAGATGCGCCCGATCTCCCGCTGGGACAGGTTGGTGAGGGTCAGGTAGTTGCCCATGAGGAAGGACAGCCGGGCGTCGTCGTCCTTGAAGTACAGGCTCTTCCGCATCCCCGGGGGCATCTGGTCCACAAAGCAGAAGATACAGCTGTTGGCGCAGGAGCGGGCCCGGTCCATGAGATAGGTCTCGAACTCCAGCCCCAGGTCCTCCCCCTCCTCCTTGCGCAGGCGGACGGAGCGGGTCCTGCCGCCGGCCTCCCGCAGGGTGAGCTCCAGCCGGGGGTCGTAGCTGTAGAATTTGTAGTCCAGCACATCCAGGATGGGGTGGCCGTTGATGTGGGTCAGGGTCTCTCCCACGCGGACGCCGGCCCGGCAGGCCGGGCTCCGGGGCTCCACCGTCCGGATGACCGTCATGCTCATCGGGTGCTCCCGCCTTTCCATTACCGTATTCAATTTATTGTACAATAGCCGGAGAAGAAATGCAATGAAAAGTTGGG
>CALWVW010000152.1 GCA_944385075.1 uncultured Oscillospiraceae bacterium | reverse complement strand
GTAACAATCAGCGGAGATTTTGGAACGATCATTTTTGAGAACTGCGAATTTAACGGTGATATTATCAATACCGCAGATCAGTTTACCAGAGTAGTCCTTCCTGAAGGGACAACCGTAAAGGGTAATTGTGTGTTCAAAAACACCACCAAAGAAGCAAGCATGGACTATCCCATGCCTAAATTTATGAGTCCCAATACTTTGAGCGTTGTATGTGAGGACTGCATTGGTTCCTGTATCTTGGAGAACCCGGAAAATGATATTATATTCAATGAAGAAATATACTCCATGGCTGATGTGGAATTCTTTTACGACGCCGATACAAATGAGCTTGTTCCTTATGAAGAACAGGAGGCATCTGTAATCTTTGCTGGTCAATGGTGGGAAAATGGAGAAAAGATATTGCAAATATTTTGTGAATGATTGGGAAGCTGTATAATTCCGAAGATGGAACAACACTATCCCGCACGAACAGAAAAGCGATAAAAGCAAGGATAACATACCTCGTGAGGTAAGGGTTTTGCACCTAAAAGCGTTACAATTGTATAGACATTCAAAAGTGCGAAGATACCGTTCAGAGTATCTTCGCACTTGTTTTTATGCAATACGATGAGCCGGTTTACTTTTTACCGCCCGCCACGGTCAACAGAGCGCCGTGTCTGTTTCCTGGCTTTTTCCGCCTGTTCCCGCTGCTTGTCGGTCTCCACCGCCGCCACTACCTGCTCCGGCTGGCCCGATCCCCCCGCCCATCACAGGCAAAATGGCAAAACCCGCAGGTCCCGTCGAAACAGGACCTGCGGGTGAAACGATTCCCGTTTGATTTTTGTTTATTCCCACTCGATGGTGCCCGTGGGCTTCGGCGTCAGGTCGAAGAGGCACCGGTTGATCCCCTTCACCTCCCGGGTGATGCGGGCGGTGATGTGCTGGAGCAGGTCGAAGGGCACGTTCTCCACCGTGGCGGTCATGGCGTCCACCGTGTTGACCGCCCGGATGATGGCGCACCACTCGTCGGCCCGGCGGCCCTCCCGGACGCCCACGCTCTTCAGGTCGGGGACCACGGTAAAGTACTGCCACACCTTGCCCTCCAGGCCGTGCTTGGCAAACTCCTCCCGCAGGATGGCGTCCGACTCCCGGACGGCCTCCAGCCGGTCCCGGGTGATGGCCCCCAGGCACCGCACCCCCAGGCCGGGGCCGGGGAAGGGCTGGCGGTACACCATGGAGTCGGGCAGGCCCAGCGCCTTGCCGCAGGCCCGGACCTCGTCCTTGAACAGCATCTTCAGGGGCTCCACCAGCTCAAAGTCCAGGTCCTCGGGCAGGCCGCCCACGTTGTGGTGGCTCTTGACCGCCTTCACCGTCTTGGTGCCCGACTCGATGATGTCGGGGTAGATGGTCCCCTGGCCCAGGAAGTGGATGCCCTCCAGCTTGCGGGCCTCCTCCTCGAACACCCGGATGAACTCGGCCCCGATGATCTTGCGCTTGCGCTCCGGGTCGTCCACCCCGGCCAGCTTGTCCAGGAACCGGTCCACCGCGTCCACATAGACCAGGTTGGCCCCCAGCTCCTCCCGGAAGACCTTGACCACCTGTTCCGGCTCCCCCTTGCGGAGCAGTCCGTGGTTCACATGGACACAGGTCAGCTGCTTGCCCACCGCCTTGATGAGCAGGGCGGCCACCACCGAGGAGTCCACTCCGCCGGACAGGGCCAGCAGGACCTTCTTGTCCCCCACCTGGCGGCGGATCAGCTCCACCTGGTCGGCAATGAAGTTTTCCATATTCCAGTTGGCCTGTGCCCCACAGAGTCCGAACACGAAGTTCTCCAGGGCCTGCCTCCGCTCCCCCTCGTCTGTGGGCCAGGGGGCATCCCCCCTGTGATCCACCAGCAGGGCGGGGATGTCGCAGTCATAGATCTCCCGGGCCACGTCGATCTCCACGCCGTCCACCACCCGGTTGGGGCCGCCGTTGAGAATGATCCCCTTCACATTGGGCAGGGCCTTCAGCTCCGCCAGGGTGATGTCGTGGGGGTGGATCTCCGAATAGACGCCCAGCGCCCGGATCTCCCGGGCCAGCCGGGGGTTCTCCTCGCTCCCCAGGTCCAAAATCACAATCATGTCCTGCTTCATGGATATGCCTCCTCTGTTCTTTATGGTCTTATCCTAGCACAAACCGCCCCGGTTCCGCAAGGGGCGCGCTTCTCCTTTTTCCTGTTGCCGGAGGCGCTCCGGCCCCCGGGCCCTGGCCCGGCCGCGTCCAGACAGCCTCAGCCCCGCTGTCCCTCCCCGAAGTACTCCTCCACAAAGTCCACGTCCTCCACCTGGAAGGTGCGGCCGTTGAGGGGCTCCAGGGCCCCGGCGTCGGTGGTGAAGTGGAAGGTCAGCTTATAGGAGTACAGGGCCTGTCCGTGGCGGCCGTACTTCCGGTTCTCCCGCTCGCTCCCGTACTTGCCGTCCCCCAGGAGGGGGTGGCCGGCGGCGGCGAACTGGGCCCGGATCTGGTGGGTCCGGCCGGTGACCAGTTGGCACTCCACCAGGGAGAGCCCGCCGTTGACCGCCAGCGTCCGGTAGAGGGTGACGGCGGTCTTGCCGCCGGGCACCGGGCGGCTGTGGACGGACACCTGCTTTTTCCCCTCGTCCTTGAGCAAAAAGTTCTCCAGCTTGCCCGACCGGGGGGACATGGCCCCGTGGACCACGCAGAGATAGTATTTCTCCAGCTCCCGGTCCCGGATCTTCTGGTTCATCACCCGCAGGCCCTCGGCGGTCTTGGCGGCGATGACGATGCCCCCGGTGTTCCGGTCGATGCGGTTGCACAGGGCGGGGGC
>CALWVW010000151.1 GCA_944385075.1 uncultured Oscillospiraceae bacterium | reverse complement strand
TTGATCTTCACATAGTCATAGGTCAGGTCACAGCCCCAGCACTCGGCGGACTCCTCCCCCTCGTGGAGGTCCACCAGGATGACGACCTCCTTCTGGGACAGGATCTCCTTGGCCCGCCCCTCGTCAAAGGGCAGGCCGTCCCCCTGCTGACAGACCAGGATCTCCCCCGCCTGGGACTGGAAGCTCACGTCCACGTGCTCCGGGCGGAAGGGCGCCTTGGAGTAGCCCATGGCGCACAGCACCCGGCCCCAGTTGGCGTCGGCCCCGAACATGGCCGCCTTCACCAGGGAGGAGCCCACCACCGCCTTGGCCAGGCGCTCGGCCCCCTCCTCGCTCCGGGCGCCCACCATCCGGCAGGTGACCAGCTTGCTGGCCCCCTCGCCGTCTCCGGCGATGGCCCGGGCCAGAGTGCGGCACACCTGCTCCAGGGCCGCCAGGAAGGTCTGGTAGTTCTCGTCCTTCCACTCGATAAGGGGGTTGCCCGCCATGGCGTTGGCCAGCACCACGCACATATCGTTGGTCGAGGTATCCCCATCCACCGTCACCCGGTTGAAGGTGCGGGCCACCACCTCGTGGAGGGCCTCGGACAGCATCTCCTGGGTGATGGCGCAGTCGGTGGTCAGGAAGGCCAGCATCGTACCCATATTCGGGTGGATCATCCCGGAGCCCTTGGCAATGGCCCCCAGTCTGACCTCTTTTCCACCCACCTGGAAGGAGACGGCGATCTCCTTCTTCACTGTGTCGGTGGTCATGATGGCGGCCGCCGCGGCGGCGGAGCCCTCCCGGCTCAGGGCGGCGGCCACGCGGGGGAGCCCCTCCTGGATGGCCGCGATGTTGATGGTCTGGCCGATGACGCCGGTGGAGGCCACCACAAAGTCCCCCGCCTCCCGGCCGGTGGCCCGGGCGGCGGCCTCGCACATGGCCTCGGCGTTCTCATGGCTCATGGGGCAACAGGCGTTGGCGTTGCCGCTGTTGGCCACCACACCCCAGGCCACCCCGTTCTCCAGGTGGTCCATGGTCACATAGATGGGGGCCGCCTTCACCCGGTTCAGGGTGTAGGTGGCGGCGGCGGCGCACTCCTTCTCCGACAGGATCAGGGCCAGATCATTCTTGTCCGGGCTGCTGTTGGCCTTCACCCCGCAGTGGACTCCCGCGGCGGTAAAGCCCCGGGCGGCGCACACGCCGCCGGAAATCTCACTCAGCATACTTTTTACCTCACATTTCTTTTAAGAGTGAAGAGTTGAGAGTGGAGAGTGAAGATATGGCGTCCGGCCCAACCGCAAACGGCACTGTATGGTCCCTCTCCACTCTTCACTCTTCACTTTTCACTCTGTCGCCAGCCCTTCGGTCTCGGGGAAACCCAGCATCAGGTTCATATTCTGGACCGCCGCGCCGGAAGCCCCCTTGCCCAGGTTGTCGAACTGGGCGGACAGCAGGGTCTGCTCCCCGTTCCCGGACACCGTGATCTGTAGCCAGTCCCGCCCCGCCAGCTGGCTGGTGTAGAGGCGGGGCTCACGCCCCCCGAAGGGGGCCACCCGGACCAGCTTCTGGCCCTCGTAGTAGTTGCCCAGCAGGTCGCAGATGTCCTCGGCACTGGGGGTCCCGTGCAAAAGCCGGTTCTGGAGCATCACACAGGTGGTCATCCCCTGCTCCACGTCCCCCAGCACCGGGAGAAAGTTGGGCGGGTAGCTCAGCCCCGCCACCGCCTGCATCTCGGGCAGGTGCTTGTGCTGTAGCCCCAGGGCGTAGGGGGCCGGGGCGGCCAGCCGGGGGTCCCGGTCCGGGGAGCGGTACTCGGCGATCATCTTTTTCCCTCCGCCGGAGTAGCCGGTCAGGGAGTAGCAGGACAGGGGGTAGTCCCGGGGCAGGAGCCCCAGATTCACCAGCGGGGCCACGGTGGACAGAAAACCGGTGGCGTGACAGCCGGGGTTGGCCACCCGGGCCGCGAACCTGATCCTCTGCCGCTGGCCGGGCAACAGCTCCGGGAACCCGTAGACCCAGCCCTCCGCCGTGCGGTGGGCAGTGGAGGCGTCGATGACCCGGGTACGGGGGTTGTCGATCATGGCCACCGCCTCCACGGCGGCGGCGTCGGGCAGGCAGAGGAAGACCAGGTCCGCCCCGTTGAGGAACTTCCTCCGCTCCTCCGGATCCTTCCGCTTGTCCTCGTCGATCAGGAGCAGTTCGATGTCCTCCCGCGCCCCCAGCCGCTCATAGATCTGCAGGCCGGTGGTGCCCTCCTTGCCGTCGATGTATACCTTGGGTTTGCTCATGGATCTGACACCTGGTTTCTTTCGGTTTCTTGGATGGAGGTTTTCACGCGGCGGGCCTTATTTCTCCCGCTCCCCCACAAATTCCTCGATCAGCTGAATCTGCTTCTCCACAGACTCCCGGGCGGGGCCGCCGTAGACCTTGCGGCCGTTGACACAGGTCTTGAGGGACAGGGCCTGGTACACGTCCTCCTCAAAGAGGGAGGAGATGGCCCGGAAGTCCTTCAGCGCCAGGGTGTCCAGGGTGTCTCCGGTCTTGATGCACATATTCACCAGCCGGCCCACGATCATATAGGCCTCCCGGAAGGGCAGGCCCTTCTTGGTCAGGTAGTCGGCGCAGTCGGTGGCGTTGATGAAGCCGCCGGCGGCCGCCTTCGCCATGTTCTTGGGCCGCACCGTCAGGGTGTCCACCATGGCCGCAAAGACGGGCAGGCACAGCTCCACCGTGTCGATGGCGTCGAACAGGGCCTCCTTGTCCTCCTGCATATCCTTGTTATAGGCCAGGGGCAGGGACTTCATCACGGTGAGCAGGGTGACCAGGGAGCCGTACACCCGCCCGGTCTTGCCCCGGACCAGCTCGGCCACGTCGGGGTTCTTCTTCTGGGGCATGATGGA
>CALWVW010000150.1 GCA_944385075.1 uncultured Oscillospiraceae bacterium | reverse complement strand
CCTCCACCGCCGAGGCCATCCTGCTGGACACGGACGCCGCCTACGGCGGGGGGAGCGGCCTGCTCATGGCCTATCTGCCCGACGGGAGCGGCATCACCTACTACACCCAGGGCCGGCAACAGAGCGACGCCCTGGAGGGGCGGCTGGGCGCCCTGCTCTTTGACGGGGCGGGCAGAGCGGTGGGCTTTGTCTCCGGAGAGGGGGAGGCCCGGGATGTGACCATCGGGAGCGCCACCGCCTCCACCCTCACCGCCTCCAACGGCTCCAGCTACCGGATCTCCGCCGGGGCGGTGGTCCTCTCCGGCAGTGAGACCTATGACTACAGCACCAGCGGCTACCTCCAGCTGAACAGCCGGGCCGGGTCCTCCGTCCGCCTCTTTGCCGACGACACCGGGGCCATCCGCTACCTCTATCTGGCCGGGGGGACCACCAGCGCCTCCCAGGCCGCCGTGGCGGACACCGCCTCCGCCGCCAGCTCCCTGGCCCGGGCGCTGGGGATCTCCGGCCGGTCCTACGCCATCACCAAGAACGGGGCCGCCGCCGACAGCGGGGACCTGGCGGAGTACGACGTGGCCTATTACGACGCGGCCACGGGGACCATGCGGGCCTCCGACTACAAGGTGACGGGCTTTGTCACGGCCGCCGAGCCCAACGTGACGGCGGCCACCTCCCTCACCGTGGCGGGGTATGAGTTCCCGGTGCTGGAGTCCGCCTGGGAGAGCCTGGCGGGCGTCCGGATCGGGGACGCGGTCACCCTTCTGCTCACCGACGACGGCAAGGTGGCCGGGGCCTGCGCCCCCTCGGAGGTCCGGGCCGACATGGTGGGCATCCTGTCGGAGGACGGCCGGAGCGTCACCCTCTGTGACAGCGGCGTCACCCTCACCGCCAGCCGGGTGGACTATGACGAGGATATGCTGGGCAGTCTGGTGCGGGTGTCCAGCTCCACCGCCTCCTCCCTCCGGTGCAGCGCGCCCTCCTCCAGCGCCAGACACGACCTGGACGTGGCGGCGGGCACCCTGGGCACCCTGGAGCTGGCCCCCGCCTGCCGCGTCTACGAGTGGGCGGGCTCCGGCTTCCTCTACGACCTGGAGGGGAACCTGGGCTCCGCCTCCTCCGACTTCTCCTCCGTCCACTGGCTGGACACCATCTCCTCCGGCGCGGTCTCCTACTACCGGACCAACAGCGCCGGGCAGGTGGACCTGATCCTGCTGGACAGCGTCACCGGCGGCTGTTATGACTACGGGCGGCTGACCCGCTACACGGACGAGGAGGGGATCAGCGCCGGCTCCCTCAACGGCCAGATGGTCTACAACGACGCCGCCACCCTCACCAACGCCGGCGGCACCAGCGAAAAGTATCTGTACAATCTCTCCGGGAACGGCCGCTATGTGGGCATCGCCCTGGGCCAGAGCGCCACGGGGGACCTGCGGATCACGGCGGTCCAGACGCTGGACGCGGACGGCGCGGAGGTGGAGGACTTCTTCCTGCAGGACGGGGACTGGTATGTGGAGAGCGGCCGGCAGGAGTTCCGGGTGTCCGACCAGGTGCAGATCCACCTGACCGGGGCCGACCTCTGGCTGGAGGGGACCGGGGGGCTGGAGAGCATCCTGGCCGACGGCTACACCCTGACCCTGTACTACGACCGGCCCGCCAGCCAGGGCGGACAGATCCGGATCATCACCGCCCAGTGAGCGGAGAGGCGCCGGAACACAGCTACTGATATGGAAAACGGGCGGGAGCATCCTGGGATGCTCCCGCCCGTTCCTATGTCATTCAAACTCAGAATCAGACGCGGTAGACCAGCCCCACCAGATTGGGGCCGGCGTTGATGGAGATGACGCCGCCGATGGGGTACTCCAGGGCCGGGTCCTCCCCCAGCTCCGCCCGGCAGGCCTGGAGCAACTTGTCCGCCTGCTCCAGATTGTTGCCCCGGATGAGCAGATAGGGGGTGCCGGGCCGGCGGTTCTCCTTGCACAGGGCCACCATGTTGGCGATGACGCTCTTCTCGCCCCGGACCTTGCTGAGGATCTTGGACTCCCCGCCCTCAAAGGTCATGATGGGCTTGAGGCCCAGGGCCTCGCCCACAAAGGCGGCGGCGGCGGAGATGCGGCCCGACTTTTTGGCAAACCGCAGGTCCAGGGGGGTGAAGAGGATCCGGGCGTGGTCCAGCCAGTCCCGCAGGAAGTCCAGCACCTCCTCCGCCGGGGCGCCCGAGGCGGCCATCCGGGCCCCCTGGATCACCGCCCAGCCGTAACACATGGTGTAGGTCCTGGAGTCCAGAAGGGAGATGGAGAAGGTGTCCCTGGCCTCGGGGTGGTCCTCATAGAACTCGTCCCGGGCCTGCAGGGCGTTGCCGTAGGTGGCGGAGCCCTTGGAGTTGATGCTCACGTGGATCAGGTGGGAGTAGCCCGCCTTCCAGGCCCCCTCGAACAGCTGGGTGAACTGATAGGGGTTGAGCTGGGCGTGGGTGGGGATCTGCGGGGCGGCCAGCAGGGCCTCGTAAAACTGATCGGGGGTGAAGTCGACCCCGTCGGCGTACTCCCGGTCCCCCATGGCGATGGGGAAGGGGAGGACCTGGATGTCCAGCTCCCTCTGGAGCTCCACAGGGATATCGGCGGCGGAGTCGGTGGTGATTTTGATACCGGCCATGTAAAATCCTCCTTATGGCGTATGACAGATCGGGCGCTCGCCCGGAGATCGCGGTGATACCGGTAGTATTATGGCAGAAAGCGCCCCGGTTGTCAATGAAGGCGGCGGGGCCGGGCCGGCTACCGGGTCCCGGGCCCCTTGCGCTGGAGCTTTTTCCGGGTGCCGTCGGGGTACTGGATATAGGTGTTTTCCAGATGGCGGATCAGGCTCTCCCTGTGGGCGTCGATATACTCCCGGCGCAG
>CALWVW010000149.1 GCA_944385075.1 uncultured Oscillospiraceae bacterium | reverse complement strand
TACCGGAAGTTCCGCATGTCCAAGTTTGAGGACTATGACCTGTACGCCCAGAACAAGGACTTTTTGAAAAAGGGCCACATCATCACCTTCACCGACGTGGACGGCTCTCTGAAGGCCCTGAAGCCGGACATCACCCTGTCCATCATCAAGAACAACAGCGGGGACAGCGAGAAGGTCTACTACAACGAGAACGTCTACCGGGAGATGGGGGGCGCCTTTAAGGAGATCCTCCAGGTGGGGGTGGAGTCGGTGGGCCAGATCGACCCCTACGCCGAGGCGGAGGTCATCGCCCTGGCGGCCAAGTCCCTGAAGCTCCTGTCCGCGGACTATGTGCTGGACCTGTCCGACGTGAGCTTCGTCCGCTGTCTGCTGGGGGGGATGGGGCTGAGCGGGGAGGACCAGGAGAGGGTGCTCGCCCTCCTGGCCCAGAAGAACGCCCCCGGGGTCCAGGCCCTGGCGGACCAGGGGGTCCTGAGCGCCCCCGACGCCCAGGCTCTCCAGGAGCTCATGGGCATCTACGCCCCCCTGAAAGAGGGCATCGCCCAGGCGGGCAAGCTGGCCCGCACCAACGAGAGCTGGGAGATCCTGCGCCAGCTGTCCGCCACCGCCGCCCTGCTGGAGGCCTTCGGCCTCAACGGGCAGATCCGGCTGGACTTCTCCCTGGTCAACAGCATGGACTACTACAACGGGATCATCTTTCAGGGCTTTTTGCCGGGCATCCCCTTCCCGGCCCTGTCCGGGGGGCGGTACGACAACCTGCCCCGGAAGATGGGCAAGCAGGTGGGGGCCATCGGCTTCGCCCTGTACATGGGCCGGCTGGAGCAGTACTTCGGCCAGGAGCGGCAGTACGACGCCGACCTGCTCCTCACCTACGGCCCAGACGCGGATCTGGCCGGGCTGGCCGCCTTTGTGGAGGGGGTCCGGCAAAAGGGCTTCACCGTCCGCTGTGAGCGGGAGACGTTCCAGGCCCCGCCGGTGCGTTGCCGGGTGAAGGCCCGGTACCATGACGGCATCACGCCGGAGGAGGTGTCCCTATGATCCAGGTAGCCCTGCCCAAGGGGAGACTGGGGGAGAAGGCATACGAGGTGCTGGCCGCCGCCGGGTACGAGTGCCCCTCCATTCTGGAGAAAAACCGGAAGCTCACCTTTGAGAACCCGGAGAAGGGGGTCCGGTACTTCTGGGTGAAGCCCTCCGACGTGAGTATCTACGTGGAGCGGGGGGCCGCCGACGTGGGTATCGCCGGTAAGGATATCCTGCTGGAGTACCGCCCGGATGTGTACGAGCTGTTGGATTTGAAGATGGGCAAGTGCCGCATGTGCGTGGCCGGGCCCGAGGACTTCTACGACGACCCCAACAGGACCCTCCGGGTGGCGACGAAATTTCCCCACATCGCCGGGGACTACTACGAGTCCCGCTCCCGGGACATCGATATCATCAAGCTCAACGGCTCCATCGAGCTGGCCCCCATCCTGGGCCTGTCCGACGTGATCGTGGACATTGTGGAGACGGGCAACACGCTCAGGGAGAACCACCTGGCCCCCCTGGAGACCATCGTGGACATCAGCGCCCGGTTTATCTGTAACAAGGTGAGCTACAAGTTCAAATACCAGGAGATCCTCGCCATGCGGGACGCCCTGGCGAAAAATCTGTGAGGTGGTCCCCATGATGAAGATTTACGACCTGAACCAGGTGCCGGAGGAGGAGATCTTCCGCCGGCAGGAGGAGGCGGCCGACGTGTCCGCCCCGGTGGCGGACATCCTCCGGGACGTGAAGGAGCGGGGGGACGCGGCCCTGCTGGACTACGCCAAAAAGTTTGACAAGGCGGAGCTGTCCGCCCTGGAGGTCACCCCCCAGGAGCTGGAGGAGGGGGCCGCCCAGGTGGACGGGGAGTTTACCGCCATCCTCCGGGAGGCCGCCGAAAATATCCGCGCCTTCCACGCCAAACAGAAGCGGGAGGGATTCCTCATGACCGAGCGGGAGGGGGTGATCCTGGGCCAGAAGATCACCCCCCTGGCCCGGGTGGGCATCTATGTGCCCGGGGGCACCGCAGCCTACCCCTCCACCGTGCTCATGAACGCCATCCCCGCCCACATCGCCGGGGTGGGGGAGATCATCATGGCCACCCCCCCCGGCCGGGACGGGAAGATCCGCCCGGCCATCCTGGCGGCGGCCAAGCTGGCGGGGGTCACCCGCATCTTCAAGATGGGGGGTGCCCAGGCCGTCGCCGCCCTGGCCTACGGGACGGAAACGGTGCCCAAGGTGGACAAGATCGTGGGCCCCGGCAACGCCTATGTGGCTGAGGCCAAGCGGCAGGTGTTCGGCCTGGTGAACATCGACATGATCGCCGGCCCCTCGGAGGTGCTGGTCATCGCCGACGGGAAGTCCGACCCCGCCTGGGTGGCCGCCGACCTGCTCAGCCAGGCGGAGCACGACAAGATGGCCTCCGCCGTGCTGGTCACCGACTCCCGGGAACTGGCCCAGGCGGTCTCCCGGGAAATCGAGGAACAGCTGAAGACCCTGGAGCGGGAGGAGATCGCCCGGGCCTCCATCGAGGCCAACGGGAAGATCATCGTGGCCCGGTCGCTGAAAGAGGCGGCGGCGGTGGCCAACCGCATCGCCCCGGAGCACCTGGAGCTGTCGGTGGAAAACCCCTTCGACTACCTGGGGATGATCGAGAACGCCGGGTCCATCTTCCTGGGCCGGTACGACCCGGAGCCCATGGGGGACTACTTCGCCGGACCCAACCACACCCTGCCCACCATGGGCACCGCCCGGTTCTACAGCCCCCTGTCGGTGGACGACTTCATCAAGAAGTCCCAGTTCAGCTACTACACCAGGGAGGCCCTGGAGCGGGACTACCGAAAGGTGAGCCGCTTTGCCCGGGAGGAGGGCCTCACCGCCCACGCCCGGGCGGTGGACATCCGCTTTGAGGG
>CALWVW010000148.1 GCA_944385075.1 uncultured Oscillospiraceae bacterium | reverse complement strand
GCGATCTCCTCGTCGTCCGCCTCGATGACCGGGGCGGTGGCCGCGATGGCGGAGCCCCCGCAGATGGAGGACCCCACGCCGATCAGGGTGGCGATCTTTCCGGGCATATGGAGGGCCCGGCTCATGACAAAGGCCACAATGAGCGAGGTGGCGATGGTGGACAGGATGATGGGCAGAGAGGTCAGCCCCACTTCCCCGATCTTCTGCAGGTTCAGTCCGAAGCCCAACAGCACCACCGCGCACTGGAGCACCTTTTTCGAGGTGAAGGCCACGCCGTCCTTCACCGCCCCCTTGTCCTTCCACAGGGCGCACAGCACCATGCCGAACAGGATGGCCAGCACCGCGCTCCCCACGATTTCCAGCGCGGGGGCCAGCTCCACCAGGAACCAGGCCGCCAGGGCCACCGCCAGGCACAGCAACAGGCCGGGCCCTCTCTTCTGCCAAATCTCCATGTTATCTCTCCTTTTCGATCTGTCCCGGGCCTCCGGGGCACAAGCGCCTTATTGTATCACGGGCCCGCCCGCCGCGCAATCTCTCCGTGCGCAGTTCGGCCAATTTCGCCGTTTTCCCCAGTCGGCCCGCTGTTCCGCTCCGCCCGGATGTCGTCCGCTACAAAGATCACGTCCGGACAATGCCCAGCCGGCCCAGGATGGCCTCCTCCCGGGCCCGCATCTGCTGCTTCATGGGCCCCTCGTCCAGGTGGTCGTACCCCAGCAGGTGGAGCACCGAGTGGACCGCCAGATAGCAGATCTCCCGCTCCAGACTGTGGCCGTACTCCTCCGCCTGGGCCCGGGCCCGCTCCAGGGAGATCATCATGTCCCCCAACAGCACCCTGTCCGTGTCCGGGTCGGCCCACTCCGCCCGGGGCTTCTCCCCCGGCTGTAGCTCGAACATGGGGAAGGACAGCACGTCGGTGGGCCGGTCCACCCCCCGCATCTCCAAATTGGTCTGGTGGATGGCCTCGTCGTCGGTGAGGCAGACCTCCACCACACAGGGCACGTCCACCCCCTCCGCGTCCAGGGCCGCGTTCACCGCCTCCTCCAGCCGGGCGGCCAGGCCCGCGGGGGCCGGGACCTCCTCCTCCACCCAGATCTGATGCTCCATACCGCTCCTCCTCTCTGCGCCTCCCGCCGGTCTTCTCCGGCGTTTTTCCCTATTATAGCAGAACCCGGCCCCTTTGAAAAGCGCCGGGCATATTTTCCTCCCCCCGGGGCAAACTAGGGCCATTCCACAGCCGCGGAGGTGCGCGCATGACAAACAAAAAGCTCGGGCGGCAGACGGCCGCCCTGTCCTCCCCCCTCGCCCTGCTCAGCTGGGGCAACGTGGCCGGAAAGAAGGAGGGGGAGGGCCCCCTGGGCAACACCTTCGACTATCTCGACGGGGACGACACCTTCGGCGAGTCCACCTGGGAGAAGGCGGAGAGCGCCATGCAGCGGCAGGCGCTGGCCCTGGCCCTGAACCGGGGCGGGCTGGCCGTCTCCCAGCTGGACTGGCTCTTCGCCGGGGACCTGCTCAACCAGTGCATCGGCTCCTCCTATGCCGCCCGGGGGCAGGACGTCCCCTTCTTCGGCCTGTACGGGGCCTGCTCCACCATGGGGGAGGGGCTGGCCCTGGCCGCCCTGACCCTGGACGGGGGCTTCGGCCAGCGGGCCGGGGTGGTGGTCTCCTCCCACTTCTGCACCGCCGAGCGGCAGTACCGCACCCCCCTGGAGTACGGCGGCCAGCGCACCCCCACCGCCCAGTGGACGGTGACCGCCTCGGGGGCCGTCGTCCTGGCCCGGGAGGGGGAGGGCCCCCGGCTCACCCATGTGACGGTGGGCAGGATCGTGGACAAGGGGATCACCGACACCAACAACATGGGGGCGGCCATGGCCCCGGCGGCCTGCGACACCATCGCCGCCCACCTGCGGGACACGGGCCGGTCCCCGGACTTCTACGATCTGATCGTCACCGGCGACCTGGGGAGCCTGGGGAGCCAGCTGTTGCTGGAGCTGTTGGAGGAGGAGGGCCTCCCGCTGGCCAACCACGCCGACTGCGGCAAGCTCATCTTCGACCCCAAGCGCCAGGACGTCCACTGCGGGGGCTCGGGGTGCGGCTGTTGCGCGGCGGTGCTCACCGGCCTGTTGCTCAACGGTCTCCGGGAGGGGCGGTGGCGCAACCTGCTGTTCTGCCCCACCGGGGCCCTCCACTCCCCCACCTCCGCCTTTCAGGGGGAGAGCGTCCCCGGCATCTGTCACGCCTTGGCCATCACCGCGCCGTAAAGAGGGGGAATTGACGCCATGGAATATGTGAAAGCCTTCCTGTGCGGGGGCGCCCTGTGCGCCATCGGGCAGATCCTCATCGACCGGACCGCCCTCACCCCCGCCAAGATCCTGGTCTGCTACGTCACCGCCGGGGTGGCCCTCAGCGGGGCCGGGCTCTACCAGCCCCTGGTGGACTGGGCCGGGGCCGGGGCCACCGTCCCCCTCACCGGCTTCGGCCACCTGCTGGCCAGAGGGGTCCGGCGGGCGGTGGAGGAGAGCGGCGCCCTGGGCGCCCTCACCGGCGGCGTCACCGCGGCCGCCGGGGGCATCACCGCGGCCATCTTCTTCGGCTTTCTGGTGGCCCTGGTGTGCAAGCCCAGGCCCAAGAGGTAGCCGGACACTGAAAGGCCCCGCCCATCCTGTGGATGGGCGGGGCCTCAGGCTGTCAAAAAGAGGGGAGTCAGTTCTCCCTGTCCGGGGCGTCCAGGCGCATGAGGTCCACATTCTCCGTGATGCTCTCGATGATGCCGGCGGAGATGTACTGCTTGGCCTGCCGGATGGCGTTCTGGATGGCGTAGGCGTCGGAGGAACCGTGGGCCTTGATGACGGGCCTGGAGATGCCCAGCAGGGCGGTCCCCCCCACCTCGTCGGCGCTCATGAGCTTCTTGAAGTCCTTCAACCCCCCGGACACCAGGGCGGCGGCCAGCATGGACAGGGCGTTCTTCTTGAACATCTTCTTCAGCTCCCGGGCCATGAACAGGCCGGTGCCCTCCATGGTCTTCAGGAAGA
>CALWVW010000147.1 GCA_944385075.1 uncultured Oscillospiraceae bacterium | reverse complement strand
CGTCGGGCCCATGGCCCTCCTCGCAATGACGGATCACGGTGCGGCAGATGTCGAATGTGATGAACCTGTAGGGCGCGGCATCCCTGACGCGCCGTCCGGGGTAATTTGCCCTGCTTCCTTATCCTACCGTAGGGGAGGGGCTTGCCCCTCCCGCCGGTTTTGCACCGCACTCTTTCAATTTGGGGGACGTTTCGCCGCCCCGGCGGCGAGTAGCTTTCTGAGCGATCAGAAAGCTACCAAAGAATCGCCGGGGGACGGCTCCGGCGAGCACCGAGTGGTGCTCTTAGTCGCCCGCCCCCCGGGCCCCCATTTACGGGAGAGCTTGGTTCGGGGGTTTGATGGAAATATACCGGCGCGGGGTGGCCTCTGACGCATCGCCGTTCTCCCGCCCGTTGCCACTGTACGGCAAGACCGGAGGGCCGTTTGTGCTACCCGCTTAGACGCGCCTGCCCTGGTTGCTTCCCCGTGGTGCGGCGGGTGTCGGATGGGTGCGGCCCTGTAGGGCGCGGCATCCTTGACGCGCCGCCCTTCAGGCGCACGACAGGACAGGTAACAATGATCGTTCGCGTGGGGCGCGACGACTCGGCGCGCCCTGCCCCTGCGCCTGCCGAGGCCGATTCCCCCTGTCAGGGGGAAATGTCCCAAAGGGACAAAAGGGGTAGGGACCGTCAGGCGCCATGAAAAACGCCCCCGCCCTACATGATTGCGTTTTTCTCTCTGCCCCTCGTCCCCCGTCCTTCGTCCCCGTCCCCGGGGGGTACATCCAATAGGGGGGCCGAAATGGGAGCCCAATGGAAATCCAGCACAAGCGATTTCCATTGGGAGAGGACGAGTAGCGGAAGGAGCGAGTCTTGCCCTTTCGGGCGAGACGAGTGATCTGGAGCTTACGAGGACGAGATTGGTCGGTGAAGAGGGGGATTTTTAAGGGGGAGATGAATCGAAACATCTCCCCCTTAAACGGCGCTTTGCCCACTTTGCCGCTGTTGGCAAAGTGGGTCGCCGCCCGCTGGCGGCGAAATGCCCCCGCAACAAAGTATGCGGGCCGATGAGGACAGAAGATGAATTGCCCCAAAAGGGCAGGAGAGGCCACCCCGGGGCACTACCCCCCATATGACCGCCCCACTTCATCAAATCTTAAATTGACTTTTCCCCGCCCCGCGCTACAATGGGACCATAGAACATCAAAAGGGGGAACCGTCCATGAAAAAATCCTCTCTCCTCGCCCTGGCCGCCCTGCTGGGGTGCGCCCTGCTGGCCGGTTGCGGCGGCGGAGCGGAACAGCCGGCGCTGTCCGTCTGGTCCCTCTCCGGGGAGAGTGAACAGCTCCGCCTGTCCAACGGCGTCCTGGTCCTGAACGGGGGTGAGGACGTGCTCCACGGGGGCGACCTGGAGCTTCTGGACGGGGATATCCCCCCGGCCACGGCGTTTGTCACCGAATACTACCTGGCCGGGGACGGGGAGGAGCGCACCCTGCTGTCCATGCAGAGCGTGGACCAGACCGGCGGCACCCTGGACCCCGCCGGCTCCACCGGCGCCATCGCCGGCGACCTGTCCGGCCGGTTCCGGGAGGGCTGGCAGGACGAGCTGTGGCTGGAGCTGACCGTCACCGACCGGGCGGGGCAGACCTTCACCTATCCCCTCCCCCTCCGGGCCACCCAGGTCACCGGCCCGGGGGCGGACTGAAATTTTCCGCCCCTCCGGCCGGCCCCTCCCAGGGACAGACCCACCGCCGGACGGCCGGGCCGGCCTTGGTGACAAAGTTACGGAGGGTTCCCCCAAAAACGGGGTACACTACCCACACAGGCGATCATTCGACCATCTTCACAGGCAGGTGAGCATATGCGGTACGACATTCTTGTGCTGGGCGGCGGCCCGGCGGGGCTGGCGGCGGCGGTGGCCGCCCGGGGCCGGGACAAGAGCGTCCTGGTGGTGGGCAACCGCTGGCAGGACAGCCCGCTGGCCCGGGCGGAGCGGATCGACAACTACCCGGGCCTCCCCGGCTGTACCGGCGCCCGGATGCTGGAGGAGTTCCACAGCCACGCCGCCCGGATGGGGGCGGACTTCGTAGTGGGCAGGGCCATCTCCCTGATGGCCTGGGAGGGCTTCTCCCTCACCGTGGGGAGCGAGGTGTACCAGGGCCGGGCCCTGATCCTGGCCCCCGGCGTGGTGCGGCAGGCCAAGTACCCCGGGGAGGAGGAGTTCCTGGGCCGGGGGGTGAGCTACTGCGCCACCTGCGACGGGATGCTCTACCGGAACAAGCCCGTGGTGGTGGTGGGCCGGGCCCCCGACGCCCCCCACGAGGCCAACTACCTCCACACCCTGGGCTGTCAGGTGACCTATGTGGCCCAACAGCCCCCGGAGGGGCTGGACCCGGCCATTCCCTTTGTCCGGGCGGGCAGGCTGGCGGTGAAGGGGGAGAACACCGTCACCGCCCTGGAGGCGGACGGGGCCGACCTGCCCTGCGCCGGGGTGTTCATCCTGCGGCAGGCGGTGGCCCCCACCGACCTGCTCCCCGAGCTGGCCACCGAGGGCGGCTATATCCGGGTGGACCGGGAGATGGCCACCAACGTGGAGGGGGTCTTTGCCGCCGGAGACTGCACCGGCGCGCCGCTCCAGGTGTCCAAGGCGGTGGGCGAGGGCCACGTGGCCGCCCTGTCCGCTTGTGCATATTTGGACGCGCGCCGCTCAGAATAGAAAGAGATACCACAGAAAGGATTTTTGCGATGACACACTACAACAAGGACAGTTTCGACAGGGCCCTGGCGGAGGGCAAGCTGATGATGGTGGACTTCTGGGCCGACTGGTGCGGCCCCTGCAAGATGCTGGCCCCGGTCATGGAGGCGCTGGACCGGCAGTACGCCGGCAGGGTCACCGTGGGCAAGGTCAATGTGGACGAGGAGGGGGAGCTGGCCATCCGGTACGGGGTCATGAACATCCCCACCGTCATCTTCTTCAAGGACGGCAAGGAGATCGACCGCCGGGTGGGCGTCATGCCCCCCAACGCCTTCACCCAGGTGCTGGACCGCAACCTGTAAG
>CALWVW010000146.1 GCA_944385075.1 uncultured Oscillospiraceae bacterium | reverse complement strand
AAAAAGGCCCTGGCCCTGTCGCCCGGGGACCCGCGCCTGCGGGAGAACGTGCGCATTATGGAGGAGAAGGCGGGGAGTGGAGAGTGAAGAGTGGAGAGTGAAGAGTGGAGAGTGAAGAGTGGAGAGTGAAGAGTGGAGAGTGAAGAGTAGAGAGTGAAGAGTGGAGAGTGAAGAGTGGAGAGTGGAGAGTGGAGAGTGAAGAGTGAAGAGTGGAGAGTGGAGAGTGGAGTTATAATTAGGAATTAGGAGTTAGGAATTAGGAATTTATAAGATATCGCCGTAGGGGCGGCCCCGTGTGGCCGCCCGTATCTCTCCCCCGGTCAGCCTGACGGCCGTCAGCCCCCTCGTCAGAGGGGGCCTTAGGGGGATTGTAGGGCGCGGCATCCCTGACGCGCCGCCCCTACTTCATACCCATCCCGTCATTCCGAGGCCCCGGAGGGGCCGTGGGAATCCGTTCTCTTTTGACGGGGCTACGGATTGCCACGTCGGGCCTGTGGCCCTCCTCGCAATGACGGATCATAGTGTGGCGGGTGTCGGATGACGCACCCCTGTAGGGCGGGGGCTTGCCCCCTCCCACCGAGTTTGTGCCGTACCGTTTGATTGGGGGGGATTTCGCCGCCCCGGCGGCGAGCCCCTTTTGGAGCGATCCAAAAGGGGCGAAAAGATCGCCGGGGGTGGCCACGTCGGCCCTTATGGGCCGCCAATGATGGCCACCCCCGGACCCCCATTTACGGGGGAGCTTGATTCGGAAACCCGGCGCAAATATACCGGCGCGGGGTGGCCTCTGACACATTGCCGCCCTCCCGCCCGTTGCCACTGTGCGGCATAGACTGGAGGGCCGTTCGTGCTACCCGCCTAGGACGCGCCTCCCCTGGCGCTCCCCCGTGGTGCGGCGGGTGTCGGTGATGCGGCCGGCGGAAAAATACAGGTGGGCGGTCCGGAAATCCGGGTCCCCACTTGTATTTTTCACAGGCGTGCTTTATAATGAAACCATCATGCCGCCCCCGGTGGGACCGGCGGGGCGGCAAGCAAACGGAGGGAAGCGCGCTATGACAGCCAGCGAGAAAAAACAGCTGATGGCCATGGCCTGTAAGGTGCGGATGGGGATCATCGAGGGGACCCACGGCGCCAAGGCGGGCCATCCGGGCGGGAGCCTGTCCGCCGCGGAATTGTTCACCTATCTGTACGGGAAGGAGATGCGGGTGGACCCGAAGAATCCCAAGTGGGAGGACCGGGACCGCTTTGTCCTGTCCAAGGGGCACACCGCCCCGGGGCTGTACGCGGCGCTGGCCCTGCGGGGCTTTTTCCCGGTGGAGGATCTGCCCACCCTGCGCCACATCGGGAGCTATCTCCAGGGCCACCCCAACATGAACGAGACCCCGGGGGTGGATATGTCCACCGGCTCTCTGGGCCAGGGGGTGTCCGCCGCCGCCGGGATGGCGCTGGCCGCCAAGTACCAGGGCAGGGACTGCCGGGTGTACACCCTGCTGGGCGACGGGGAGATCCAGGAGGGCGAGGTGTGGGAGGCGTTCATGTTCGCCCACCACTACAAGCTGGACAACCTGTGCGTCATCATCGACAACAACGGCCTGCAGATCGACGGGCCGGTGGACAAGGTCATGAGCCCCTACCCCATCCCGGACAAGCTGAAGGCCTTCGGCTTTGCGGTGGCGGAGATCGACGGCCACGACTTTGACCAGCTGGAGGCGGCCTTTGCCCAGGCGAAGCAGACCAAGGGCGTCCCCTTCGCCATCGTGATGAAGACCACCAAGGGCAAGGGGGTCAGCTATATGGAGAACCAGGCGGGCTGGCACGGCAAGGCCCCCAACGACGAGGAATACAAGATCGCCATGGATGAGCTGACCGCTCAGCTGGCGGAAGTGGAGGCGATGTAAGATGGCGGACGTGAAAAAGATCGCGACCCGGGACAGCTACGGCAACGCCCTGAAGGAGCTGGGGGCGGAGCACGACGACCTGATCGTCTTTGACGCCGACCTGGCCGGGGCCACCAAGACGGCCACCTTCCAGAAGGCCTTTCCGGACCGGCACTTTGACTGCGGCATTGCCGAGGGGAACATGATCGCGGCCGCCGCCGGCGCGGCCACCATGGGGCTGGTGCCCTTCGCCTCCAGCTTCGCCATGTTTGCCGCCGGCCGCGCCTTCGAGCAGGTGCGCAACTCCATCGGCTACCCCCACCTGAACGTGAAGATCGGCGCCACCCACGGGGGCATCTCCGTGGGGGAGGACGGGGCCTCCCACCAGTGCTGTGAGGACTTCGCCCTCATGCGCTCCATCCCCGGGATGGTGGTGCTGTGCCCCTCCGACGACGTGGAGGCCCGGGCGGCGGTGCGGGCCGCCTATGAGCACGTGGGCCCGGTGTACCTGCGCTTCGGGCGGCTGGCGGTGCCTGTGTTCCACCAGGAGGAGGGCTTCTCCTTCCAGATCGGCAAGGGCGAGGTGCTCCAGGAGGGGGGCGACGTGGCCATCCTGGCCACCGGCCTGATGGTGAACGAGGCGCTGGAGGCCGGAAAGGCCCTGAAGGAGCGGGGGATCTCCGCCCGGGTGATCAATCTGTGCACCATCAAGCCCCTGGACGAGGAGCTGGTGCTCCAGGCGGCCCGGGAGTGCGGCAGGGTCATCACCTGCGAGGAGCACAGCGTCATCGGCGGTTTGGGGGAGGCGGTGTGCGCCCTGCTCAGCGAGCGGTGCCCCACCCCGGTGCGCCGGATCGGCGTCAACGACGAGTTCGGCCACTCGGGCCCCGCCGCCGACCTGCTCCGGCAGTTCGGCCTGTGCGCGGACCACATTGTGGAAGTGGCCCTGGACCTGTGCAAATAAGAGACAAAACCGCGGGAGGGGCCCTCCGGGGCCCCTCCCGCGGTGCGGAAGAGAGACTGGATCATCCAGTCTCTTTTGATTTTCCCGGCGGGCGGGAAACCGGCGGCAAATTCTTGCCAGAAGGGGCCCTCCGGGGCCCCTCCCGCTGTGCGGAAGAGAGACTGGATGATCCAGTCTCTTTTGCTTTCCCCCGCGGGCGGAAAACC
>CALWVW010000145.1 GCA_944385075.1 uncultured Oscillospiraceae bacterium | reverse complement strand
TATATGTGCGGCTTCGCCTATGTCATCTCCATGATCGTCTATCAGATCGGCGGCCTCATCACCGGCGAGACCAGCTTCGGCGTGTGGACCGTGGTGGCCTTTGCCGCCCTGGCCGGTCTGCTGTACCTGCTGTTCCGGAAGGGTTATCAGCCCGACGGGGCCACCCGGCGCCTGACCTCCGTGGCCGCCGCGGCCGCCAAGTAAATCTCTCTGGGGAAAGGAGCGATTTCGATGCCCCCGATTTTGATGAACCTGATCGTCCTGGCCGCGCTGGCCCTGGCGGTGGGCCTGGCTATCCGCTCCATCTGGAAGAGCCATAAAAACGGCGGCCAGTGTAGCGGAAACTGTAGCCAGTGTCAGGGTTGCCGCCACAAGTAGAGATTCCTCCGGCTTGGGGGCGCGGGCGAGAGATCGCCCGTGCCCCCGTTTTTCTGCGTTACAGGGCGCGGGCCGGAGGGAATTTGCCCCGGGAGGGGCCGGGTGATTGACGGACGGGGGGCGGAAGCATATAATGGAGGAAACTGTGCGATCAATGGAGTGTGCTATGAGCGAGCTGTTTGAAAAATCCATGGAGACCCTGGAGCTCCCCAAGGTGCTGGAGCTCCTGGCCGCCTGCGCCGCCACCGACGAGGGGCGGGAGCGGGCGCTGTCCCTCCGGCCCATGACCGACCTGGAGGAGATCCAGCGGGCCCAGGACGAGACGGCGGCGGCGGTCAACCTGTTGACCCTCCGGGGCTCCCCCGGCTTCTCCGGGGTCCGGCCCGTGGGGGCCAGCCTCCAGCGGGCGGACATGGGCGGGAGCCTGAACACCCGGGAGCTGTTGGAGATCGCCGCCGTCCTCCGGTGCGCCCGCACCGTGGGGGAGTACGGCGCCGGCGAGGAGAAGACCCCCATCTCCCACCTGTTTCGCGCCCTGACCCCCAACCGGTTCCTGGAGGACACCATCACCAACTCCATCGTGGGGGAGGACGAGCTGGCCGACTCCGCCAGCCCGGAGCTGGCCTCCATCCGCCGGCATATGCGGGCCACCGAGTCCAAGGTGCGGGACATCCTCCAGAAGCTCATCTCCTCCAACCAGTCCAAATATCTCCAGGAGTCCATCATCACCATCCGCTCCGACCGGTACGTGGTGCCGGTGAAGTCGGAGTATAAAAACGCCATCCCCGGCCTGGTCCACGACGTGTCCTCCTCGGGCTCCACCTTCTTTATCGAGCCCATGGGGGTGGTGAAGGCCAACAACGAGCTCCGGGAGCTGATCGCCAAGGAGAAGAAGGAGATCGAGCGCATCCTGGCCGAGCTGTCCGCCCAGTGCGCCGCCCACAGGGAGGACATCCTGGAGGACTACCAGCTGCTCATCTGGCTGGATGCCATCTTCGCCCGGGCCAAGCTGGCCCTCAAGCTCAACTGCACCCAGCCCCGGCTGTCGGAGCAGTACCTGCGCCTGCGGGGGGCCCGGCACCCCCTGCTGGACCAGAAGAAGGCGGTGGCCAACGACCTGGAGCTGGGGGACGCCTTCGACACCCTGGTGATCACCGGCCCCAACACCGGCGGCAAGACGGTGACCCTGAAGACCATGGGCCTCATCACCCTGATGGCCCAGTGCGGCCTTCAGATCCCGGCCCGGGACGACTCCACGGTGCGGGTGTTCCAGCGGGTGCTGGCCGACATCGGGGACGAGCAGTCCATCGCCCAGTCCCTGTCCACCTTCTCCTCCCACATGACCAACATCGTGGGCATCCTGGGGGAGGCGGACGACAGCACCCTGATCCTCTTCGACGAGCTGGGGGCGGGCACCGACCCGGTGGAGGGGGCCGCCCTGGCCGCCGCCATCATCGAGTCGGCCCGGGGCCTGGGGTCCCTGGTGGCCGCCACCACCCACTACGCGGAGCTGAAGGTGTACGCCATGACCACCCCCGGGGTGGAGAACGCCTCCTGCGAGTTCAATGTGGAGACCCTGGCCCCCACCTACCGGCTGGTGCTGGGCATCCCGGGCAAGTCCAACGCCTTCGCCATCTCCCGGCGGCTGGGCCTGCCCGAGTATATCATCGACAAGGCCGCCGCCCGGCTGGACGCGGAGAACGTGCGCTTTGAGGACGTGCTCACCCGCCTGGACCAACAGCGGCAGGAGATGGAGCGGGAGCGGGACGAGGCCCGCAGGCTCAAGCTGGAGATGCAGCAGTCCGCCGCCAGGGCCCGGGAGTACCGGGAGGAGCTGGAGAAGGAGCGGGCGAAGGTGGTGGAGAAGGCCCAGGCGGAGGCCCGGTCCATCATTGAGGAGGCCCGGGCGGCCAGCGACCTGGCCCTGGCCGAGCTGAAGGAGCTCCAGAAGCGGAAGGACCTGGACTGGCAACAGGTGAACGAGGGGCGGGCGGAGTCCCGCCGCCTGCTCAACGAGGCGGAGCGGAACATCGGCGGGCCCGCCGCGGAGCCGGAGGCCCCGCCCCCCACCCGCCCGGCCAGGGAGGGGGACACAGTGGAGCTGGTGTCCATGGGGACAAGGGCCACCGTCCTGTCGGTGAACAAGGACGGCACCCTCCAGCTCCAGGCCGGCATCCTGAAGATCTCCGCCAAGCAGGACGAGGTCCGGGTGGTGGAGGGGGAGACCCCCAGCCAGAAGGAGACCCGGAAGATCATCCAGCGGGCGGAGCGCACCCTGCGCACCGCCGCCGTCCCCAGCCAGCTGGACCTGCGGGGGATGATGACGGACGAGGCGGTGGCCACCCTGGAGCGCTTTCTGGACACGGCCATGATGGGCAAGCTGGAGACGGTCACCGTCATCCACGGCAAGGGCACCGGGGCGGTCCGGGCCGCCGTGCGCGCCTATTTGAAGCGGAGCCGCTATGTCAAGTCCTTCCGCCCCGGCCGCTACGGCGAGGGCGAGGACGGGGTGACGGTGGTGGAGCTGAAGTGAGTGCATGGTATGGGATAAAACCCCTCGTCCCTCTCGGAGAGCAGGGGGGCCTCAGGGGGGACCGGTCCCCCCTGAAGGCGCGGCGCGCAAATGCGCGTATGCGCTCCCCGCAGGGAACGCCCGCGCCTTGAGGA
>CALWVW010000144.1 GCA_944385075.1 uncultured Oscillospiraceae bacterium | reverse complement strand
GTCCTCAACGCCAGGGACAAGGGCCGCCAGTGGGGGGTCGTGGGCTTTCTGGCCCTGTGCGTCCTGGTGATGGCTTATCATCTGATCCGCGGGCTGGACAACTCTCTGCCCATGGTATTCTTCCTGGGCTACCTGTCCTGCGAGGCCTTTGGCCAGTACAGGATCCGGAGGGAGAAGATCTTTCTGTTTTCCGGCATCATCGGCACAGTGGGTGCCCTGGCCTCTCTGGCCTCCTACATTCTGGAGACATGGTAGGGGAGGGAGCGGACATGGACAGAAATGAGATTTTAGAGAAGAGCCGGAGGGAAAACCGGGACCAGGACGAGCGGGAAAAGACCGTCCGCATCCAGGGGGAGTCCTTCAGCCTGATCTTCGTGTTCGCCGTGGGGCTGGCTCTGACCAGCTACAAGCTGTGGCGAGGACTGCCGGTGGGGGACATCCTGGCCATGTTCTGGGCCTGCTCCCTGGGGTGCAGCCTGTACAAGGCGGTCAACCTGCGGCAGAAAAGTCAGGCGGGAATTGCAATTTTCTGTCTTGTCATGGTGGTCTGGAATCTGGTAAGATATATCCTGCAGGGATGGTGAGGACATGGACGACCAGTTGGTGCTGAAAAACCGGCTGAAGGTGGCCCGGGCGGAGAAGGATCTCTCCCAGGGAGACCTGGCCAAGCTGGTGGGCGTGTCCCGGCAGACCATCAGCTCCATCGAGACGGGGCAGTTCAACCCCACGGCCAAGCTGGCCCTTGTCCTGTGCATCGCCCTGGACAAGAAGTTCGAGGAGCTGTTCTACTTCGACTGATTGCTGTCTGCGCTCTGCTCGATCTCAAATTTGATGGAGGGACCCTTGCTATGTCGTTCTCGTTGCGCCCCTATACGCCCCCTGACTTCTCCCGTCCGGAGCTCCTGCGGGCCTCGGACGTGAAGCTGGCCCCCTGTCCCCGGGACGGGGTGGCCCCCGACGGCTACCACGCCATGAGCATCTTCCCCGAATATCTGAAGCAGGGGGGCGTCTGGCGCCTGGCCCGGGAGAGCCGCATGGACTGCGTGGCCGTGTGGGAGGGGGGCGATCTCCACATCCGGGAGTTCCGCAACCTGAAGCAGGGGGATCTGGTGGCGGTGGGCCGCACCGAGCACGGGGAGGAGGGGATCTACCTCCACGCCGACGGCTTCCACGAGCCCAGCCAGGACCGGGACCGCTTCGCCTTTCGGCAGGGCCGCTCCCGGGAGACCTCCTTCTCCCGGGACTACAACGAGCTCTACGAGCTCCTGCGCTATGAGAAGGACCACGGCAAGGTGGTCTGGGTGCTTGGGCCCGCCTTCGCCTTTGACTACGACGCCCGGGACGCCTTCTCCCGGCTGGTGCGGGGGGGCTATGTCCACGCCATCCTGGCGGGCAACGCCCTGGCCACCCACGATCTGGAGGCCGCCTATCTGGGCACCGCCCTGGGGCAGGATATCCTGAGCCAGGAGAGCCGCCCCAACGGCCACTACAACCACCTGGACACCATCAACCGGGTCCGGCTCCACGGCTCCATCCCCGCCTTCCTCCGGGAGGAGCACATCGACAACGGCATCATCTGCGCCTGTGAGGAGATGGGGGTGCCCTATGTGCTGGCGGGCTCCATCCGGGACGACGGCCCTCTGCCCCCGGTCTTTGGGGACGTGTACCGGGCCCAGGACGCCATGCGGGACCAGATCCGCTCCGCCACCACCGTCATCTGCCTGGCCACCATGCTCCACACCATCGCCACCGGCAACATGACCCCCTCCTACCGGGTGTTGCCCGACGGCACCGTCCGGCAGGTGTACTTCTATTGCGTGGACATCTCCGAGTTCGCCGTCAACAAGCTCAGCGACCGGGGGAGCCTGTCCGCCCGGAGCATTGTCACCAACGTGCAGGACTTCGCCGTCAATCTGGCCAAGGGCCTCCACCTGATGTAACAGAAACAGGGCCCGGCCGGCGCAAATGCGCCGGCCGGGTCCTGTTTTGCTCCGCTGGGCTCACGCGGGGCCCAATCACTTATATTTCTGGCTCTCCGCCACCGCCAGCTGGTCGCAGCGGTTGTTGTATGGATTCTCTGCATGGCCCTTGACCCAGTGGAGGCGGACGGTGTGGTAGTCGCACAGGTCCAGGAGCCGCCCCCACAGGTCGGGGTTCAGGGCGGGCTTCTTGTCCGACTTGACCCAGCCCCGGGCCCGCCACCCCTTGGCCCAGCCCTTGTCCAGCCCGTCGATGACGTACTTGCTGTCCGAGTAGAGCTCCACGGTACAGGGCTCCTTCAGGGCCTCCAGGGCGGTGATCACCCCGGTGAGCTCCATGCGGTTGTTGGTGGTCCGGGCCTCGCCCCCGGACATCTCCTTTTTATGGGGGCCGTACATCAGGATGGCTCCCCAGCCCCCGGGGCCCGGGTTGCCCGAGCAGGCCCCGTCGGTATAGATGGTAACGGTTTTCATGTTCCTCCTAAGGCCTTCCCCCGGGGGAAGACGTTTCGCTCTTACAGCTCCCTCAAAATCTCCTCCCGCTTGTTCCGGTACTCCTCGTCGGTGAGCAGGCCGGCCTCCTTCAGGGTCTGGAGCTGTTCCAGCCGCTCCTGGGTGGTGAGGGCGGTGGAGGGGATGTGGTCGTGGTCCTCCCGGGCGGGGGAGGGGGCCTCGTCCTCTTCCTCGGAATAGATCTCCATGGTGGAGACCCCCTTTTTCCCGAAGGCATTCAGGCCATTGATCACGGTGATGGCCACCGCCACCCCCGTCCACAGCAGGCCGAAGGGGCCAAATGTGGGAACGACCATGACCAGGCCCACCAGGACAAAGGCGAGCCCCACCACAAAGCTCACGGTGGACTGGGCCTTGCCCGGCTTGACACGTACTCGTTTTCTGGACACCTTGTCTCCTCCTTTTGGTACAGGCCCCGCACCGGATGCCGGGGCGGGGCCGCTGTTTTACGCCTGGGGCTGGTCCTCGCCGGCCTCCTCCTGGTCGTGGGTCTCCTCCTCCCGCTCGGCCAGGGCCAGGGAGATGACCTTGTCCCCCTCCTCCTTGAAGCGCATGACGATGACC
>CALWVW010000143.1 GCA_944385075.1 uncultured Oscillospiraceae bacterium | reverse complement strand
TCGGCAACAGGGAGAGGAGCATCGCGCCTGTCAGCAGGATGCTCCCTATGCGGGTTCGTACTGATCTGTGTCTCATATTCTCGTCCTCCTCGCAAATTTGAAATAGACAAAATATTTCTTTTGTCTATTTCCGTGCAAAATTGAGACTGCTAGACAATATCAGTTTACCTCGATCGGAATAAAAATGCAAGGAAAATCGGCGTGAAAAATGGATCACACGGAAAATTTTTTCCGAAGTGGTCTGCTTCCTGTGCCATATTTTGTTATGTAAGGAAAATCCTCCCGGTTGCCCAAAATCCAGACTGTTCCCAAAAGAAATATTTTATCTAGCAAATCAGCTGGAGCCGCTCCAGAGTCCGGGCGTGCTCGGCGCCGGTGGTGACCAGATAGATGCGGGTGGTCACGATGGAGCTGTGGCCCAGCACGTCGGCCAGCCGGGCCACGTCCCGGCTCACCCGGTAAAAGGCACGGGCGAACAGGTGGCGCAGGTTGTGGGGGAACACCTTGCTGGGCTCCACCCCCGCCCGGCGGCACAGGGACTTCATCTCCGCCCAGATCTGCTTTCGGGACAGACCGCTCCCGCCTCTGGTGAGAAAGATCTCGCCGGAGGCGATCTTTTTCTTTCGGGCGTACTTCAAAAGCCTGCGGCACAGCTTCCCCGGGAGCAGGATGGTGCGCACCTTCCCCTTCAGGCGGATCTCCGCCCTCCCCCGGCCGGCGGCCTCCACCGTCAGATACTTCACCTCGCTCACCCGGACCCCCGTGGCGCACATGGCCTCCATCAAAAGGGCCAGCCGCTCCCGCCCCAGGGCCCGTGCGGTCTCGATCAGCCGCAGGTACTCGTCCCGGTCCAGCTCCCGGCGCTCGTCCCGGAAAAACCGGCGCTGGAGGCGCAGAGACTGGATGCGGCAGTCCTCCCACCCATGCACGGCGAAAAACCGGTTGACCGCCGCCACCATGGAGTTGACGGTGACCGGCGCGTAGCCGCCGGAGAGCAGGTGCTCCCGCCACTGGGTAGTCAGGTCCCGGGTGACCGCCCGCCCATCCAGAAAAGCGGCAAAGGCCCGGACATCCCGGCCGTACTTCTCCAGAGTCCCGCTACTGCGCTCCTCCCGGCGGAGCTCCTCCAAAAATTTTGCGACCAGCTCGGCCGTCATGCGCCGTTCCGACATAAAAACCCCTCCCACAAAGTAGAATGTGTCCCTTATTCTACCTTGCAGGAGGGGTTCTATACAGGGGAAGGCAGACGCATCCCGATCAATTCTTCCTGCGGCCCAGGATGGTCAGCAACCGGACAAACAGATTCAGGAAATCCAGATACAGCTGGAGGGCAGAGAAGATGGACGCCTTGGCCAGCAGGTCCGGGTCGCCGGAGTAATAGTGGTAGTACTCCTTGATCCGCTGGGTGTCATAGGCGGTGTAGGCCAGGAAAACGGCGATGGCGAAAAAGCTCACCGCCCGGTCCAGCCCGGTCAGGCCGGGGATGAGCAGGCTGACCAGGGCGAACAGGATCAGGAGGATCAGCCCGGCCGTCAGAAGGACACCCAGCCGGGACAGGTCGGCCCGGGTCAGGAAGCCGTAGGCCGCCAGCGCGCCGAAGTACACCGCCGTCATCAGGAAGGCCAGCATGACGCTGGGCAACTCGAAGAGCAACAGATACAGGGAGACAGTGAGGCCGAACAGGGCGGAGTAGGTCAGGAACAGGGCCACCGCTGTCCCCACCGCCATCCGCTCGATGCGGGTGGACAGGGTGAAGGAGATGATCAAAATGCCCACCAGCAACACCAGATGCACCCCGGGGGCGCTCACATAGATATGCCAGGCCAGTCCGGTAGACCAGACCAGGATACCAACTCCGAAGGTGACCAGCAGGCCCACCATCATCCACAGGAAGGTCTTTCCCACATACTGGCCCAGGGTCTCCCCCCCGCTCCGGGGGTAACTGCGGTCAAACTCATTGGGATCAAAGCTCATGGAATACACTCCTTTCCGCTCTGGCGCGGGTCTCCCCGCTCCGCTTGCTGTTCACCGGGGTATCAGCCGGCCCCAAACAGGACATTGTAAAAATCATTTTCCACGATCATCTCCGTACTGCTCAGCTGATAGCCCACCAGGGTGCGCATGGAGGAAACATAGCTGTCCTGCTCCTCCTGGGTCATGGACACCCCCTCCGCCGGAGTGAAGGTCTTGGTGAAGCTGTTGTAGAAGCCCCGATCGGACATCCAGCACCGGGAGGAGAAGACCACCAGGCCCTCGCTGTCGGACAGGGCGTCCTTGCCCGCCATCATCCGGGAATCGTACTCCAGGCCCAGCAGATTGGACAGGGTGGGAAGGATGTCCACCTGCCCCACTACCTTGTCCACCTGGACAGGCTCCTCCATGCTGGCCGACCAGATGATCAGGGAGCTCTTGTACACGTCGAAGTTGATGTTGCTCTCCCGCAGGTACTCCAGGTCCTCCGAACTTCCGAAGGTCTCCCCCGCCAGCTCCTCCAGAGTATCCACGTCAAAATAGGGGATGTGGTCCGGGGCGGCCACGATCACGGTGTTGTCCAGCTTGCCCGCCGCCTCCAGCTCGTCCAGCAGGGTCTCCAGCGCCTTGTCCACCTCCATGGCGGTGGCGATATAGTTCTGGGTGGTCTCGCTGTAGGGCAGTTGCCGCACGATCTCCCGGTAGGGGGACACGATCCGGTTGTTGGAGTAGGGCATGTGGCCGCTGATGGTCAGATAGTAGACGTGGAAGGGCTGGTCGCTGTGGATATAGTTGTCCACGCTGGCCGTGATGGCGTGGGAGTCCCGCTGGGGCCAGAGGAGCTTTCCGCTGTCGTTGAGCTCCAGCCCGTCGAAGTTGGTCAGGGCTCCCCGGGCCCGTTGCTGGGCCGCCTCCTGGTCGCTCACCCCGAACTGGTGCCAGTCATAGCCCAGGTTGGGGTGGGACAGGTTGCGCTTGTACATATTGGAGTTGGCGTGGTAGCCCTGGACCAGGTAGCCCTCCCGGCCCAGCTGCTGGGCCAGAGAGAAGTACAGGTTTGTCCCCAGCTCCCCGGTGTGGGGCAGGGTGGCCGGGTTCCCGTTCTTGGGGTACAGGCCCAGCAGGTTCTGGCACTCGCCGCCGGAGGTGCTGGTGAAGTGGAGGGGGGTGTAGAAGTTGTTGAACACGAA
>CALWVW010000142.1 GCA_944385075.1 uncultured Oscillospiraceae bacterium | reverse complement strand
GGCTTTCAGATCCGCACCCTGATCCTCACCATGCTCTACCGCCTCACCCCCACCCTGATCCAGAAGGGGTACGTCTACATCGCCGAGTCCCCCCTGTACGAGATCACCTGCAAGGACAAAACCTGGTTTGCATACTCAGACAGGGAGAAGAACGACATTGTGGCCTCTCTGGACGGAAAGAAGTGCGACGTCCAGCGCTCCAAGGGTCTGGGTGAAAACGACCCGGACATGATGTGGCTGACCACCATGAACCCGGAGACCCGAAGGCTCATCAAGGTCATGCCCGAGGACGTGGAGCGCACCGCCCAGGTCTTCGACCTGCTCCTGGGAGATGATCTCCAGGGACGGAAAACCCATATCGCCGACCACGGATACGAATATTTAGAGCTGGCGGATATCTCATAAAGGAGGCTTCCCTGTGAACCTGTTTGATATTTTGGGCCCCGTGATGGTGGGGCCCTCCAGCTCCCATACGGCGGGAGCGGTGCGGATCGGTCTGATGGCCAGGGCCCTGCTGGGACAGGAGCCGGCCCGGGCCCGGCTGTTGCTCCACGGCTCCTTCGCCTCCACCGGTGAGGGACACGGGACCTGTCAGGCCCTTATTGCCGGTCTGCTGGGTCTGTTTCCCGACGACAGCCGGGTACCCGACAGCTTCACCCTGGCCCGGAAGCGGGGTCTGGAATTCACCTTCGGCACCTGCGTGTTGCGGGACGTTCACCCAAACAGTGTCCTGATCTGTCTGGAGGGGGCACAGGGTGGAACATTGGAGGTGGGCGCCTCCTCCCCCGGAGGCGGACGCATTCAGGTGTTCCGGGTGGACGGTCTGTCCACCTCCTTCACCGGGGAGCTCCCCACCCTGGTGGTCCACAATTCCGACCAGCCCGGCTGTGTGAGTCAGGTGACCGGGGTTCTGGCCGGCCACGGAATGAATGTGGCCACTCTTCAGCTCAACCGGGGAGGTCGCGGGGAGAGCGCCGTCATGGTCCTTGAGTGCGACCAGCCCATCCCCGACGAGGTGGCTCAGGAGGTCCGGGCCCTGCCCGGGATCCTGCGGGTCACCCGCTACACCCCGGAACAGGAGGTTGCGGTATGATCGATTTCACTTCCATCCAACAGATGCTGGAGTCCGCCGATGCGTCCCATCTGCCCCTTTGGGATGCTATCCGCCGCTCCGACTGCCAGCGACAGGGGATCGGCCCGGAGGAGTCCTGGCAACGGATGTCCGCCATGCTCGCCGCCATGACCCAGGCGGACGAGGGCTACCGGGAGAGCGACCGCTCCCACAGCGGACTGGTGGGGGGCGACGGGGGCAAGATGGCCCGGTACGGCCGGTCCGGGGCCACCCTGTGCGGCCCCTTCCTCACCGATGTGATGGCGGGCGCCCTGCGTATGGGCGAGTGCAACGCCTGTATGAAGCGCATCGTGGCCGCCCCCACTGCCGGGGCCTGCGGGGTGCTCCCAGCCGTTCTCCTGCCCTACCGGCGGCACTTCGGCGCCCCTGAATCCGCTCTGGTGGAGGCCCTGTATGTGGCCTCCGGCTTCGGCATGGTCATAGCCGCCCGCTCCTCTATCTCCGGGGCTGAGGGCGGGTGTCAGGCGGAGATCGGCTCCGCCGCCGCCATGGCCGCCGCCGCCCTGGTCCACCTCCAGGGGGGGACGGCGGAGCAGATGGCCGACGCCTGCGCCATGGCGATCAAGAATCTGCTGGGTCTGGTGTGTGATCCGGTGGGCGGACTGGTGGAGGTGCCCTGTGTCAAGCGCAACGTGATCGGGGCCATGGACGCCCTGTCCGCCGCCCAGATGGCCCTGGCGGGCATCGCCAGCAAGGTGCCCCCCGACCAGGTGCTGGACGCCATGCGGGAGGTGGGCCAGTCCCTGCCCCCCTCCCTGCGGGAGACGGGCAAGGGCGGCCTGGCCGCCACCCCCTTCGGGATGCAGTATGCGCCCAAGGAATCCTGATACCCGGTGAGGAGCGCTGGTATATGTCTACAGAAATTTTGTTCCATGATTTGCATCAGGTCCTGTTCCAGCATATCTCTCAGTGCAAGACGGATCTCTGCATCGTCTCCCCATTTTACACCCCGGATACCGTAGATCTCCTGTGCCAAATCGTTTCCGAAAAAAATCTTTCGTGTGTATTCATAACCACATTCGATGTGACCAGTACCAAGCGCTTGAATGGCCTTCAAAAAATGTTGGACGCCAACATCAAGGTCTACTGTGAGCAATTACTACACACAAAATTATATTTATGCGATCACAGGCTCGCCCTGCTCGGCTCTGCCAATTTTACCCACAGAGGGCTGTCGTCCGATCCCGAGGGCAACTATGAGATCCTTCTTTGCATTCAAGACGATGCTCCAACCATTCAGAAACTCTACAAATATGCTCAAAGCTGGATCCAGGACAGATTCAGGATCACCTATGACCGGATCCAGGAATATATTCCCATAGCAGAGCAGTGCGAGCAAGCATACCTGCCCCCGCCCGCTCCCTCTAAGGTACCGTCTGATCTTCACCTGAAACGCAAAAGATCCCGGCAGTTCGAATATCAAAACAGCGTATCCCTTCCCAACGTCTGGGTCAAGGTCGTCGGAGACAGACACCGCGAAGAGAGCATTGTTCTGTCTGAAAGCTCCTCGCCCTCCTCCAGCCGGCTCCACCGCAACACAGAATTTGGTACAGATACTTTCGTGTTTTTCCCAGGGACAAAAAACATTCACATCCAGGCGGGAGACACGGTCTATTTCGCCTACTTGGGGAAAAGCCCCTTAGGGAATGATGAAACCTATATATTCGCCCGTGGAATAAGCAAGGGGTACGATCAATCTCAATCTTTGTCCAAGCAACTTCCTCAGGAGTGGAGATCTCGCCGCTGGCCACAGTATATGCAGTTTGACAATGTAGAAGTTTACGACGGAGCTGTCAACGCCGCCATCCCCATGTCGGAACTGCGAAAGAGATCACCTGGTGAGAAATTACGTGTCCGCAATTACTGTCGCTTGAAAAATCAGGACATCATCTCATTTTTAGACGCAGAATGTCAAAAGAGATTCATTCCTTTTGACACAAAACAATAAGGACTGATCCAATGGCTAAGAAGAAAAATACGGAGGAGCGCAAGCTCCGGGCGGACAACCCCAATGTGATGGGCCTCCGGGCCGAGGTGCTGG
>CALWVW010000141.1 GCA_944385075.1 uncultured Oscillospiraceae bacterium | reverse complement strand
TGAAGTAGTCGATGCGCCACCCGGCGTTGTTCTCCCGGGCGTGGAACCGGTAGGACCACCAGGAGTAGGCCCCGGTGGCGTCGGGGTAGAGGTACCGGAAGGTGTCGGTGAAGCCGGAGGACAGCAGGGCGGTCATCTTTTCCCGCTCCTGGTCGGAGAAGCCGGCGTTCATGCGGTTGGTCTTGGGGTTTTTCAGGTCGATCTCCTGGTGGGCCACGTTCAGGTCCCCGCAGTAGACCACCGGCTTGGTCCTGTCCAGACTCATGAGATAGTCCCGCAGGTCGTCCTCCCACTCCATCCGGTAGTCCAGCCGCTTCAGCCCGTCCTGGGCGTTGGGGGTGTAACAGCACACCAGATAGAAGGGCTCGTACTCCAGGGTGATGAGCCGCCCCTCGTGGTCGTGGGGCTCCCGGTCCATGCCGTAGGTCACCGCCAGGGGCTGGTGGGGGGTGAAGACGGCGGTGCCGGAATAGCCCTTCTTCTCGGCGGAGTTCCAGTACTCCAGCACCCCGTCCCCCAGAGGGACGTCCGCCTGGCCGCGCTCCATCTTGGTCTCCTGCAGGCAGAGAAAATCGGGGGCCTCCTGCTGGTAAAAGTCCAGAAAGCCCTTCTTCATACAGGCCCGCAGGCCGTTCACATTCCAGGATAGAAATTTCATGGGGTCGCTCCTTCCTCCAATCAGATTTCCCCGTACCCGCCCTCATCTCCGGCCAATGCTCGGGTGTGCGTTGTCGATCAGAAAACAGTGCAGTCGTGCGCGGTCGGGGCGTCACAATGACAGGGGATTCGAACCCCGCGCCCGCCCCGGAGCGCTGCCACTATGCGGACTCATTCTCAGCCGCGGAGATCGCATTCGCTCCGGAGACTACCGATCCAATGGGTCAGAGCTCGGTGGTCCAGTTGGTCTGCTGGATCTGGTTGTCCAGCAGGCGCAGTTCCCGGGACATCTGGTCCACCGTCTTTTGGAGCTGAGCCACGGGGACGGTGCTCCGGATCCGGATCTCAGACCGGGTGGCCCGGTGGGAGGTCTGGCTGGCCTCCTGAAGAAACTCCCGATAGGCGGTCACCTTCAGGGTCAGGCAGTCCCTGCGGGCGATGAGCTCGGTCAGGGTGTGTCCCTCCACCAGAGTTTTACTGTTGGTCAGGTTGATCCGCCCGATCAGCTCCTCCAGCGAAGCGAGACAGCGGTCCAGCTCCGCCAAAAGCTCAGACGGATCTTCGGCGGGGGACTCCCCCTCCTGGACCAGGGCGTTGTTTTCCAGACGGGCCCTGAGCTGTTCGATGCGGCGGTTCAGGTCGGCCCGCTCCTGCAGGGCCTCTGCCAGTTTCATTGGGATTCCTCCTTTGGGGACGCGGCCGGGGCCCGTCCGGTTTTTCACCATTATACGCACACACGCCCCTTTTGGCAAGAGGGGCGGGGCGGCAAAAAGGTCCCCGGCCGCCTTGGAGCGGCCGGGGACCTTTTGACAAATTACGTGAGCTCCATACTGCCGGAGCCCCCCATGCTGGCGGTGAGCGCTTCAATGTGCTCCAGAGGGAACGGGGGCAGTGTGAGCGGCTTCAGGGCGATGGACATGAGCTTCATGGGGTTGTCGTCGGCGGCCACCCGGTTGGAGTCCAGCTTGCCGCACCTGCGGCAACGGTGAATGATGGCCCACTCCCCGCCCTTGCGGACCCAGACGCCGATGGGGTCCATGATGCCGCCGCAGTCGGCGGCCCGGTCCCCCGGCTCCTCGTCCACGTGCAGGCTGGACAGGCAGTTGGGACAGTGATTGCGGTGGGCGCTCCCCGCCGCCTCCGGCACCACCAGCCTGCCACATACCTTGCACGTGAAGCTGTCCCGACAGGGGTGGGTCTTATAATAGCCTTTTTCAAATGCTCTTCGCTTGTTTTCCCGATTCATGGGACTGGTTCCTCCTAAAAGTTTTGATGTCTTTTGGGAGGTCCGACCGTGTCACTGGGTGCAAACCTCCCGGCTTAACCCACAGACACCGAAGCACAACAGCGTTTCAAACACATTCTCCTTTTCCGTTGACGGATCTTTTTTGTCCTGCCGGTAGCAAGACAATTTTATTATACCAGCTTTTCAAAAAAAGGCAAGCGGACGGCAAAAAATACTGTCCAATCTTGCCGTTGTTTTTTGAAAAAAGGTCCAGTATACTTAAAGAATCTTTTTGAAAAAAGGAGTGTTTCCTATGCGTCAGATCACCATCCCCGAGAGATACGCCTCTCTGCTGTCCATCTACGAGACCCAGAAGGCCATCGACCTGCTCAAGCGGCTGTTCGCCGACAAGCTGTCGGGCGCCCTGCGTCTCCACCGGGTGTCCGCCCCGCTGTTCGTGGCCCAGTCCTCCGGACTGAACGACGACTTGAACGGCGTGGAGCGGGCCGTGGCATTCGACATCAACGGGGTGGAGGGCGACGCAGTGGTCATCCACTCTTTGGCCAAGTGGAAGCGGCTGGCCCTGAAGCGCTATCAGTTCCAGGTGGGCGAGGGGCTGTACACCGACATGAACGCCATCCGCCGGGACGAGGAGCTGGACAGCCTCCACTCCGCCTATGTGGACCAGTGGGACTGGGAGAAGATCATCACCCGGGAGGAGCGGAACGAGGAGTTCCTGAAGCAGACCGTCCGCCAGATCGTGGGCGCCCTGGCGGAGACCCAGGGCTTCCTGCGCACCGTCTTCCCCCAGCTGTGCGTCCTGCCCGAGCTGTCCCGGGAGGTCACCTTTGTCACCTCCCAGGAGCTGGAGGACCTGTACCCGGACAAGACCCCCAAGGAGCGGGAGGACGCCTTTGTGAAGGACCACCCCACCACCTTCCTCATGGGCATCGGCGGCAAGCTGAGATCGGGCAAGCCCCACGACGGCCGCGCCCCCGACTATGACGACTGGGGCCTGAACGGCGACATCCTGGTGTGGGACAGCGTGGGCAACCGCTCCTTCGAGGTGTCCTCCATGGGCATCCGGGTGGACGAGGAGAGCCTGGCCCGCCAGCTGAAGCTGGCCGGCTGTGAGGACCGCCGGGAGTTGCCCTTCCACAAGATGTTGCTGGCCGGAGAGCTCCCCCTGACCATGGGGGGCGGCATCGGCCAGTCCCGGGTGTCCATGCTGTTGCTGGGCAAGGCCCACATCGGCGAGGTGCAGTCCTCTCTATGGGACGAGGCGAACATCAGCGCCTGCGAGGCGGCGGGCGTGATGTTGCTGTAA
>CALWVW010000140.1 GCA_944385075.1 uncultured Oscillospiraceae bacterium | reverse complement strand
GCCCGGAGCACCGCGTCGTTGCGGAAGGTGCCCCCCTGGACCACGATGGTGTCCCCCAGGGAGTCCAGGTTGGACACCCGGATCACCTTGGTGAACACGTTTTCGATGATGGACCGGCACAGCCCGGCCATGATGTCGGCGGGGAGCTTGCCGTTGCGCTGTTCCGTCACGATACTGCTGTTCATGAAGACGGTACAGCGGCTCCCCAGGTGGGCCGGGTGGCGGGAGGAGAAGGCGGCGTCGGCGATCTGGTCCACCGGGATGTGGAGGGAGGAGGCGAAGTTCTCCAGAAAGGAGCCGCACCCGGAGGAGCAGGCCTCGTTCACCACGATGTTGGTGATGATCCCCCGGTCCAGCCAGATGGCCTTCATGTCCTGGCCGCCGATGTCCAGGATGAAGGTGGCGTTGGGGACGTACTGGGCGGCGGCCCGGGCGTGGGCCACCGTCTCCACCACGTGGCACTCGGCGGACAGGGCGTTGGCGAAGAGCAACTCCCCGTAGCCCGTGGTGCCCACCCCCAGGATGTCCAGCCGGGCGCCCCCCTGCCGGTAGCGGTCCCGCATGGCCAGCAGGGCCTTCCGGGCCACGGAGAGGGGGTCCCCCTGGTTGGGGGCGTAGAAGGCGTCCAGGATCTGGTCCCGCTCATCCAGCAGGACGAATTTTGTGGTGGTACTGCCCGAGTCGATGCCCAGCCAGGCCCGCACCGTCTCCCCGGCCCGGACGGGGGCCGGGTGCCAGTCGGGCAGGGCGTGGGCGGCCCGGAAGGCCCGCTCCTCCTCCGGGGTGGCGAAGAAGGGCGGGGTGTCCGCGGCGGCCCCCTCGTCCGCGGCGTGGCCCAGCCCGGAGAGCCGGTCCAGCAGGTCGGGGAGGTCCACCTCCGTCCGGGCGCCGGCGAACAGGGCGGACAGGGAGAGGGCGGCCCCCCGGGCCATCATCAGCTCCGGGTGCTCCGGGAGCAGGATGTCCCGGCGGGAGAGGTCCAGCCGCTGGGCAAAGACCTGGATCAGAGTGCAGTTGAAGGTGAGGGGCCCGCCCTCGAAGGCCACGGGCCTCCGGATCTCCAGCCCCTGGGCCAGACCGCCGATGGTCTGCTTGGCCACCGCGTGGAAGGCGGACAGGGCCAGGTCGGCCTTGGAGATCCCCTGGTTCAGAAGGGGCTGGATGTCCGTCTTGGCGTAGACGCCGCACCGGCCGGACACGTCGTAGACACAGGTGCCCCGGGCCGCCAGGGCGTCCAGCTCCTCCACGGGCACGTTCAGGATGGTGGCCACCTCGTCCAGAAAGGCGCCCGTCCCCCCGGCACAGCTCCCGTTCATGCGCATATCGGCCACCTCCAGGCGGCCGGAGGCGGGGTCCTGGCGGAAGAAGATGATCTTGGCGTCCTGGCCGCCCAGCTCGATGGCGGTGCCCACATCCTCATAGTCGGCCCGGAGGGCGATGGAGTTGGCCACCACCTCCTGCACATAGGGCAGGGACAGGGCCTCGGACAGCCGCTTGGCCCCCGACCCGGTGAGGGCCAGGTGGACCCGGGCGTCCGGGAATTTGGCCGAGAGGGCCCACAGGGCGCTGGACACGCTCTGGGCCTGGGAGGCATAGTGCCGCTGGTAGTCGGAGTGGCGCACCCGCCGGGTCTCGCTGTCCAGGGCGACGATTTTGGTGGTGGTGGAGCCGACGTCGATCCCCACTTCAAGGATGGGTCTGTTTTTGCTCATAGTGATTCTCGCCTGCGATCTGATATTGGACGCGGCCCCCGCACATTCGACAGGGACCGCGGATTCCCCTCTATTTTACAACAAAATATATGGGGTGCCCACGTTAGAATATCGTTAAGATTTCGTCCGCCGGATGCAGACCCCGTCAAGGGCCGGAGAGCTGGAAGAACCTGGGGCGGAGGCGGTCCGGCGGCCCTTGCGTCGGGGGCGGGTTGCTGGTACAATGGAGCAAAGGGCGCGGGCCGGGGAGCCGGCCCGCCGGGAGGAGGATGGCCAGTGGCAATAGGGGGAAACGGGGGGAGCCGGCCCAGGGGGACCTATACCATCGGGGAGATCGCGGAGCTGTACCACATCGGGACGGACTCGATCCGCTACTATGAGCGGAAGGGCCTGCTGGAGCCCGTCCGGGGGGAGAACGGCTACCGGTATTACAGCGCCCAGAGCATCTGGCGGATGAACGTCATCCGGAGCCTGCGGGACCTGGGCTTCCCGGTGGAGCGCATCGGCGCCTACCTCCGGGACCGGACCCTGGAGAACACCGAGGAGATGCTCCGGGAGGAGCAACGGATGATCCAGGACAGGCTGAGGGAGTTGCGGAAGCTCCGGGCGTCGGTGGACCAACAGCTGGAGTTGCTGGAGTATATCAAGGGGCTGACCTATGAGACGGTGGTCCGCCGGACCCTCCCCGACCGGCGGGCCTTTCAGATCCTGCGCCCCCACAGCCTGGACGAGGAGACCGACCTGCTGATGAAACAGCTGGCGGAGCGGAGCAACGGCCGGGTGGAGGTGGTGGGGAGCAACTGGATGGCGGAGCTGATCTCCCCGGAGGAGGGGGGCGCGCTCTTCCAGGGGACCCTGATGTTTGACCGGAGGGGGGATGTGACCGTCCCCGGCGGGGACTACCTGTCGGTCTTTTACCGGGGCCCCACGGACAGCCGACGCCACCTGGACCAGATCCGGCGGTACGCCGGGGAGCGCGGCCTGACCCTGCTCCCCCCCTTCCTGGAGGTGATCTGGGTGGACGTCCACACGGTGACCGACCCGGCGGAGTTTGTTTCAGAGGTACAGGCGCGCGTCGCGCCGGAGAAGGAGGAGCGTCATGAATCGGCCGGAGCACTATGAGTCTGACGTGCTGTTTTTCTTTCAGGGCAGGCCGCTGGAGCTGTCCCTGTATCAACTGCTGTTCCGGCGCATGGAGGAGCGGTTCCCCCGGGCGTCGGTCAGGGTGCAGAAGAGCCAGATCAGCTTCTACGGCAGGCACCTCTTCGGGGCGGCCTCCCTGCCGGTCCGGCGGAAGCGGGACTGGCCCCGGGAGTGTCTGGTGGTGACCTTCGGCCTGGACCACCGGCTGGACTCCCCCCGGGTGGCGGTGGCCACGGAGCCCTACCCCCGCCGCTGGACCCACCACGTGCTGGTGTGGGAGGAGGGACAGATCGACGGGGAGCTGATGGGCTGGCTCCAGGAGGCCTATGACTTCGCGGAGCGGAAGTGACGGGG
>CALWVW010000139.1 GCA_944385075.1 uncultured Oscillospiraceae bacterium | reverse complement strand
ATCTTCATCTGCTCCCGGCTGGTGTTCTGGGCCTCGTCCAGGATGATGAAGGAGTCGTCCAGGGTGCGGCCCCGCATGTAGGCCAGGGGGGCCACCTCGATGTTGCCCCGCTCCAGGTACTTCTGGTAGGTCTCGGGGCCCAGCATCTCGAACAGGGCGTCGTACAGGGGGCGCAGATAGGGGTCCACTTTGGACTGCAGGTCGCCGGGCAAAAAGCCCAGCCGCTCCCCCGCCTCCACCGCCGGCCGGGTGAGGATGATGCGGTTGACCTCCTTGGCCCGGAAGGCGGCCACGGCGGCGGCCACCGCCAGATAGGTCTTGCCCGTGCCGGCGGGGCCGATGCCCAGGGTGACCACGTTGTCCCGGATGGCCTCCACGTACTTCTTCTGGCCCAGGGTCTTGGCCTTGATGGGCTTGCCCTTGGCGGTGACGCAGATCACGTCCCCCGCCAGCTGGACGATCTGGTTCTCCTTGCCCTCCCGGACCAGCTGGATGATATAGCGGACGTTCTGCTCGTTGATGGTCTCCCCCTTGGAGGCCAGGTTCATCAGGTTCTCGATGGCCCGGACGGCGTACATCACCATCTCCGGGTCCTCCCCCGCCACCTTGAGCATGGAGTCCCGGCTGACCACCGTGACCCCCATCTCGTGCTCGATGAGGCGGATGTTCTCGTCAAAGGAGCCGAACACGTTGATGGCTTCCTCCAGCCGCTCCAGGCTGATGGTCTGTTCTGTCATTGGTAACTGATCCCTGCCTTACGCCGGGGCGGTCTCCCCCGCCCCGGACTCCATTGGATTGGTGCCCGGTTGCTCCCGGCCGATCTCCTCCCGGCACTGGGCCGTCAGGGTGACGGTGAGCAGGTCCCCCTCCACCCGGGCGGAATATTGGGCGGACTCCACCACCCCGCCCTCCCCCAGCAGATCGGCCAGTCGCTCCCGGAGCTGTTCCTCCAGCATGGACTGGGCCGCCTCCTGTTGGACGGGGGCGGTGGTGAGCCGGTACTCCCGAAAGGTCTCCCGGCTCAGGGAGAGGGGGAGCTGTCCCCCGCCCGGCAGGGGGAGCTGGCGCACTGTGGTTATTTTATCATAAAAGGGCCAGGAAATGCTAGGGGTTCCGAAAATTTCCACTCTCCGGCCCAGCAGGTCCAGGGACCAGGCGCTCTTCTCCCGGCCGGTGTACTCCTTCACCGCCGCCTCCAGGGGGATGGCGGCCGTCAGCGTGCGCCAGGTCCGGGCCCACACCCGCCCCCGGGCGTGGACCTGATAGTGGCGCTCGGGGGCGTCGCTGTAGATGGGGGGCTCCAGGGTGACGGTGCCCGAGATGAGCACATCCCCCGCCGCCACCGTATCCCCCGCCTGGACCAGGGCATCCCCCCGCTCCGCCTCCACCCGGAGGACCAGGCCGTCCGCCCCGGCCACGATGTGGTAGTAGCCCGACTCGTCCAGCCGCTGGGGGGCCTCCACCGCCTCCCGGACAATGACCTCCAGCCGGGTGCCGTGGAGATTCAGGGCCATCCAGGACAGGCCGTCCAGCTCCAGCAGGGCCTCCTGGGCCAGCTGTTTCCGGTCCAGGGCGGGGCCGTACACCCCCGGGCGCACCCCCAGCCGCCGGAGCTCGGACAGGATGACGGCGGTGGGCACCTGCTGGTTGCCCGTCACCTGGATGGTGAGGACGAACCGGGACAGCACTCCCACCGCGCACAGGGCAAAGGCCATCCCTATCAGAAAGGCGTACCGGGTGCGGAACCGCCCCAGCACCTCGGGCAGGCCCCGCCGCCCCTCCACCTCCACCTGGCAGTCCACCCGCCCGGCCAGCTCCGTCAGTCGGCCCAGGGCCCGCCGCCGGGCGGTCAGTCGGAGGGTGTGGCTGTCCAGCCACTCCACCCCCCAGAAGGGGACGCCCCCCTGGGCGCACAGGTTGAGCAACCGCTCGGGGAAGGGGCCGGTGACCCGGACCCGGACCACCCCCAGCAGGTAGTTCATCAGCCGCTTCACATCCCCGCCCCCTCTCAGCCCAGGGTGATTTGCCGGATCTCCCCGGTGATGAGGAGCTCCAGCCCCGTCATGGCCCGGAGCTCCAGCCCCTCCCCGGTCACCTTCACCAGAAAGGCCCCGCCGCTCACGTGGATCTCCCGGTCCCCGTAGGCCAGGATGCCCCGGTGGTTCTCCATCCGGAGCTCCCGGTCCCCCACCAGCTCGATCCGGGGCAGACCGGTCAGGGCGTCGGCGGGCAGGTCAAAGGCCTGGGCCGCCCACTCCAGCAGGCCCGTCCGGCGCGGCTTCTCCCCCATACAGCATCACCTCTCCCCCTATCTCTATGAGGGGGAGAGGTGAAACTTTCTGCCTTTTCTGCTGTCCCCAGACGGGGGCCCCTGTTGCGGGCGCACGCTATACCCCGTCCCGTCATTCCGAGGCCCCGGAGAGGCCGTGGGAGTCCGTTCCTCTTATGGCCTATGGCGGGGAAACGGATTGCCACGTCGGGCCCATGGCCCTCCTCGCAATGACGGATCACGGTGCGGTGGGATATTCGGATGTGATGAACCTGTAGGGCGTGGCATCCTTGACGCGCCGCCCGGAGTATTTACCCTCCTAGTCTTACCGTAGGGGAGGGACTTGCCCCTCCCGCCAGGTTTGTGCCGTACCGTTTGATTTGGGGGACATTTCGCCGCCCCGGCGGCGAGCCCCTTTTGGAGCGATCCAAAAGGGGCGAAAAGATCGCCGGGGGACGGCTCCGGCGAGCACCAAATGGTGCTCTTAGTCGCCTACCCTACCCCCTCTGGCCTTCGGCCATCTCCCCCTGACAGGGGGAGTCGGCCCCCGGACCCCCATTTACGGGAGAGCTTGATTCGGGGGCTTGGTGGAAATGTACCGGCGCGGGGTGGCCTCTGACGCATTGTCGTTTTCCCGCCCGTTGCCACTGTGCGGCAGAACCTGAGAGCTGTCTGTGCTACCCGTTTAGATGCGCCTCCCCTGGTGCTCCCCGTGGTGCGGCGGGCATCGGATGACGCAACCCTGTAGGGCGGGGGCTTGCCCCCGCCATTGGTTCTGTGTTGTACTCCCGGTGTTCCCTGTAGGGGCGGCCCCATGTGGCCGCCCATTTCTCTCATCCAGTCAGCCTAATGGCTGACAGCCCCCTCGTCAGAAGGGGCCTTAGGGAGTTTTAGGGCGCGGCATCCCTGACGCGCCGATCATTATGCGCACGCCGAGTCGTCGCGCGCCACGAAAAATGCACCCCTGTAGGGCGGAGGCTTGCCCCCGCCGTTGGTTCTGTGTTGTACTCCCGGTGTTCCCTGTAGGGGCGGCCCCATGTGGCCGCCCATTTCTCTCCCCCAGTCAGC
>CALWVW010000138.1 GCA_944385075.1 uncultured Oscillospiraceae bacterium | reverse complement strand
GAACAGGTCGCACACCTGGATGCCCGTCTTGGCGTACTTGTCGGAGTAGAAGGGGGCGATGCCGCTCTTGGTGGAGCCGAAGGCCTTGCCCCCCAGCCGGGCCTCCTCATAGGTGTCCTGCAACACGTGGTAGGGCATGAGAAGCTGGGCCCGCTCGGACACGATCAGGTTGGGGGCGGGGACGCCGCGGCCCACGATGTCGTCCAGCTCGTTGGCCAGCTTCTGGATATCCAGCGCCACGCCGTTGCCGATGATATTGGTGATGTGGGGGTAGAAGATGCCCGAAGGGAGGATGTGCAGAGCGAACCGGCCGTAGTGGTTGATGATGGTGTGGCCCGCATTGGCCCCGCCCTGAAAGCGGATGACCACGTCGGACTGCTCGGCCAGCATGTCGGTGATCTTGCCCTTTCCCTCGTCGCCCCAGTTGGCGCCTACGATTGCTGTTACCATGGATGTGATCCTCCGGGGCCGGGATTCGCAACCGAGCATGGGTTTGCCTTATCCGGCCCGCAACACAACAAATATATTATACCCCTTTTTTGCCCGGGTGACAAGAGGAAACCGGGACAAAAACCCAAGAAAAAGCGGCGCCCCGCTCTGCCGAGGGGGCGCCGGTGGGCTCAGGCCTCCGGGGGGGCGGGGACCAGCTCGGGGGCGATGGCGTGCAGGCCCTGTTGCAGGCCGGCGGCGCTGATCATCCCCGGGGCGTAGAGCTGGAGGTTGCCCGCCCCGTCCACAAAGTAGGTGTGGGGGAAGCCGGTGACCCCGTAGGCGGTGATCCCCTGGTAGTCCAGGTCGAAGTAGACCGGGAAGGTGAAGCCCGACTCCTCCAGATAGGCGTCCGCCTTCTCCCGGGTCTCCCCCTGCATGGCGTCCCCCACGTTGACCATGACGAAGTGGATCTGGTCGCCGTAGGCCTCATAGGCGGTCTGGAAGTCGGCCATCTCCGCCTTGCAGGGGGGACAGGTGCTGGCCCAGAAGTTCAGCACCACCGGCTTGTCCCCCAGCAGGTCGGACAGGGCGATCTCCTCCCCCTCGGGGGTGGCCATGGGGAAGGAGGGGGCGGCGACGGTCTGGGCGGCGGAGCTGTCCCCCTGGGAGCCGGAGGGGGCGCCCCCCACGCCGGAGAGATTGGCCCCGGCGGACAGCCTGGAGTACAGGAGGGCGGCGCCCCCCAGGACCAGGATCAGCGCCACGGCCAGCAGGATCAGATTGCGTTTGCTGTTCATACAGATGCCTCCTCTCAGGCCAGAACGGCCAGCAGATCGCCCATGGTGCCGGTGGCCATCAGGATCCCCACCAGGATCAGGAGCAGGCCGGACACCCGGTTGATGATGTGGTAGTGGGCCTTGACCCAGGCGAAGGCCCCCTTCAGGGACTGGATGAGCAGGGCGCTGGCCAGGAAGGGTACTCCCAGGCCCAGGGAGTAGCACAGGAGCAGAAGGACCCCCTGGAGGGTGGAGCCCTGTTGGGAGGCCAGCATCAGGGCCGAGCCCAGGAAGGCCCCCACACAGGGGGTCCACCCCACGGCGAAGACCAGCCCGAAGAGGAGGGCCGAAGGGAAGCCCATCTCCCCCTCCCTGTGGAAGCCCCGGGTCCCCCGGAACAGGTTGAGCTGGAACACCCCCAGAAAGTTCAGACCGAACAGGACGACCAGCAGGCCGCTGACCAGGTTGACAGCGGTCTGGTACTGCCGCAACAGGGCGCCCACCGTCCCGGCGAAGGCCCCCAGGACCACAAAGACCAGGGTGAAGCCCAGCACGAAGCCCAGGGCGTTCTTGACTGTGGACCGGGGGTCGTCCTCCGGCCGCCCTCCGGCGAAGTAGGACAGATAGATGGGGAGCATGGGGAGCAGGCAGGGGGAGATGAAGGTGACGATCCCCTCCAGAAAGGTGATGAGAAAGGTCATGGTCGGTCCTCCGGATCGGATATTTGATTCAGAATACCCCGGGGGAGGGGATTTTTCTGTGACAAGGTCACAGGGCGCGCCGGAGCGCCCTTGCAATTCCGGGCCGGAGGGGGTATGATAGGGGAAAGAACACAGGGAGGTGCGCCGTGGAATCGCTTCAAGTACAAGACCTGGCCTTCTGGGACCGGCTGAGCCCGGAGGAGCGGGAGCGGGTGGAGCGCTCCGCCCACTCCGTGCGGTACGGGGCGGGGCAGATGATCTGGTCGGGGGAGCTGGACTGCCTGGGTATCCTGATGATCCGGTCCGGGGTGGTGCGGCTGTTTTTGTCCTCCCAGGACGGGCGGGAGGCCACCATCGCCCGGATGACCGAGGGGGAGGTGTGTACCCTCACCGCCTCCTGCACCATGCCTACCACCGAGTTCAACATCCGGGTCCAGGCGGAGAGCGAGGTGGAGGCCCTGGTGGTCCCGGCTCTGTGCCTGTCCGGCCTGGTGCGGGAGAACCTGTATGTGGAGAACTTCCTGTACCGCAGTGCCACCCAGCACTTTGCCCACGTGCTGGAGGCGGTGGAGCAGATGCTCTTCTTCTCCCTGGAACAGCGAGTGGCGGCCCACCTGCTGGACGAGGCGGCCCGCCTGGGCACCGACACCCTGCGGGTGACCCAGGAGCAGGTGGCCCAGGCCATCGGGAGCGCCCGGGAGGCGGTGACCCGTACCCTGAAAAAGCTGGCCGCTACCGGGGCGGTGGAGGTGTTCCGGGGGGGCGTGCGGCTGACGGACAAGCGGGCCCTCTACCGGCTGGTGTCCCAGGGGTGAGGAAAAAATTATTTTGCGCCCCCCATTGACAAACCCCCGGACGACTGATATACTGGAAGTACATTAGTGCGAATAATTCGCATTAAATAGTGGAATCATAATGATGAGAAAGTGAGGGGTAATACCATGCCTGAACTGAAGGGTAGCAAGACCGAGCAGAACCTGTGGACCGCCTTTGCCGGGGAGTCCCAGGCCCGCAACAAGTACACCTACTTCGCCTCCAAGGCCAAGAAGGACGGCTATGTGCAGATCTCCAAGATCTTCGAGGAGACTGCCGCCAACGAGAAGGAGCACGCCGAGATCTGGTTCAAGCTTCTGGAGGGCATCGGCACCACCGCCGAGAACCTGAAGGCCGCCGCCGCCGGCGAGAACTACGAGTGGACCGACATGTACGCCACCATGGCCAAGGAGGCCAAGGAGGAGGGCTTTGACCATATCGCCTTCCTGTTCGAGGAGGTGGCCAAGATCGAGAAGGAGCACGAGGAGCGCTATCTCAAGTTGCTGGCCAACGTGGAGGGCGGCCTGGTCTTCTCCCGGGACGGGGACATGATCTGGCAGTGTAGCAACTGCGGCCACATCCACGTGGGCAAGCAGGCCCCCGAGGTGTGCCCCGTGTGCGCCCACCCCAGAGACTACTT
>CALWVW010000137.1 GCA_944385075.1 uncultured Oscillospiraceae bacterium | reverse complement strand
GATCTGGTCATCGTCGAGTCGCCGTCCAAGGCCAAGACGATTGAAAAATACCTGGGGCCCGGGTACGAGGTCAAGGCCTCCATGGGCCACGTCCGCGACCTGCCCAAGAGCAAGCTGAGCGTGGACATCGAGCACGGCTTCATTCCGGACTACCAGCCCATCAAGGGGAAGGAGGACGTGATCGGCGACCTGAAAAAGGCGGCCAAGCGGAGCGGCAAGGTCTATCTGGCCACCGACCCGGACCGGGAGGGGGAGGCCATCTCCTGGCACCTGAAGGAACTGTTGAACATCCCGGACGACAAGGCCTACCGGGTGACCTTCAACGAGATCACCAAGAATGTGGTCAACCAGTCCATCGCCCACCCCCGGGCCATCGACCAGAACCTGGTGGACGCCCAGCAGGCCCGGCGCATCCTGGACCGGATCGTGGGCTATGAGCTCTCCCCCCTGCTGTGGAAGAAGATCCGCCGGGGCCTGTCCGCCGGGCGGGTCCAGTCGGTGGCCACCCGCCTGGTGGTGGAGCGGGAGGAGGAGATCCGGGCCTTTGTCCCCCAGGAGTACTGGTCCATCGAGGCCCAGCTGGAGCGGGTGGCCCCCAATCTCGGCTCCTTCAAGGCCCAGTTCTACGGCCGGGAGAAGAAGATGGACCTCCACAACCAGGAGGAGGCCCAGGCGGTCATGGACGCGGTGAGCCGGGGGAGCTGGTCGGTGGCCAAGGTGCGCCGGCAGGAGAAAAACCGCCAGCCCGCCCCGCCCTTCACCACCTCCACCCTGCAGCAGGAGGCCAGCCGCAAGCTGAATATGTCCCCCGCCCGCACCATGTCCATCGCCCAACAGCTCTACGAGGGGGTGGAGCTGGCCGGGCAGGGCTCGGTGGGTCTGATCACCTATATGCGTACCGACTCCCTGCGCCTGTCCGAGGAGGCCATCGCCGCCGCCAAGACCTTTATCGAGAGCCGCTACGGCCGGGAGTACTATCCCCCCCAGTCCCGGCGCTTCAAGGCCAAGAGCAACGCCCAGGACGCCCACGAGGCCATCCGCCCCGCCGACGTCACGCTGGTCCCCGAGGACATCAAAAAGGACCTGACAAGCGAGCAGTTCAAGCTCTACAAGCTCATCTGGAGCCGCTTCCTGGCCTGTCAGATGGCCAACGCCGTCTATGACAGCCTGTCCATCGACGTGGACAACAGCGGCTACCTGTTCCGGGCCAGCCACTCCAGTCTGAAGTTCTCCGGCTTCACCGCCGTGTATGAGGAGGGGAAGGACGAGGACGAGGAGGAGCGCACCTCCCCCCTGCCCGACCTGAAGGAGGGGGAGCCCCTCACCGGAAAGGCCCTGGAGAAGGCCCAGCACTTCACCCAGCCCCCCGCCCGGTACTCCGAGGCCAGCCTGATCCGGGCCCTGGAGGAGCAGGGCATCGGCCGCCCCTCCACCTACGCCCCCACCATCTCCACCATCCTCAACCGGGAGTACGTGGTCAAGGAGGGCAAGGCCCTGCGGCCCACCCCCCTGGGCGAGGTGGTCACCAGTCTGATGAAGGACAAGTTCCAGGACATCGTGGACCCCGCCTTCACCGCCCAGATGGAGGAGAAGCTGGACCAGGTGGAGGAGGGCAACACCGACTGGAAGGCCCTTCTGGAGCAGTTCTATCAGGAATTTTCCGCCGAGCTCAAGCAGGCCGAGCAGGACCTGGACGGGGAGCGGATCAAGGTCCCCGACGAGGTGTCCGAGGAGATCTGCCCCCAGTGCGGCCGGAATCTGGTCATCAAGTCGGGGCGCTTCGGCCGCTTCCTGGCCTGCCCCGGCTGGCCCGAGTGCGACTTCACCATGCCCCTGGTGGTGGAGATGCCGGGCAAGTGCCCCAAGTGCGGCGGGCGGCTGTTCAAGCGCACGGGCAAGAGCAAGAAGACGGGCAAGCAGTACACCTACTACTGCTGTGAGAATCTGAACAGCAGGGACGAGAGCCGCAAGTGCGACTTTATGACCTGGGACGTGCCGGTGAAGGACAGCTGTCCCGTGTGCGGTTGGACCATGTTCAAAAAGCCGGGCAAGGGGGCCAAGAAGCCCTACTGCATCAACGAGAGCTGTTCCAACTTCACCCCGGAGGAGAAGCGGGGGGGCTGGCGCAAGAAGACGGAGCCCGCCGCCGGTGAGACGGCAGAGGCCCCGGCGGCGGAGAAGAAGTCCGCCGGGAAAAAGACCGCGGCCAAGAAGACCACGGCCAAAACGGCCACGGCCAAGAGCGCTACCGCGGCCAAGAAGACCACCGCAAAAAAGGCCGCGACCAAAAAGACGGCGGCGAAAAAGCCCGCCGCCAAGAAGGGCGCGGAGGAGTAAGGCGGGCGGACCCTGTGCGCCCCGCGCCCAAACCATTTGACCAGGAGGACCCTATGGAACCTGTTATTGTGATCGGCGCCGGTCTGGCGGGGAGCGAGGCGGCCTGGCAACTGGCCCGCCGGGGGATCCCGGTGGAGTTGCGGGAGATGAAGCCCCAAAAGATGACCCCCGCCCACCACAGCGCGGACTTCGGGGAGCTGGTGTGCTCCAACTCCCTGCGCTCCGACCAGCTGGAGAACGCGGTGGGCCTGCTCAAGGAGGAGCTCCGCCGGTGCGGCTCCCTGATCATGGCCTGCGCCGACGGGCACCGGGTGGAGGCGGGGGGCGCCCTGGCGGTGGACCGGTACGCCTTCTCCGCCGCCATCACCGAGAAGCTCCGGAGCCACCCCAATATCACCGTGGTGGAGGGGGAGGTCACGGAGATCCCCCGATCGGGGAACGTGATCTTCGCCACCGGCCCCCTGACCTCGGAGGCCCTGTCCGCCGAGATCGCCAGGCTGTTCCCCGACAGCAGATATCTGAACTTCTTTGACGCCGCCGCCCCCCTGGTCACCTTCGACAGCGTGGACATGGACAGCGCCTGGTTCGCCTCCCGGTATGACCGGGGGACGCCCGACTACATCAACTGCCCCCTGACCCGGGAGGAGTATGACCTGTTCTGGCAGGAGCTCACCCAGGCCCAGGAGGCGGAGGTCCACGGGTTTGAGGACGCCGGGGTGTTCGAGGGCTGTATGCCCGTGGAGGTCATGGCCCGCCGGGGCCGGGACACCCTGTGCTACGGCCCCCTGAAGCCGGTGGGGCTCAAGGACCCCAGGACGGGGAAGGAGCCCTACGCGGTGGTCCAGCTGAGAAAGGACAACGCCCAGGGGACTATCTACAACATGGTGGGCTTTCAGACCCACCTGAAGTGGGGGGAGCAGAAGCGGGTGTTCTCCCTGATCCCCGCCCTGAAAAACGCCGAGTATGTGCGCTACGGGGTGATGCACCGGAACACCTTCCTGGACTCCCCCCGGCTGCTGGACCGGTACTACCGGGT
>CALWVW010000136.1 GCA_944385075.1 uncultured Oscillospiraceae bacterium | reverse complement strand
GAAACGGTCGAATGGTGTCGAGGAGGTCCTGTCATGTATGACCAGCAGAACGGCGGGGAGCGCCTGGAGAAAAAGGGGGGCGGCTGGGCGGGCAAGCTGGCCCTGGCCCTCTCCCTGGTGGCGGTGGCTTTGGCCGCCACGGCCCTGTACTTGACGCTACGGGGGGACGGGGCGGAGGAGCCGGACCCGGAGCCCACCATCCAGTTCGGGGGACAGAGCCTGGACATTGTGGACGGGGTGCCGGCCGCCGCCTATGACGAGGCGTGCTTCTCCGTGGACGGCCGGGGCCGGATGTCCTATGAGGAGGACGGCCGGCGGGCCAGGACCGGGATCGACGTGTCGGTCCACCAGGGGGAGATCGACTGGCCGGCGGTGGCGGAGGACGGGGTGGAATTTGCCATGCTCCGCCTGGGCTACCGGGGCTATACCGAGGGCGGGCTGTTCCTGGACAGCCAGTTTGAGCAGAACATCCGGGGGGCCCTGGACGCGGGGCTGGAGGTGGGGGTCTACTTCTTCTCCCAGGCCACCAGCCCGGAGGAGGCCCGGGAGGAGGCGGAGTTCGTGCTGTCCGCCCTGGAGGGGTACGACCTCACCTACCCGGTGGCCTTCGACTGGGAGACGGTCTCCAGCCAGGACGCCCGGACCCGCGGCATGGGGGGCGAGGCGATTACCCAGTGCGCGCTGGCCTTCTGCGACCGGGTCCGGGAGGCGGGCTATGAGCCCGCGGTCTACTTCAACCAGCACCTGGGGTACCTGTACTACGACCTCCGGGCGCTGACGGAGTACCCCATCTGGCTGGCGGAGTATGACGGGACGCCGGACTTCTATTACCACTTCGACCTGTGGCAGTACACCCACACGGGGGAGGTGGACGGCATTCAGGGGGACGTGGATCTGAATCTGGATCTCCGCTTCTGAGAGCACAGGGAGAGGGGGCGCGCCGGAAGGGCGCGCCCCCTCTCCCTGTTCGGTTTCTGTCACAGGCCTCTGGACTGCAGCCAGGCCAGCAGGTCGTCCATGACCTCCTGCCGGTTGATCTCGTTGAACATCTCGTGGCGGCCGCCGGGGTACAGCTTGAGGGTCACGTCGCCACAGCCGGCGGCCCGGAACATCCCCGCCACCTTTTTCACGCCGGCCCCCATGGAGCCCACCGGGTCCCGGTCGCCGGACAGGAAGTAGACGGGGGTGGCCCGGTCCATGCGGGCCAGATTGTCCCGGCGGGCGATGAACCGCAGGCCGGTCATCATGTCCCGGAACATGGAGACGGTGGGCCGGAAGGCGCACAGGGGGTCGCGGAGATTGGCGTCCACCGCCCCCTCGTCCCGGCTGAGCCAGTCGGCGGTGGTGCGGTTGGGCCGGAAGGCCCGGTTATAGGCCCCCAGAGAGAGCTGATAGACCAGATCGCTGACGTACTCCGGCCCCCGCAGGGCGCACAGGCCGCCCGCCAGAAGCCGCCCCAGCGCCACCAGGGGGGCGGGCTCCTGGCCGGTCCCGGACAGGACGGCCCCGTCCAGGGTGCCCGGCCAGCGGATCAGATAGGTCCGGGTGAGGAAGGAGCCCATGGAGTGCCCCAGCATCACATAGGGCAGGCCGGGGTGGCGCTCCCCCTGGAGCACCCGGAGCTGGCGGATGTCCCGGGCCACCAGGTCCCACCCGCCCCTGGGGGCGAAGTAGCCGAATTGCCCGGCGGCGGTGTGCCCGTGACCCAGGTGGTCCTCCCCGCAGACCACATAGCCGCGCTCCGTCAGGTAGTGGGCCAGCGGGGCGTAGCGCTCCACATATTCCGCCACGCCGTGGACGATCTGGATGACGCCCCGGAGCTCCCCCTCCGGGAGCCACTGGACCGCGTGGATGGTATGGACCCCGTCGCAGGAGGGGTAGGAGATGGTCTGGAGCATGGAGAGCCTCCCTTTCGCCGTGCCGGCCGGTTTTCCCCAGTGTACCCCAGGGAGGGGGCGCCGTCAAGGGGTCACATCTGCTCCAGCAGGGCCCGGATGGCGGAGGCGTGGAGGGCCCCCTCCCGGGCCAGGCCGGTGAAGAGGGCCCGGAGGCAGGGGTCGCCGGTGTCCCGGGCCGCCCGCAGGTTGGTCTGCTCCCAGCGCTGTTCCCACCGGAACTGTTGCCGCAGGGCCAGGGGGAGGGAGGGGGAGAGAGCCGGCGTGGGGCGGGGGGGCTGATAGCGCCGGCCGGTGATGAGAAAGTAGGCGGCGGACAGCTGGCGGAGGGCGCGCCGGTGGTCGGCGGCCAGGGCGGCCAGCGTCCGCTGGCCGGAGCCGGTGGCCCGGTTGGCCAGGGCGCGCCCGGCGGCGGCCCCCTCCCGGGCCAGGGCCATCAGCTCCTCCAGCTGTCCGGTGGAGGGGCGCGCCGCCTCCCCCAGACAGGGGCCGGAGAGGTTGCCCTCCCCCTCCTCGGGCCGGGGGGCGGGACAGGTGGGGACAGAGCAGGTGGGGACGGAGCAAGCGGGGACGGAGCAGGCGGGGACGGGAGGGAGAGAGGCGGCGGCTCCGGTCTCGGCTCCGGTCTCGGCCCCGGTCTCGGGCCGGGGGGAGGGCCGGGCGGGGACGGAGGCCTCCGGGGCGGAGAGGGCCGGGCCGGGGGGATCTACGGACAGGGGGCTCCGGCTCTGGTCGGGCATGACCCGCTCCCAGACGCGGCGGAATGTATCGGGGTCTATCCCCTGCCCCTGCAGGGGGGAAAAGTCGGTTCGTTGTTCCATGGGGGTCGTCCTCCTGAGCTTGATATGGGGTGTGCTGTCCCATTCTATGCGCCGGAGAGGAATTTGGAAGGGCCCCCTTGCCAGAAAGGGGGAAGTGTGGTACAATGCGGGATGTTTCCGGGACAAGGAGGAACAGGACATGGACCCCAAAAAGCACCCCATACTGGATGTTGTCAATACGCCGCACCAGTTCTCCTATGAGAACGGTATCCTGGTCACCCACGTGGAGCCGGGACTGGCCCGGGGAGAATTGCGGGCGGGCCCCAACTCCGTCAATCCCCACGGGATGATCCACGGCGGGGCGCTGGCCACCCTGGCGGACACGGTGGGCGGATGCTGTGCCTGCTCCACCGGGGGGAACTGCGTCACCGCCTCCAGCACCCTGGAATTTCTCCGGCCCGCCTATGGGGAGAAGATCTTTTGCGAGGCCACCCCGAAGAAGCTGGGGCGGAAGCTCTCCGTGGTCCAGCTGGTCATGACCGACACCAAGGGCAAGGTGGTGGCCACCGGCACCTATACCTTCTTCATGATCGACTCGGTCCAGCCGGGGGGCCAGGTGGTGTGAGCGGAGCGGCCCTCCCGAAGAAAAGTGGAGGGCCCGACAAATTTCTGCTTGCAAAATGGCCGGGAGTATGGTATAGTATAAAAGCTTAAACGCGCAGGTGTAGTTCAATGGCAGAATGTCAGCTTCCCAAGCTGAACACGAGGGTTCGATTCCCTTCACCTGCTCCACG
>CALWVW010000135.1 GCA_944385075.1 uncultured Oscillospiraceae bacterium | reverse complement strand
TGCCCGTCAAGACCCGCTCCTTCGGCGGCATCGGCGTCTTCGCCATCCCGGAGATGGGCCGCTTCTACCGCCACGTGTTGCTGGAGAAGCGCTACCCCCACCACGGGGCGGTGGCCTTCGGCCACTACGGCAAGGCCCTGTTCGAGGTCATGAAGATGCTGGGCGTGCAGGACATCGCCTATAACCAGCCCAAGAGCCTGCCCTACCCCACGGAGAATCCCTTCGCGTAGGGGGCGCGTTCGATGACGGAGCTGGAGGAGGTCAGACAGGTCTATCGGGAGTACGAGGAGCGGATCGGCGCCCTGCGGCAGAGCAGCCGGGTCACCGGCGGCCTGCTGGGGATGGGCGGCGGCCCCGCCGCGGACTCCTGCAACGACCGGTTTATTGACGCCCTGCGGGAGCGGCTCCAGGCGGTGGCCCGGGAGGGACTGCCGGAGGAGGAGCTGGTGGAGCTTCTGGACTTCATCTATGAGATCCCCGCCCGCTACCGGGACGACCGGGTGATCTACTGGATGTTCCTGGCGGTCCAGGGGCTGACCGAGCCGCTGGTGCGGCAGCTGTCCCCCGCCTGTGCCCGGGGGCTGTTGCAGAGCTATCAGGGGCGCTACCGCCCCTTCGAGCGGCTCCCGGCCCAGAAGAATATTCTGCGCGTGCTCAAGGAGCGGGCGCGGGCCGGAGAGATGCCGGCGATCTGAACAAGGAAAAAGGCCGCCCGGCCACCGAGAACGGTGGCCGGGCGGCTGTATCTTTTTTGGGGCGTTCACATGGCCTTTGCCATGGCGGCGGGCGGGGCGGGCGGGGCCTGCACCTCCGCCTGGGCGGCCTTCATGTTCATCACCAGCATCTGGAGCCGGTTTTCCAGATTGGCAAAGCTCACGTCCGGGTCGTAGTCCAGGGGGAGGATCTGGGCGTCGGGGTAGAGCTCCTTCAGCCGCTTGGCCACCCCCCGGCCCACCACGTGGTTGGGCAGACAGCCGAAGGGCTGCAGGATCACAAAGGCCCGACAGCCCTGGGCGGCGTGGTGGAGGATCTCGCCGGGGATGAGCACCCCCTCGCCGGCGTCGAAGGTGTGGTGGATGATGGGGTCGCTGGCCCGCACCAGCTCGGGCAGGCGGACCGCCCGGTGGTACAGGGGGTGCTCCCGGGCGATGCGGTCGGTCATGGCGTGGGCCGCCTCGAAGACGGCGTCCGCCGTGGCGTACCAGGCCTTCTCCGCCACCGGCTTGTGGACGTGGTACTCCCGGATCTGGGCGTCCTTGTAGAAATAGAGCTTGCGGATCACGTCGGTCATGCGGGCCTCGATGACCTCAAAGCCGTTTTTCTCCAGATAGGCCTCGATGTCGTGGTTGGCCCCCGGGTGGAAGTTCAGAAGGTACTCCCCCACGATGAGCACCGTGGGCCGGGGGTGAGAGCGGTCGTACTCCACGCCGCGCATCAGCTGGATGGCCCGGCGGAAGCCCCGCTGGGCCCCCCGGATGCCGTGGCGCTCCAGCCCGTCCACCACCAGGTCCAGGGCCTGGTCAAAGGCCCGCCCGGCGCTCCCCGGCACCAGCTCATAGGGCCGGATCTTCCGCAGGAGCTCCTCCAGCGCGTCGATCATGGGCAGGGCGAAGGCGATGCGCAGGGAGGCGGCCAGATCCATCTTATAGCCCGGGTGCTGGTGGTGGCTGTCCTTGTCGTCGTTGGTGAGGATGGGGACCTGGGCGAAGCCGGCGTCGTCCAGCGCCTTGCGCAACAGGGCGCCGTAGTGGGTCAGGCGGCAGTCCCCCACGTATTTGGCCATGGCCACCGCCACGTGGTCCAGATCGTACTTCCCGCTGCTCAGAGCGGCCAGGGCCTCGCCGATGACCACCTGGGCGGGGAAGCAGATGTCGTTGTGGACATACTTCTTGCCCAGGCGGATGGCCTCCTCCCGGCCCACGGGGAGGGGCTCGGTGCGCAGGCCCTGCTTCTTCATGGCCGCCGACATGACCCGGCAGAAGGCGTGGGAGGTGTTGGGCACCAGCACCACCCGCTCCCGCCGGTCCCGGCGGGTGAATTTCACCGGATAGGGGTCGGCCAGCTCCCGGGCCGGGCGGGCGTTCTCCTGTGCCCGGCGCATGGCCAGGGTGTCCACAAAGGAGCGCACCCGGATGCGCAGCGGCCCCTGGATGTCGCTCTCGTCCAGCTTGAGGACCAGGGGGGTCTTGCCCGAGATCTCCCCCATCAGGCGGACGATCTCGTCGGAGAGATAGGCGTCGTGCCCACAGCCGAAGCTGACGATCTGGACGTACTCCAGCCGGGGGTCCCGGGCGGCCAGGATGGCGGAGGACAGCATCCGGGCGTGGTAGTTGTTGACGATGTCCAGGGTGCTCCGGCTCAGGTCCACCTGGTTGGTGTGGGGGAGGGAGTCCACCGTCAGCACGGGGATGCCCAGGCTGGTGAACAGGTCGGGCAGGTCGTGGTTGACCAGGGCGTCGGTCTGATAGGGCCGGGCGGCCAGCACCACGGCGTAGGTGCCCCGCTCCCCCGCCTGTCGCAGGACCTCCTCCCCCGCCTGGAGCAGTTGGGCGCGGAAGCTCCGCTGGGCGGCGTCGCCGGCCTGGATGGCGGCCCGGGTCTCCTGGGCGGGGATGTGGAAGGTGTCCTCCATATAGCGGGACAGCTGGTCCAGCCGGTCGGCGTCGGTGTACCAGTGGAAGAGGGGGGCGTCAAAGGGGACGCCCCACCGGCGCTCCGGGTTGTCCGAGTTGCGGATGACCAGGGGGTAGCCCTTGACCACCGCGCACATGGACTCGCTGGTCTTGGAGGGGTTCTCCGGCGGCACCGTGGTCACCGAGGGCATGAAGATCCGGTCCACCCCCTGGCTCACCAGGTTCCGGATGTGCCCGTGGACCAGCTTGGCCGGGAAGCAGACGGTGTCCGAGGTGACGGCGGACAGGCCGCTCTCATACAGCTTTCGGGTGCTGGGGGCGGACAGGCGCACCTGGAACCCCAGGGCCCGGAAGAAGGTGGACCAGAAGGGCATGGTGTCCCAGAAGGACAGCACCCGGGGGATGCCGATGACGGTGCCCCGCAGGCCCGCGGGCGCGGGGCAGGGGTACTCCTGGAACAGGAGCTTCTCCCGCAGGCGGAACAGGTTGGGCACCTGCGCCCGCTCCTGGTTCTTCTCCCGCAGGCGCACCTGTACCGCCGCGTCGTGGGGGTCGCCCAAAATCTCGCCCCGCTCGCAGCGGTTGTTGGTCACCCAGGAGCGGCCGTTGGAGAAGGTGATGATGGTGCGCTTGCAGTGGTTGCCGCAGAAGGGGCAGGGGGAGTTGGCCTCCTGGGTGTAGGTGAAGTCCTCCAAAGCGTCCAGACCGATGAAGGTCCTGGGCCGCCCCGCCGTCCGCTCCCGGGTGAGCAGGGCGGCGCCGATGGCCCCCATGATCCCGGGGTAGGGGGCGCGGACGACCTGTTTCCCGGTGTACTGCTCCAG
>CALWVW010000134.1 GCA_944385075.1 uncultured Oscillospiraceae bacterium | reverse complement strand
CCGGAGAAAGCCCCCACGGGGAGAAATCGAGGCGTCATTTTGGCATCCATTGAGATCACGGCGTCAGAGCGCCGGCGGCAGACCCGCAGCAACATCTACCACTGTCTGTACGACACCAGGGGCTTCTGCTCCAGGCAGACCCTGGCCCAGTCCCTGGGGCTGAGTCTGCCCACCATCTATCAGAATCTGGACGAGCTCATCGCCGACGGGCTGGTCCGCTACTCGGGGGAGAGCCAGTCCACCGGCGGCCGGAAGGCCAGCGGGCTGGAGATCGTGCCCGACGCCCGGGTGGCGGTGGGAGTGGCCATCACCGAGGACCGGTTGCGCTTTTCCGCCGCCGACCTGCGCCTGAACGAGATCGCCTATCACAAGGTGCCCCACACCGCCCGCTTTGACATGGATGAGCTGGGGGGCATGGTGGCCCGGGAGCTGGAGCGCTTTCTGGACGAGTGCCACATCCCGCGGGGGCGGCTGTTGGGGGTGTGCATCGCCCTGCCCGGCGTCACCGACCCGGAGGGGACGCGCCTGCTGTACGCCCCCACCATACACCTGCGGGACGTGGAGCTGTCCGGCCTCACCCGCCGGATCCCCTACCCCACCTATGTGGAAAACGACGCCAACTGCAGCGGCTACGCCGAGTGGTTCATGCGGGGGGACCGGGAGAACATGGCCTACCTCTCCCTGGAGAACGGGGTGGGCGGCGCCATCATCACCGGCGGGGCCGTCTACGGCGGCGAGAACCGGCGCAGCGCCGAGTTCGGCCACCTGTGCGTGGAGCCCGGCGGCCTGCCCTGCGCCTGCGGCAAGTGGGGCTGTCTGGAGGCCTACTGCTCCGACTGGCGCATCCGGAACACCTTCGGCGTCTCTCTGAAGGAGTTCTTCGAGGGGGTCGGCCGGGGCAACCCGGAGTACGCCGCCCTCTGGAAGGACATGCTGTTCCATCTGGCCATCGGGGCCAGCAACCTGCGCATGGTGCTGGACTGCAACGTGGTCCTGGGCGGCTTCATGAGCCAGTACCTGGACCCCTACCTCCCCCTCCTGCGGGAGTACGCCGCCGCCAACGACCCCTTCGAGCGGCGGGCGGACTATCTGCAACTGGGCATCCTGCGCAGTCACGCCGTCCCCCTGGGGGCCACCCTGCACTTTGTCCAGGAGTTCCTCAACTCCGTCTGATCCCCTCCCGCCATACAGCGCCGCCCCCGGCTGAACCAGTCAGCCGGGGGCGGTTTTCTGTCCGCGGCGCTGTGCCGCGCTGATTTGGGCCTACCGCCAGCGCTCCTCGCCGCCGGACATGCGGTAGTCGTGGTCGTTGGTGGCCTCCATGATGGAGTAGAAGGCCCAGTGGGGGATGCCCAGATCCCGGAACTGCCGGATCTCCAGCAGGTGGCCGTTCACATAGGACTGGTCCGCGGCCCGCCCCAGCATCTGGTTGGTGATGGCCGTGACCTCCGCCCGGGTGATGGTCTTCTCCGGCCGGAAGGTCCCGTCGCTGTAGCCGCTGATCCAGCCGTAGCCGGCCGCGCCGGTCACCGCGTCATAGTACCACGCGCCGGGCCGGACGTCCCGGAAGGCCCGTGCCTCCCCGTCCACGGGCTCGGCAAAGCCCATGGCGATGGCGGTGAACTCCGCCCGGGTGATGGTCCGGTTGGGCTGGAAGGTCCCGTCGCTGTAGCCGGACACCAGCCCCAGCGAGGCCAGGGTATTGACCGCTTTGGCATACCACGCATCGTCGGATACATCGGCAAAGCGCACGGTGATGGTCACGTCCTGATCCAACAGCAGGCCGTAGAACATCTGGGCCACCTCCGCCCGGGTCATGTTGGCGTCGGGCCGGAAGCTCCCGTCGCTGTAGCCGCTGAGGAAGGCGTCGTGGTCCTCGGTGTTCAGCCAGCCGGACACGCCGGTGATGGAGGGATCCCCCTCATCCGGCCGCTCGGGGCGGTCGTCATCGTCGTCGTCTCCGCCGCCGCCTCCGCCGCCGGTGTGCCCGCCACCGCCGCCGGTGCGGCTGACGGTCAGGGTGTCAGAGGCGGTCACGCTCTGGTACTCGCCGGTGGCCTGGGTGGTGGCGGTGAAGCGGTAGGTGGCGCTGGCGTTGGGGGCGCTGAAGGTGCCGGTGTACACGCCGCCGCCCTCATCGGTCAGGGGGACGGTGCCGTAGGCGCTCCCGCCCCGGGTGACGGTCAGCTGACCGCCCACCAGGTCGATGCCGTCGGGCGACACCTCCACCCGCAACTTCACCGTGCCGCCGCCGCTCAGGGTGTCGGGGCTGACGGTGACGGTGACCGTGGGCTTCTTCTGGTAGATGGTCACGGTCTCCGTGTCCGTCAGGTCCTTGGAGATGGACCCGGCTCCGGTGGCGGTCACCCTGTAGGTGCCGGGGGCCACCATGGCCTGGATGGCCGCATCCTCCGAGGTGTACTCCACGGCCGTCCCGCCGTCCTTGGAGATGGTCAGGGTGTAGTCCTGTCCAATGGCCAGCACCTTTCCGTCGTAGGTCACCGTGATGGACCCGGCGTTGGCCTTGCCGTCGTAGGTCCAGCTCTTGTTTTCCACCGTCAGGTCGAGCGCATAGGTCTCGCCGCCGGTGCCGATGATCCGGAACTCCTTCTGGATGGTCCCGGTGTAGCCGCCCATGCCGGTGATGATGGCGGTGGCGGTGCCGGGCTGGATGTTGTCCTGGTAGGTGACCGTGTAGTCCTGGTTGGGGGTCAGCACCGCTCCCGTCACCTTGTCGGTCACCACCACGTCGGGCCGGATGGGCTCGCCGGTGTAGGTCTGGTCGGGGATGTCCTCCACTTGGAAAGCACTCGCCAGGTCGATCCCTTCGATGGTGAACTCGGCCAGGTTGATGCCGGTGAAGTCGTTGCCCTTGCCCTGGAGGACCACCTGGGCCTCTCCGGCGTTGGTGTTGTTCAGGTAGTCGGCGATCTTGAAGTCATCTCCCGGCTCCAGAGTCTCACCCCGGAACTTGCCGCTGATCTTTTCGATCTCCGGCTTCACCGGGCTTCCGGTCCAGGGGTAGGTCCCGCTCACAGTGAAGTCCACGTCGGCCAGATCCCGCTTCTGGACCAGGAACACGAAGTAGCCCTTGGCATCCTCGTAGTCGCCAATTCCGGTGGCATACACCTCGTAGAGGCCCGCCTCCGGGGTGTCCGCAAGGACATCCGTGGTGTAAGTGCCTGTTTCGATATCGCCCTCAAAGGGGGTGTACCGGTAGGTCAGCTTGTAGTCCTGATCGAGCACCAGGGTCTTATTGCCGCCGCTCCGGGCGGTGTTCCGGACCCACAGGGCCAGGGCGGCCTCCAGGTCGGCGGAGGGGTCGCCCACGGGCAGGCCGGTGTCGGTCTCGGGCTCCTGCTCCTGCTCGGGTTCCTGCACCTGTTCAGGCTCTTGCTCCTGCTCAGGCTCCTGTCCCTGCTCGGGCTTCTGTCCCTGCTCGGGCTCCTGCTCCTGCTCAGGCTCCTGCTCCTGCTCAGGCTCCTGTCCCTGCTCGGGCTCCTGCTCCTGCTCGGGTTCCTGCACCTGTTCAGGCTCTTGCTCCTGCTCAGGCTCCTGTCCCTGCTCGG
>CALWVW010000133.1 GCA_944385075.1 uncultured Oscillospiraceae bacterium | reverse complement strand
CTCCGATGGACAGGCCACATCCATATCAAAATGGATGTGGCCTGTCCATAGTCACTGCACCCCGGACCCCGTTTACGGGAGAGCTTGGTACGAAAACCCGGCGCAACTGTACCGGCGCGGGGTGGCCTCTGACGCCTCGCCCTTCTCCCGCCCGTTGCCACTGTGCGGCAAGACCGGAGAGCTGTCTGTGCTACCCGCTTAGACGCGCCTCCCCTGGTGCTCCCCCGTGGTGCGGCGGGCAGGACAGGCAACAATGACCATTTGCGTGGGGCGCGACCACTGGGCGCGCCGCCCACCCGGACTATTTAGACACTTTGCATCCGTAGGGGAGGGGCTTGCCCCTCCCGCCGGGTTTGTGCTGTACCATTTGATTGGGGGGCATTTCGCCGCCCCGGCGGCGAGCCCCTTTTGGAGCGATCCAAAAGGGGCGAAAAGATCGCCGGGGTTTGCTCCGATGGACAGGCCACATCCATATCAAAATGGATGTGGCCTGTCCATAGTCACTGCACCCCGGACCCCGTTTACGAGAGAGCTTGGTTCGAAAACCCGGCACAAACGTACCGGCGCGGGGTGGCCTCTGACGCATCGCCGTCCTCCCGCCCGTTGCCACTGTGCGGCAAAATCGGAGGGCTGTCCGTGCTACCCGTTTCGGACGCGCCTCCATTGGTGCTCCCCCGTGGTGCGGCGGGCCCCGCGGGGCGGATCATATGTATAGCGACATCACAACAAAGGGCGCCCCCGGCACAGCCGGAGGCGCCCTTTTGGCGGCGGATGATCGGGCCCGGCTCAGAGCTCCACCGTGAGCCCGGGTCTGCCCTGCCGGACCCCCTCGGCCAGAAGGAGGGAGGGGGGGTGGCCGGGGGAGTGGGAGAGCAGTTTGACCCGCTTGGGCTCCAGCCCCTGGGCCCGCAGGGCGCACAGCACGTCGCACAGCCGCTCCGGCCGGTGGCACAGGGCGAACCGCCCCCCGTTGCGCAACAGCCGCCGGGCGGCGGCGCACAGCTCCTCCAGCCCCCCGCGGAGCTCCATCCGGGCGGGGTCGTCCCCCCTCCCGCTGTCCGGGGGGAAGTAGGGCGGGTTGGACACCACCAGGTCAAAGGCCCCGGCGGGGAGGGGTCCCTCCCGCCAGTCCCCCAGGGCGATCTCCCCCGGCAGGCCGTTGGCCGCCAGGTTGTCCCGGGCGGTCCGGGCGGCCAGGGGGTCGGCCTCCACCCCGGCCAGTTGCAGGTCCGGGGCCCGCCGGGCCAGCAACAGGAGGAGCGCCCCGCTCCCGGTCCCCAGGTCGCACACCCGCCACCGGGGCCTGACGGTGGCGAACTCCCCCAGGGCCAGGGCGTCGCCCCCCAGGGGGAACACCCCCTCCGGCCACGACAGGGTATAGGGCCCCAGCTGTTCCCGCCCCACGGCGATCCCTCCTTTTTTCCGCCCGCCGCCGGAGCTTGGCCGCCCCGGCGCGCAAAATATCGAGAAAAGGATACCATAAACGGGAAGATTGTGCTATAATATTTTGAAAACTTTCGGGCGCGGCCCGGGGAGGGAGAGGACGATGAGCGGGACACTCTATCTGGTGCCCACCCCCATCGGCAATCTGGGGGACATCTCCCAGCGGATGGCGGACACACTGTCCGGGGCGGATTTCATCGCCGCCGAGGACACCCGGGTGACGGTGAAGCTCCTCAACCACCTGGGGATCAAAAAGCCCATGGTGCCCTACCACCGGCACAACTGCCAGGATATGGGCGGGGTGGTGGCCGACCGCCTGCTGGCCGGGGAGAACTGCGCCCTGGTCACCGACGCGGGCACCCCCGCCATCTCCGACCCGGGGGAGGAGCTGGTGGCCCGGTGCGTCCGGCTGGACATCCCGGTGGTGGCCGTCCCGGGCCCCTGCGCCCTGGTCACCGCCCTGGCCGTCTCCGGCCAGCCCACCGGGCGGTTCACCTTCGAGGGCTTTCTGCCCATGAACAAGAAGAACCGCCGCGCCCGGCTGGAACAGCTCCGGGGGGAGGAGCGGACCCTGATCTTCTACGAGGCCCCCCACAAGCTGGCCGCCACCCTCCGGGATCTGGCGGACACCCTGGGCCCCGACCGGCCCGTCTCCCTGTGCCGGGAGCTGACCAAGCTCCACGAGGAGGTGGTCCGCACCACCCTGGGGGCGGCGGCGGAGAGATACCGGGACGAGCCCCCCAGGGGGGAGTTCGTGCTGGTGGTCCGGGGGGCGGAGCCCCGGGAGGAGGCGCCCGCCGACCTGGAGGACGGCCTGTTGCTGGTGGAGCGGCTCCGGGAGGAGGGCCTGTCCCTCCGGGACGCGGTGAAGCGGGCGGCCAAAGAGCTGGGCCTGTCCCGGAACGAGCTGTACGACCGGGCGGTGGGAAAATAGACGGTTTACCGGCCGGCCCCACTGGATAAGATAGAGACGCGCCCGCCCCCCTCCGCATAGCATGGGGGAGAGGGCGAAGGGGGAGAGAGTGTGATGGAGCAGAAGATCCAAACTTACATCAAGCCGGGGGCGAGCGTCCACCTGGTGGGCATCGGCGGGGTGTCCATGGCCCAGCTGGCCGAGGTGCTGAAGGGCAGGGGGCTGGAGGTCACCGGCTCCGATATGCGCGAGGGCCCGGCGGTGGACCGCCTCCGGTCCCTGGGCATCCCGGTGGCCATCGGCCACCGGGGGGAGAACGTGGCCGGGGCGGGCTGTGTCATCCGCACCGCCGCCGTCCACGACGACAACCCGGAGATCGCCGCCGCCCGGGCGGCGGGCATCCCGGTGTTTGAACGGGCCCAGGCCTGGGGGGCCCTCATGTCCCACTATGAAAACGCCCTGTGCGTGGCGGGCACCCACGGCAAGACCACCACCACCTCCATGTGCACCCACATCTTCCTGGCCGCCGGCCGGGACCCCTCGGTGACGATCGGGGGCTTCCTGCCCATCCTGGGGGCGGGCCACCGGGTGGGCCATGGGGACACCATCATCGCCGAGTCCTGCGAGTACTGCAACTCCTTTTTGTCCTTCTGCCCCACGGTGGCGGTCATCCTCAACGTGGAGGAGGACCACCTGGACTTTTTTCAGGACCTGGCCGACATCCAGAACTCCTTCCGGGCCTTCGCCCAGCTGGTGCCGGAGGACGGGGGCAGGGTGGTGGTCAACGGCGACAACCCCCACGCCGTACAGGCGGTGGAGGGTTGCGGCCGGCGGCTGTTCCGGTTCAGTGTGACCGATCCCACTGCCGACGGCACGGTGGCCCACCTCACCTGGGAGCGGGGCCTGCCCACCTTTGACATCCTGATCCACGGGGAGCGGTACGCCCACGTCTCCCTGCGGGTGGGGGGCGGGCACAACGTGTCCAACGCCCTGGCCGCCGCCTGCGCCGCCTGGGTGCTGGGGGTGCCCGGCTCTGCCGTGGAGGAGGGGCTGGCCGCCTTCACCGGGGCGGGCCGCCGGTTCGAGAAGAAGGGGACCTTCCACGGGGCCGACGTGTACGACGACTACGCCCACCACCCCGACGAGCTCCACGCCCTGCTGACCATGGCCCGGACCCTGGGCTACCGGCGGATCGTCTGCGCCTTCCAGCCCCACACCTACTCCCGCACCGCCGCCCTGTTCGACCGGTT
>CALWVW010000132.1 GCA_944385075.1 uncultured Oscillospiraceae bacterium | reverse complement strand
GTCCTGTTCATGGACGAGGGCCACATCCTGGAGGAGAACGAGCCCCACGCCTTCTTCGACCACCCCCAGAACCCCCGTACCCAGCTGTTTCTCTCCAAGGTCCTGTAATGTTCAGGGGCCGCCCTCCGGGGCGGCTCCTCTGTTTTTCGGACTATCCCGCCCTGCCGCCGCATATCCCTCACTGAGGTGATGTGCGGTGGCTTTTTTGTCCCGGGTGGCCGGCGTCCTGTGGTGCCCCTGGCTGTTGGGTCTGTTCCTGCTCACCGGGCTGGTGTACTCCGCCGGCTCCGGCTTCTTCCAGCTGTTCGGGTGGCGGCGCTGGTGGCGGGCCACGGTGGGCTCCCTCTCTCGCCCCAGGCGCGGGGGGCGGAACGGTCTCTCCTCCCTCCAGGCCCTGGCCACCGCCCTGGCCTCCACCATGGGGACGGGGTCCATCGCCGGGGTGGCCACCGCCCTGACCCTGGGGGGACCGGGGGCCATCCTCTGGATGTGGGTGTCCGCCCTTCTGGGGATGATGACCTCCTGCGGGGAGAAGCTCCTGGCCGTCCGCTATCAGCGCCCCGGCGCCGGCGGGGCCCTCCGGGGCGGCCCCATGTACTACCTGCGGGACGGGGTGGGCGCCCCCCGGCTGGCCGCCTGCTTCGCCCTGGCCGGTCTCCCCGCCACCCTGGCGGGGGGCGACCTGGTCCAGTCCTCCTCCATCGCCGCCGCCCTGGAGGCCGCCTTCCACCTCCCCCGCCTGCCGGTGGGGCTGGTCACCGCCCTGCTGGCCGGGCTGGTGATGCTGGGGGGCATCGGGCGCATCGCCCGGGTGTCCTCCGCCCTGGTCCCGGCCATGGCCCTGCTCTATCTGGGGAGCGGCGCCGCCGTGTTGCTCGCCCGGGCCCCGGCCATCCCGGAGGCCCTGTCCCTTATTTTCACCTGCGCCCTCGACCCGGCCGCCGCCCTGGGAGGCGGGGCAGGCTGGACCGTGGCCTCCGCCCTGCGGTACGGGGTGGCCCGGGGGGTGTTCACCAACGAGGCAGGGCTGGGCACCTCCGCCATGGCCCACGGCGCCGCCGCCGTGGACCACCCGGCCCGCCAGGGGATGTGGGGCATCTTCGAGGTCTTTCTCTCCACCCTGCTGGTCTGCACCGTCACCGCCCTGACCATCCTGGTCAGCGGGGTGTGGGACCCGGCCGCCCCCGGCGCCCTCACCGGCGCCCTCACCGGCGCCCCCCTCACCGCCGCCGCCTTTGCCAGCGTCCTGGGACCCGCCGGAGAGGGGGTGGTGGCCCTGTCCCTGCTCCTGTTCGCCTTCTCCTCCATCCTGGGCTGGAGCTACTACGGCCAGCAGTGTCTGGAGTACCTGTGCGGCGGGGGGCGGCTCCTCCCCCTCTACCGGGCGGTCTTTCTCCTGTGCGCCCTGGCCGGGGCGGTGTGGGAGGCGGAGGCCGTCTGGCTCCTGGTGGACCTGTGCAACGCCCTGATGGCCCTCCCCAATCTGCTGGCCCTGCTGTATCTGGCCCCGGAGGCGCTGGCCATTCTCCGCGACCGGCGCGATTTTACCTGACTTTAACACAAATGCGCCCCTACATTTCACAGTGATCCCCTATCATGGAGACAGGATCCGACAGGGTGCGGGCGGTTTCCCCCGCCTCCCGCGCCCATATTTTGTGCCTGTCGGGGGAAACTAAGAATCAGGATCGCGATCGGAGGAAAACAATTATGATCTGTGGAATCGTGGATCTGGGCTCCAACACCATCCGCCTGTCTATCTACCAGTGCGAGGACGGCAGGGCCCAGCTTCTGATGAACCGAAAAGTCACCGCGGGGCTGGCCGACTACGTGGTGGATGGGGAGATGTCCCCCCAGGGGATCCGGGTGGCCTGCGACGTGCTGGAGGAGTACCGGACCCTGATGGACAACCTGCGCTTCCCCCGGCTCCGGGTGTTCGCCACCGCCTCGCTCCGCAACGTGTCCAACACGGCGGAGGCGGTCACCCAGATCCAGGAGACCACCGGCCTGTCCGTGGACGTGCTGTCCGGCACCGAGGAGGGGCGGCTGTCCTTCCTGGGGGCCGTCCAGGGGAACGGCCCGGAGGAGGGCCTGCTCATCGACCTGGGGGGCGGCTCCACCGAGCTGGTGGAGTACCGGCGGGGGGATATCCTGTCCTCCTGCTCCCTCTCCCTGGGCTCCCTGTCCCTGTTCAGCCGGTATGTCTCCCGGCTCCACCCCACCCGGGAGGAGCGCCGGGCCATCCGGGGACAGATCCGGGAACAGCTGGAGCGCCACGTGCCCCAGCCCCCCGCCATTCGCCACGCCTGCGGCGTGGGCGGCACCGCCCGGGCCGCCTGCAAGGTGGCCAATCTCCTGTTCCAGCGGCCCCGGGAGTGCCACGTGCTGTCCGCCCGGGAGTTGCGGCAACTGGTCAAGCGGCTGAAGGAGCCCAGCCGGGAGGACCTGCACCTGCTCCTCAAGGCGGTGCCCGACCGGGTCCACACCCTGATCCCCGGACTGCTGGTGCTGGACACCGTGGCCCGGGCCTATCAGCTGGAGGACATCGCCGTCAGCCGCTGTGGCGTCCGGGAGGGCTATCTCCAGGACCGGGTGCTGGGAGGGACGGCCCAATGAGCAATATGCCGGACACCAGATACACCCAGGAGCGGGAGCTCTCCTGGCTCAAATTCGACCAGCGGGTGCTGGACGAGGCCCGGGACGAGTCCGTCCCCCTGATGGAGCGGCTGAAATTCGCCGCCATCTTCACCAGCAACCTGGACGAGTTCTTCATGGTCCGGGTGGGCTCCATCACCGATATGTCCCTGGTGAAGGAGGAGCACGTGGACAACAAGAGCGGCCTCACCCCCGCCCAACAGCTCCAGTCCATCTTCAAGGCCGTCCCCGCCCTCTACAAACAGAGGGACAAGGTCGTCGCCCAGCTGGAGAGCCGGTTGCGCTCCTGCAACGTGTGCCGGCTGACCATGGAGGAGCTGGACAGCCGGGAGAAAAAGCAGGTGGACCGCTGGTTCCGGGAGCAGGTGCGGCCCGTCCTCTCCCCCCTGGTGGTGGACCTGCACCACCCCTTCCCCCACCTGCCCAACAAGCGGCTGGCCCTGGCCCTCAGCCTGCGCCAGGGCGGGGAGGAGTCCTTCGGCCTCCTCCCCCTCCCCGGGGGACTGCCGGCCTATTTCCGGCTGGAGGAGCAGGGGGTGCGGTACATCCTGCTGGAGGACGTGCTCACCTATTACGCCAGGGAGATCTTCGAGCAGTTCTCCATCGCCCACACCTGCGTCGTCTCGGTCACCCGGAACGCGGATATCGACCCGGAGGACGAGTCCTATGAGATCGACGAGGACTTTCGCCAGCACATGCGGAAGCTCATCAAAAAGCGCTCCCGCCTGGCCCCGGTGCGGCTGGAGGTCCAGGGGGACCGGGAGGACAGGCTGATCTCCTTCCTGTGCGACAAGCTGGAGTTGCGGCGGGAGCAGGTCTTTTTCACCCGCTCCCCCATCTCCCTGGGGTATGTGTTCTCCCTGGAGGCCTTTCTACCGCCGGAGAGCGCCGCCGCCCTGTGCTATCCCCCCTACGCCCCCCGGTTCCCCGCCTGTCTGGAGCAGGGGGCGCCGGTCCTGCCCCAGGTG
>CALWVW010000131.1 GCA_944385075.1 uncultured Oscillospiraceae bacterium | reverse complement strand
GGCGACGTGAAGGACCTGCTGTTGCTGGACGTCACCCCCCTGTCCCTGGGCATTGAGACCATGGGCGGCGTGATGACCAAGCTCATCGAGCGCAACACCACCATCCCTGTGAAGAAGAGCCAGATCTTCACCACCGCCGCCGACAACCAGACCTCCGTGGAGGTCCATGTGCTCCAGGGCGAGCGGGAGATGGCCCAGTACAACAAGACTCTGGGCCGGTTCCACCTGGACGGCATCGCCCCCGCCCGCCGGGGCGTGCCGCAGATCGAGGTCACCTTCGACATCGACGCCAACGGCATCGTGAACGTGTCCGCCAAGGACCTGGGCACCGGCAAGGAGCAGCACATCACCATCACCTCCTCCACCAACATGTCCAAGGAGGACATCGACAAGGCCGTCAAGGAGGCCGAGCAGTTCGCCGCCGAGGACAAGAAACAGCGGGAGGCCGCCGACGTCCGCAACCAGGCCGACCAGATGGTCTTCCAGACTGAGAAGACCCTGGAGGATATGGGCGACAAGATCCCCGCCTCCGACAAGGCCGGTGTGGAGTCCGCTCTGGGCAAGCTGAAGGAGACCCTGAAGGGCAACGACACCGAGGCCATCAAGGCCGCCACCGAGGAACTCACCAAGGCCTTCTACGCGGTCAGCGAGAAGCTGTACCAGCAGAACGGCCAGCAACAGGCGGGTGGCCCCAACATGGGCGGCCAGCCCGGTGGAAACGACAGCGGCCCCGATGTGGTGGACGCGGACTACACCGTGGTGGATGACGACGACAAGAAATAATCAAACTCTATGGTCCGCGCGGGCGGGGCATCGCCCCGCCTGCGCGCCGTTACGCCTGTTCAAAAAGAGTGAAGAGTAAAGAGTGGAGAGTGAAGATATGGTCATTCACTCCGGTCACATGCGCCGCAGGCCCTATCTCCACTCTTCACTCTCCACTCTCAACTCTGCAACAGAGGTGATACTATGCCAGAACAGAAACGCGATTACTACGAGGTCCTGGGCGTGAGCAAGGGCGCCTCGGAGGACGAGATCAAAAAGGCCTACCGAAAGCTGGCCAAAAAATACCACCCGGACATGAATCCCGGGGACAAGGAGGCGGAGGCCAAGTTCAAAGAGGTGAACGAGGCCTACAGCATCCTGTCCGACCCAGAGAAAAAATCCCGCTATGACCAGTTCGGCCACGCAGGCGTGGACCCCAATTACGCCGGGGGCGGAGGCGGCTTCGATATGGGCGACCTGGATCTGGGGGACATTTTCGGCTCCTTCTTCGGAGGCGGCTTCGGCGGGTTCGGTGGGGGCTCCTCCGCCCGGCGCAACAGCCCCCAGAAGGGGGAGAACCTGCGGGCCAATCTGACCATCTCCTTTGCGGAGGCCGCCTTCGGCTGTACCAAGGAGCTGGAGCTGACCCGGACAGAGCAGTGCGAGACCTGCCACGGCTCCGGCTGTGAGCCCGGCACCACCGCCGAGACCTGCCCCGACTGCCACGGGAGCGGCACTGTCCGCATCCAGCGGGGAGCGGGCGGCTTCGCCTTCTCCACCACCACCGCCTGCTCCCGGTGCCGGGGCACGGGGAAGATCATCCACAGCCCCTGCAAGACGTGCAACGGGGCGGGCTCGGTCCGGAAGCGGAGCCGGGTGACGGTCACCATTCCGGCCGGGATCGACGAGGGACAGGCGGTCTCCCTGCGGGGGCAGGGCAACGCCGGCGTCAACGGCGGCCCCGCCGGAGATCTTCTGGTGGCCATCCGGATCCGCCCCGACCCCCAGTTCCGCCGGGAGGGGACCACGGTGCTCTATGAGCAACCGGTGAGCTTTTACCAGGCGGCCCTGGGCGCGGAGCTGGAGATCCCCACCATCGACGGGAAGGTGAAATACACTCTGCCCGCCGGGACCCAGACGGGCACCACCTTCCGCCTGCGGGGCAAGGGCATCCCGGAGCTCCGGGGCCGCGGACGGGGGGACCAGTACGTCACCGTCAAGGTACAGGTGCCCACCTCGCTGACCGCGGAGCAGAAGGAGGCGCTCCACGCTTTCGGCGCCGCCATGGGGGAGGTCCCCGCGGCGGACACGGAGGGCGGGATCAAAGGCTTTTTTGATAAGAAAAAGCGAAAACACTGAGCGAAAACGCCGCCCGGATCAGTCAGATCCGGACGGCGTATTTTCTGTCGGGCGGCGGGGGTCCCGGTCGGGGTCCGGGCCCACGATGGGGTGAAAGGCGGGCTCGGGGTCCAGGTGCTCCTTGGTGGCCACACAGCGGTTGATGGAGGTGCCCAGCTGGTAGAATTTTTCCTCGTAGTCGGTCATGACCCCCCGCACTCCCCCGGCGTGGAGGTCCCGGGTGACCTGAGACAGGGAATAGCCCCCCTTGGGGAACTGGAACAGGGACCACTCGAACAGGTCGTGGTTGTCCGTCTTGAACTGGATCTCCCCTCCGTCCCGAAGGACCCCCCGGTACAGCACCAGGAACTGGGGGTGGGTCAGCCGGCGGCGGGCATGCTTCAGCCCGGGCCAGGGGTCGCAGAAGTTGATGTAGAGCAGGTCCACCTCGCCGGGGGCGAAGTAGTCCCGCAGGTGGGCCGCGTCGCCGTCAATGAAGAAGACGTTCTGAAGTCCCTTCGCTTGACAGCGCTCCATGGCGATGACCATGGCGTCCGGCACCCGCTCCAGGGCGATGTAGAGCACGTCCGGGTTGCGCTCCGCCATCTCCGCCGAGAAGCTCCCCTTCCCGCACCCGATCTCCAGCCAGACGGCCCTGGCGTCCGGCTTCAGCTCCCGCCAACGGCCCCGCTGGGCCGCCGGGTCGCGGATCAGAAGCTGGGCGCACCGCTCCATGCGGGGGAGCAGATTGGGCTTTTTTCTCATTCTCATGGGTACATTTCCTCCCGTCAGTTGCGAGATCATGATACCATGCCGGTGCGACCGGAATGGCATTATATGCCGCCTTCTTCCGTTGCCCCGGCAGGGATGGGAAGAAGCCTCGCAATCAAAGTATCATAGCCGCTTTGCGGCTATGATACCACAGAGAAGGGAATACTTGCAATCCTTTTCAAAATATACTATACTGTTCAAGACGGGGCCATGTGGTATGGCCCACAGAGAAAATGAAATATCCGGGATTAGCGCAGTTGGTAGCGCGCCTGCTTTGGGTGGATAGATTCCCCATCCGTTTCCCCAAAAGCAAAATCCCAGAAGCCCTTGGGACAGTAGCCTGCGGCGGAAATCCCCCGGTTGAAAAACTCCCGCAAAACCGGGCTTGACCACAGCGCCGCCCACAGACACGGAAAACTTGCTTTTTCCTTCTCCGCATGGTATCATGCAGAAAATCGAATATCCGGGTGTAGCGCAGTTGGTAGCGCACGTGATTTGGGTGCGCGCGGTTCTCATCCATGATGTGAAAAACGCAACCCCTCAACCCGCTGGGACACTATCAGAAGCAGGATACTTCTCATTAGAAAAAGAGGTCAAAAACCAGCGTTGACCCCATATTTGACCACAGTTGGAAAATTTCATAACCGGGTGTAGCGCAGTTGGTAGCGCGCTTGCTTTGGGAGAAACCGCCCGGGCAGTCCCACAACTTCATATCGGGGTGTTGCGCAGTTGGTAGCGCGCCTGCTTTGGGAGCAGGAGGCCCG
>CALWVW010000130.1 GCA_944385075.1 uncultured Oscillospiraceae bacterium | reverse complement strand
TGATTTGGGGGGATTTCGCCGCTCCGGCGGCGAGCCCCTTTTGGAGCGATCCAAAAGGGGCGAAAAGATCGCCGGGGGACGGCTCCGGCGAGCACCAAGTGGTGCTCTTAGTCGCCCGTCCCCCGGACCCCCGTTTACGGGGGAGCTTGGTACGGAAACCCGGCGCAAATGTACCGGCGCGGGGTGGCCTCTGACGCATCGCCCTTCTCCCGCCCGTTGCCACTGTGCGGTGATGACCAGAGGGCGGTCCGTGCTACCCACTGAGACGCGCCTCCACTGGTCGCATCCCCGTGGTGCGGCCGGTGTCGGGCGGCGCAACTCTGTAGGGCGCGACCACTGGGCGCGCCGTCTGCCCGGACTATTTAGACGCTTTGTGTCCGTAGGGGAGGGGCTTGCCCTCCCGCCGGGTTTGTACCGTACCTTTTGATTTGGGGGGATTTCGCCGCCAGCGGGCGGCGAGCCCCTTTTGGAGCGATCCAAAAGGGGCGAAAAGATCGCCGGGGGTGGCCACGTCGGCCCTTATGGGCCGCCAATGCTGTCCACCCCCGGACCCCCATTTACGGGGGAGCTTGATTCGGAAGCTTGGCGCAAATGTACCGGCGCGGGGTGGCCTCTGACACATCGCCCTTCTCCCGCCCGTTGCCACTGTGCGGTGATGACCAGAGGGCGGTCCGTGCTACCCGCTTAAACGCGCCTCCCCGGTCACATCCCCGTGGTGCAGTGGGTGTTCGTGATGTGATCCTATAGGGCGGGGTCTGCCCCCGCCGAAGCCCAGCGGCGGAAGCCGCGGGTTCGGTGGGGAGAGGAGGAGTAGCGGAATGAGGGAGCTTTCGCCGCCAAGCGGAAGCGAAGGATATGGAGCTTACGACGACGAAGGGCGCGGCATCCCTGCCACGTCGCCTGGAGTAGGAGTATTTGCCCTCCTAGTCTTACCGTAGGGGAGGAACTTGCCCTCCCTCCCGCCTACTGATATCGTTTGACCATCGTAGGGGCGGCCTTTGGCCGCCCGCGGGCGTTATAATGTTGCCCGCCCCGTCATTCCGAGGCCCCGGAGGGGCCGTGGGAATCCGTCCCTCTATTGACGGAGAAACGGATTGCCACGTCGGGCCCATGGCCCTCCTCGCAATGACGGATCACGGTGCGGTACTACCGTAGGGGCGGCCCCGCGTGGCCGCCCGTCTTGTTTGTCACCTTTGCCCCTCATGTATCGGACCTTCCCCTCGGGGGGCGGTACGGCCCGAAGGCCGTGGTGGACGAGGGAAAGACGGCGGGAGCATCGCCCCCACGCCACCGCTGGCCACGCCTCCTACGCCAGCCCCTTCAAAACGCTTCACCGCGTCCGCTGTCGGCACCGCCGAAATCCCGCTTCCCAACTGGAAAGAGATGTGCTATAATTATTCTGTATTGTTATGGGCGGAGGAGGGGCTTATGGTCATTTTAGGCATCGACCCGGGGGTGGCCACCATCGGCTTTGGGGTCATCCGGGCGGAGCGGCAGAAAAATACCCTCCTCCGGTACGGGGTCATCACCACTCCGGCGGGACTGCCCCTGTCCCACCGGCTCCTCCAGATCGACCGGGACATGGAGGAGCTGATCCACACCTTCCACCCGGACGAGATGGCAGTGGAGGAGCTGTTCTTCACCAAAAATATTACCACCGGTATCGCCGTGGCCCACGGACGGGGGGTCATCCTCCTGGCGGCGGAGAAGCTGGGGGTGCCCATCTTCGAGTACACCCCCATGCAGGTGAAGCAGGCGGTGGTGGGCTACGGCGGGGCGGACAAGCGGCAGGTCATGCTCATGACCCAGCGGCTGTTGAACATGAAGGAGGTCCCCCGGCCCGACGACGCCGCCGACGCCCTGGCCATCGCCATCTGCCACGGCCGGGCGGCCACCAGCCTGCTGAACACCGAGCGGGAGTTTGACCCGACACGGTACGACACGCGCTGAAGGCGCGTGTCAGAGTGGAGAGTTGAGAGTGAAGAGTAGAGATTCCGTACTCCTAAAAATCTTCTGCCGTCTGAAAAGACCTCTCCACTCTCAACTCTTCACTCTCCACTCTATGTCTGAAAGGATTTCAGTTATGTTTTACTACCTGAACGGCACCGTGGCCCACATCGAGCCCTATCTGGCCGTCATCGACTGCGGCGGGGTGGGCTACGCCTGCCGCACCACCAGCTACACCCTGTCCGCCCTGAAAAAGGGTGACAAGGGAAAGCTCTTTACCCACCTGAGCGTCAAAGAGGACGGGGTGGACCTGTTCGGCTTCGCCACCCAGGAGGAGCTGAACCTGTTCCAGCTCCTCATCGGGGTGTCCGGGGTGGGCCCCAAGGCGGCGCTGTCCATCCTGTCCGCCTCCACCCCCGCCAATCTGGCATTGTCCATCATCACCGGGGATGAGAAGGCCCTCACCTGCGCCCAGGGCATCGGCAAGAAGATCGCCCAGCGGGTCATCCTGGAGCTGAAGGACAAGCTGGCCAAGGGCCAGACCATCAGCGGGGCGGGGGAGAGCTACGGGGGCACCGGGGTCACTGTCATCCCGGAGAACAAGCTGTCCGAGGCCAGTGCCGCCCTGGCGGTGCTGGGCTACTCCCAGGGGGAGATCAACCTGGCCCTGAAGGGGATCGACCTGGACAGCCTGACCCTGGAGGAGATCATCAAGGCCGCCCTGAAAAAGATGATGAAAGGGTAGGAGCAATGCAGAATGCAGAATGAGTGTGAAAGAGCAGGGGGAGGAGGGCACCATGGGACTGTTGCTTGCGAACCTGGCGGTGATGGCGCTGTTTATCGGGCTGGGGATTTTGTTCTCCAAGGGGAAGGGGGCCTTCCTCATTGCCGGGTACAACACCATGCCCCGGGAGAAAAAAGAGCGGTACGATAAGAATGCCCTGTGCCGCTTCATGGGTAAGCTCATGTTCGCCCTGGCGGCCTGCTGGGTTCCCGTGGTCTTGGGGGCTGTTCTGGACATGGACTGGCTGTATGGGGCGGGCATCGCCGCCTATCTGCTGGTGATCGCGGCGGGAGTGATCCATGCCAATACCGGCGGACGGTTTCAAAGGAAGCGGGAACCATGAAGCGCCTGATCTTGGTGGGTGGGCCCATGGGTGTGGGTAAAAGCACTGTGTGCCGGGTGTTGATGGAGCGCCTTGCCCCCTGTGTCTATTTGGATGGAGACTGGTGCTGGACCATGCGTCCATATTCCATAACGCAGGAGACCAGAGCTCTGGTGCTGGACAACATCTGCTCGGTGCTGGCCCGGGATTTAATGTGCCCAGAGCTGGACAATGTGATTTTTGGATGGGTGCTACATCAGCAGAAGACCATTGATACGATTTTGTCCCGGCTGCCTCTGGAGGGGGTGGAGGTGCGGTGTGTCTCTCTGCTGGCCTCGCCAGAAGTGTTGCGCGCCCGTTTGGAGCGGGATATGGCGGCCGGACTCCGTCTTCGGGACGGAGTGGTGGAGCGGAGTGTGGCCTATCTGCCTTTGTATGAGAAGTTGAATACCTGGAAGCTGGACACCACTTGTTTGACGCCAGAGGAGACAGCGGCACAGATCAGTTGGTTTCTGGAGCAGATTTAAGGAGGAAATGTATCAATGGCAAAATATGAGATCAGACTTCACAGCGACTTTGACCGGGCATTGAACTACTTCCACGACGGGATCCTGAACGGCAGTATGTCGGCCAGCTTCGAGGACGAGAGCTACACCCAGTTTTCCGGGGTGCGCTGTTGCGTCCGGGTGTA
>CALWVW010000129.1 GCA_944385075.1 uncultured Oscillospiraceae bacterium | reverse complement strand
GCGGCCCGGACGCCGGCCTTCACCGCCTCGGCGATCTTGTCCAGATTCATGTGACCGGGGACGATCTCGTTATAGGAGCACACCACCCCGATGAGGGGGCGCTCCAGCTCCTCCTTGGTGTAGCCCAGGGCGTAGAGCAGGGAGCGGTTGGGGGCGGCGGGGATACCTTTTTTGACCACGTCAGAGCGCATGGGGATCAACCTCCTGAAACATAAAATGCAAAAGTTGTCTGATAACTATTGCGTTGTCTGACTATATCGTATATCATAGAGAAAACAATGTCAAGAGGGGGCGGACCCAGATGAGGGAAAATTTATCCCAGCAGACGGCCCAGCGGCTGTACGCCAGGATCGTGGCCGAGAAGCGGCTGAGGCCGGGGGACAAGCTGCCCAACGAGGTGGAGCTGTCCGCCCAGCTGGGGGTGAGCCGGGCCACCCTGCGGGAGGCCATCCGCACCCTGGCGGCCCGGGGGGTGCTGGAGGTCCGCCGGGGGCGGGGCACCTTTGTCTCCGCCCGGGTGGAGGAGATCGAGGACTTCGGCTTCGGCGCCCTGGAGGGGGTGCGGGGGCAGTTGCGGGACCTGTTCGAGTTGCGGGCCATCTTCGAGCCCCAGGCGGCCGCCCTGGCCTGCGCCCGGGCCGACGACCGGGAGCTGGCCGACATCCTGGACCGGGGCCGGGCGGTGGAGGACTGCATCCGGGCGGGGAGGGACCGGACAAAGGCGGACTGGGAGTTCCACGCGGCCATCGTCCGGGCCACCCACAACGAGTTCATGACCCGCCTGCTCCCCCTCATCGGCCAGGCGGTGGGCACCGCCGTGGCCTCCGGGGGCCACGGGGCGCGGCTGGCCCAGGACACCCTCCGGGACCACGCCCTGCTGATGGAGTTTCTGGAGCGGCGGGACGGGGCGGGGGCACAACACGCCATGGCCATCCATATGCGCCACGCCATGGATGAGATGGACCTGCAGTAAGGGCGCCCGCCGCGCCGCCGATTTTCCTCCGCACCGGGGTTGTCAGGCACACCTTCCCGGTGGTATCATAAGCTGGTCCGGAAGGGGCGATGTGTATATGGATGCGTTTATCTTTTTTGTCAATCTGGTGGGCACGGTGGCCTTTGCCGCCTCCGGGGCCATGATCGGGCTGAAGAAGGGGATGGACCTCTTCGGCGTCTGCATTCTGGGGCTGACCACCGCCGTGGGCGGGGGCATCCTCCGGGATCTGATCCTGGGGCTGACGCCTCCCTCCGCCTTTCAGGACCCCACCAGCGCCCTGGTGGCGCTGGCCGTCTCGGCCATCTTCTTCCTGCGCCGGGTGCGGCATATTCTGATGCACAACTCCCACCACTACAACACCCTGCTGTTCTGGATGGACGCCCTGGGGCTGGGGGCCTTCACGGTCATCGGCATCCAGATCGCCTATGAGCAGGTCCGGGACGTCTCCTTTTTCCTGTTGGTCTTTGTGGGGGCGGTGACCGGCGTGGGGGGCGGCGTCCTCCGGGACCTGATGGCCCAGGAGGTGCCCTACATCTTCAAAAAACACGTCTACGCCTCGGCCTCGCTGGCCGGCTCTCTCCTGTGCGCCGGGCTCTGGCCCTGGCTGGGGAGCATGGGGGCCATGCTCACCGGGCTGGTCTCCGTGGTCCTTATCCGCTGTCTGGCCACCCACTACCACTGGAATCTCCCCAGAGCAAAGCTGTGACCGGCGCGGGGCCGCTCCTCTCGAGCGGCCCCGCGTTTCTTTTTCCCCCGCCGGACAAGTCATATTTTCTCCCCTCCGGCCATAGGATGGCATCACACGGAAGGGGAGGCGGTCCACATGGAACAACGGGACAAACACAGCCCCCGGCTCTTTGGCCGGGGGACGCGCCGGGCGGTGGCCGTCGCCCTGTTGCTGGTCATCGGCCTTTTCTTCCTCCCCCTTCTGATCCCCCGGGGGGAACCGCTGTACGCCCCCGGCGATCCGGACAGCTCCGCCGCCCCCTCTGACAGCTCCGACAGCTCCGCCCAGCCCCTGCCCACATCCGGGGCCAAGGACCGCGGCCGGGCGGTCCGGCTCCAGACCGAGGACGGGCAGGTGGTGGAGCTGACCATGGCCGACTACCTGTGGGGGGTGGTGGCGGCGGAGATGCCCGCCTCCTTTGAGGAGGAGGCCCTCAAGGCCCAGGCCTGCGCCGCCCGGACCTACACCGTGGTGTGCCAGAACAGCGGGAGCGGAAAGCACCCAGGCGCGGACATCTGTGCGGACAGCACCTGCTGTCAGGCCTATATTGAGAAGTCGGCGGCGGAGGCCCGCTGGGGGCTCAACGCCGGGGAGTATTCGGACAAGATCCAGCGGGCGGTGGAGGGCACCGACGGGCTGGGCATCCTCTATGACGGCGCCCCCATCCAGGCCCTCTTCTTCTCCTCCGCCGCCGGGCGGACGGTGGACGCGGTGGAGGTGTGGGGCAATTCGGTGGACTACCTCAAAAGCGTGGACAGCCCCGAGGGGGAGGAGGTCCCCAACTACCGCACCCAGGTCACCCTCTCCGCCGACCAGGTGAAGGAGCTGACCCTGGCCGCCTACCCGGGGGCCGACCTGTCCGGCGACCCCTCCGGCTGGTTCGGCCAGGCCAGCCGGAACCAGGGGGGCGGCGTCATCTCCATCCCCCTGGGGGGCGTCACCCTCACGGGAAGCCAGGTGCGCTCCCTGTTCTCCCTGCGCTCGGCCACCTTCACCGTCTCCTGGGACGGGTCCGCCTTCACCTTCGACGTCACCGGCTACGGCCACGGGGTGGGCATGAGCCAGTACGGGGCCAACGCCATGGCCCGGGAGGGGAGCGGATTTGAGGACATCCTCACCTGGTACTACACCGGGGCCCAGGTGGGTTCGCTCTGGTAGCCGCGCCCCATCCAGCGCCGCCCCGGTTCCGGGGCGGCGCTGGTCTGTCCCCTCGATTGAAAAAACTTCCAAAATCCCGCAAATTCAAATATGAATAAATCTTGACAGAAAAGTTGATTCCCTTTACAATATAAACAGGACCGATATGAAAAACTCGGGGGATGTTTTTCAGTTGTCGCAAGGGCGAAGCCCTGCGGGCTTCCATCGCCCTTGCGACTGTTTTCATCTGCAAGTCCCGCGGCGGCTCTTTTTTGTGGCCGGCGGCGGGCGCCGCGGCGGTCCGTCGCGGCTCAAAATTTTATATTCGGAGGTGTAAAAGACCCATGGTATCCTATGTCATCGCGGCGGTCATCGGCGTCATCTGCGCCGTGGTCGGTCTGGCGGTGGGCGTCCCGATCGGTATCCAGCGGCGCAAGCGCTCTGCCGAACAGCAGATCGGTTCCGCCGAGGAAGAGGCCACCCGCATCGTCAACGAGGCCTATAAAGGGGCCGAGAGCAAGAAGCGGGAGGCCCTGTTAGAGGCCAAGGAGGAGATCCTGAAGGCCAAAAACGAGTACGAGCGCGAGGAAAAAGAGCGCCGGTCCGACCTGCAGAAGCAGGAGCGCAGGCTCCAGCAGAAGGAGGAGAACCTGGACCGCAAGACCGAGAACATCGAGCGCAAGGAGGAGCAACTCTCCTCCAAGCTGTCCCGGCTGGACGCCACCCAGGCGGAGGCGGAGGCCCTCAAACAGCGCCAGCTGGAAGAGCTGGAGCGCATCTCCGGCCTGACCGCCGAGGAGGCCAAGAGCTACCTCCTCCAGCAACTGGAGGAGGACGTCACCCATGAGTCGGCCATGAAGATCAAGGAGATCGAGGCCCGATTCAAGGAGGAGGCGGACACCCGCGCCCGTGAGATCATCTCCCTGGCCATCCAGCGCTGTGCCGCCGACCACGTGTCCGAGGCCACCGTCTCCGTCGTCCCCCTGCCCAACGACGAGATGAAGGGCCGGATCATCGGCCGGGAGGGCCGCAACATCCGCACCCTGGAGACCCT
>CALWVW010000128.1 GCA_944385075.1 uncultured Oscillospiraceae bacterium | reverse complement strand
CGCAGTTCGACCTGCTGATTTTAGACATCAACCTGCCCGACGGCAACGGGCTGGAGCTGTTGCGCGCCCTGCGCCGGACAGGCGACCGGACGCCGGCCATCCTCCTCACTGCCAACGACCTGGAGCTGGATGAGGTGGCCGGTCTGGAGGCCGGGGCGGACGACTACATCACCAAACCCTTCTCCCTGGCGGTGCTCCGGGCCCGGGTCAATGTCCAGTTGCGGCAGGCCGCCCCGGTCCAGCCGGCGCGGCTGGAGCTGGACGGCTTCACCTTTGACTTCGCCCGGCTGGAGTTTGCCCGGGACGGGGCGCCCATCGACCTGTCCAGGACGGAACAGCGGCTGTTGCGCCTGCTGGTGGAGAACCGGGGCCGCACCCTGCCCCGGGAGCTGTTGCTGGAGCGGGTGTGGGACGGGGGCGAGTTCGTGGACGAGAACGCCCTGTCTGTGGCGGTGGGGCGGTTGCGGGCCAAGCTGGGCGGCGCCCCCATCAAGACCGTCTACGGGGTGGGCTACACCTGGGAGGTGGGAAAATGACCGCCCTGTCCTGGGCCCTTCTGGCCCTGGCCGCCGCCGGGCTGGCCTTCGGCCTCTGGCAGTGGGTGTCCCGGCGGCGCACCCTCCGGCGGCTGAACGCCATGCTGGACCGGGCCATCGCCGGGGGCTTTTCCGAGGGGAATTTCGACGAGACGGAAGCTTCCGCCCTGGAGGGGAAGCTGGCCCGGTTCCTCCGGGGCTCCGCCGCCGCGAAAAAGGCGGTGGAGGGGGAGCAGGCGGCGGTGAAGAGCCTGATTGCCGACATCTCCCACCAGACCCGCACCCCCGTGGCCAACCTGTTGCTGTACGCCTCCCTGCTGGGCGAGGGGGATCTGTCTCCACAACAGCGGGAGCAGGTCCAGGCCCTCACCGCCCAGGGGGAGAAGCTGTCCTTCCTCATTCAGGCCCTGGTGAAGGCCTCCCGGCTGGAGGCGGGCATCGTGGCCCCGGTCCCGGCGCGTAACCCGGTGGGGCCGCTTTTACAGGGGGCGGCAGAACAGACGTCCCAGGCGGCGCAGGCAAAAAATATTACCCTGACCGTGGAGCCCCTCGACGGACAGGCCGCCTTCGACCCCCGCTGGACGGGGGAGGCCCTGTGCAACGTGGTGGACAACGCGGTGAAGTACACCCCGGCGGGCGGGCGCGTGACCATCTCCGCCCAGCTATTGGACTCCTTCTGCCGCGTGGACGTGGCGGACACCGGCCCCGGCATCCCGGAGGAGGAGCAGGGGGCCGTCTTCGACCGCTTCTACCGGGGGGCGGGCACCCGCGCCGCCGACGGCCTGGGCCTGGGGCTGTACCTGGCCCGGGAGATCCTGTCCAGGCAGGGCGGCTATATCAAGGTGGCCTCCCGGCCTGGGGAGGGGAGCACCTTTTCTCTGTATCTCCCCCGGGAGCCGTAAGAAGACACTACAAGGGAGGATAACACCGTGAGAAATGAATATGAGGACGAGGCCTTTTTCCAGCAGTACGCGCAGATGCCCCGGAGCCAGGAGGGACTTTCTGCGGCGGGGGAGTGGCATCAGCTTCGGCCCCTATTCCCGCCGCTGGAGGGGAAGTCGGTACTCGACCTGGGCTGTGGCTATGGATGGCACTGCAAGTTTGCCGCGGAGCAGGGCGCCCGGCAGGTACTGGGCATTGACATGAGTCAAAAGATGATCGAGGAGGCCCGGCGACGCAACAGCGGGACAGGGATCCGCTATCAGGTGTGTGGGATCGGGGAATATACGTATCCGGAGGCGGCATGGGACTGTGTGGTTTCCAATCTGGCTTTACACTATATTGAGGATCTGGACACTGTTTTTGAAAACATCCATCGGACGCTGAAGGAGGACGGCATCTTTCTCTTCAACATGGAGCATCCTGTTTTTACCGCCGGCGTGGGACAGGACTGGGTCTATGGAGAAGACGGTGCGCCGCTGTACTGGCCCGTTGACCGATACTTCATGCCTGGGGAGCGGATCACCCATTTCCTGGGTTGCGAGGTTCATAAGCAACACCACACTCTTACCCAGATCCTGATGGGGGTGCTACGGGCCGGATTTACACTGGAGGCGGTGGAGGAGGCGGAGCCACCCACAGACATGTTGGAGTTTCCCGGCATGCGGGACGAGCTACGCCGTCCCATGATGCTACTGGTGCGGGCCCGCGTGCGGGGATGATCCCACGAAATCTTTCAACTCTGTTAGATTTGAGAAAGGATCTGGAAAGATTTGTTTGCTACAGTCTGTATTGTCGAAAGGCAATACAGACTTTTTCCTGGAGGTTACACACCATGACGATTTTGGAGACCAAGGATCTGAAGAAATATTACGGCAAGGGGGACACATTGGTCCGCGCCCTGGACGGGGTGGACCTGGCCGTGGAGGACGGGGAGTTCGTGGCCATCGTGGGCACCAGCGGCTCGGGCAAGTCCACCCTGCTCCACATGCTGGGGGGCCTGGACCGACCCACCTCGGGCACCGTCACCGTGGACGGGAAGGACATCTTCTCCCTGAAGGACGAGGCCCTCACCATCTTCCGCCGGCGGAAGATCGGCTTTGTATTCCAGAGCTACAACCTGGTGCCGGTGCTCACCGTGCGGGAGAACATCGTCCTGCCCATCCAGCTGGACGGGGGAAGGGTGGACGAGGACTATGTGGGTGAGGTCATCTCCGCCCTGGGCCTAGAGAAAAAGCTGGACAGCCTACCCAGCCAGCTGTCCGGCGGCCAGCAACAGCGGGTGGCCATCGCCCGGGCCCTGGCCACCAAGCCCGCCATTTTGCTGGCCGACGAGCCCACCGGCAACCTGGACAGCCGCACCAGCCAGGACGTGCTCTCCCTGATGAAGGTCACCGGCCGGAAGTTTGCCCAGACCATGGTGATGATCACCCACAACGAGGAGATCGCCCAGCTCTCCGACCGGATCGTCCGCATCGAGGACGGCCGGATCGTGACGCGGTAAGGGGGCGGGCGCCATGAACGTCAGAAACGGCAAGTGCATCCGCCATCTGGCCTGGAAGAGTTTACAGGCCAGCCGCACCCGGAACCTCATCGCCATCGCGGCCATCGCCCTGACGGCGGTGCTGTTTACCAGCTTGTTCACCATCGCCCTGTCCATCAACGAGGGCTTCCAACAGTCCAACTTCCGCCAGGTGGGCGGCTTCTCCCACGGCGGGTTCAAGTATCTGACGGAACAGCAAGCCGAAGAGTTGAAGGATGACCCCCTCATTGACCAGTACGGCCTGCGGCGCTTTCTCGGGATGCCCATCGACGCGCCCTTTAACAAGTCCCATGTGGAGATCAGCTGGTGCGACGCTAACGACGTCCACTGGATGTATTGCGATCCGGTGGAGGGTACTCTGCCGGAGGAGGGCACCGACCAGGCGGCCACCGACACCCGCGTGCTGGAGCTACTGGGGGTGGAGCCGGAGCTCGGGGCGGAATTTACCCTCACCTTTGACGTGGACGGGCACGAGACCACCCAGACCTTTACCCTCTCCGGCTGGTGGGAGTATGACGAGGCCGTCGTGGCCAACCAGGTGCTGGTCCCCGAGAGCCGGGTGGACGCGGTTTTGGACGAGGTGGGGGTGACCCCGCCCGGTAGCGACGGCATGACCGGCGTCTGGAACCTGGACGTGATGCTGAAAAGCGGTTCCCGGCACATTGAACAGGACCTGGACCAGATTTTGGCCAACCACGGCTACCAGAGCGAGACCGCCGGGGACAACTACATCAACATCGGCGTCAACTGGGGCTATACCGGGGCCCGGATCTCCGACATCGCCGACCCCACGGTGGTGATCGCCATCGCCGCCGTGGCCCTGCTCATCGTCTTCACCGGCTACCTGATCATCTACAACGTGTTCCAGATCTCCGTGGCCGGGGACATCCGGTTCTACGGCCTGCTGAAAACCATCGGCACCACCCCCCGGCA
>CALWVW010000127.1 GCA_944385075.1 uncultured Oscillospiraceae bacterium | reverse complement strand
ATCAGGATCAGGATCACGCGACTCAGCTTTCCACACAATTTCACGGGGACACCCCCCTTCCTCTGTTCTCGGTCGAAACTCACCTACCGGATCAGGTCGTGCTGGACCGGACGGTAGAACAGCTCCCGGATCTCCTCGGGTCGGACGGTCTGGCCCAGCACCCACATGAGCTTGGCCGCCGCGGCCTCCAGCGTCATGTTGTAGGCCTCCATCAGCTGGTACTTTTCCTTGACCTGTTGTCCCACCTGATAGACGGACATATCGCTCCCCTCGTAGGGGACCTGGGTCATCATGACGATGGTCTTGCCCGCCTCCAGCCACTCGCCGATGGCCTGGGCCAGGGGGCCGCCGCTCCCGCCGGGCAGACCGCCCACCCCGAAGGATTGGAGGATCACCGCCTGATAGCTGTCCTTCAATAGCCGCAGGCCCTCCGCCCCCATGCCGGGGATCAGAGTGAGCAACAGCACCCGGTCCTCCAGCCGGTCGTAGAATACCGGCTCCGCCCCGTAGGGGTAGGCCCTGGGGGCCAGATAGCGGATCAGCCGCTCGTCCCGGATGATGGCCACCTCCGGGTAGTCCACGCTGGAGAAGGCGTTGAAGCTCTTGCTCCGCTCTTTCCGGGCCCGGGTCCCCAAAATCACCCGCCCGTCAAAGACCAGACTCACGTCGTGAGAGTCCCGGTCGGTGGCGTAGAGAAAGCTGTTGTAGAGATTTCTCCGGGCGTCTGTGTCGTCCAAACAGATGGATTTCTGGGAACCGGTGATCACAATGGGCTTGGGGGAGTCCTGAATCAGATAGGACAGGGCGGCGGCGGTATAAGCCATGGTATCGGTACCATGGGTGACCACAAAGCCGTCGTAGTCCCGGTAGTACGTCCGAATGGCGTCGGCCATCTTCAACCAATGGCTGGGCCCGATATTGGTACTGTCCAGGTTCATCAGCTGAACGGTCTCCACCCGGCACAGCTCTCTCAGGGCCGGGACATAGCCCAGGATCTCCTCTGAGGTGATGGCCGGGCTGAGTCCATGTCCGCTCTCCTTGGAGGCAATGGTGCCCCCGGTAGCCAACATCAGAATCCGTCTCATGTTCCCTCACTTCCCCTCTTACAGGATAGGCGCGCGCCTACAGGAAGGTCTCCACCGGCCGCCGGGTGGAGTAGAGCTCGGTCAGCCGCGCGGCAAGAGCAGAGGAGTTGTATCCCAGGGCGCCCACCGGGCAGTGGGCCACACAGGCCATACAGCTGATACACTTGCTGTCCGCCCAGAGCAGGGTCTTGGGATCCATCGCCCCGGTGGGACATACACGGGCACAAAAGCCGCACCCCAGACAGATGTCCCAATCCCGGTCCTTTTTCACCGGAACCGCCGGTCTTGGAGGAGGCGCCGGGTTCCCCGGGACCTCCGCCTGCGTCCAGTCCGGCCGGGCCAGCTTGTCCCTGGCCCCCCGGACCCACTCCCGCAACACCGTCAGATCCTCCTGGTCGGGCCGCCCCACCCCCAGGGTGGGGGCAAAGATGTGGGGCGTCACCACCGCGGCGGCGCCCACACAGCGGAATCCCCGCTCCCCAAGCTCCCGCCGCATCTGGGCCAGAGCGTCGTCGTAGTGCCGGTTGCCATAGGTGGCCACCAGGAGGCAGGGGGTCTCCTCCCCGGCCAGGCCGTCCAACAGGCCGGGGACCGCCGGGCGCTGGCCCGCGTACACCGGCAGGGCCAGCACCAGCAGATCCTCCCTCCCCAGCGCACAGCTCCCCTTCTCCGGGCCGGCCAGCTCCAGCCGGTCCCACGGGGCGTCCAACAGCCCGCAGATCTCCTCCAGGGCCCGCCGGGTGCCTCCAGTGGGGCTGAAATACGCCCCCACGATCCGTCCCATTTTCTTTCCCCCTCACAGGGCGGGCCGGAAACCGGCCCGCCCACTTGATCTCACTACAGACACTGGAGATATTTCCCATAGAGCGTCATGGACAGCTCATCCCCGGTGGCGTGGACCTGCTCCTCGGTGACCCAGCCCTCGTACAGGGCCAGCTCCTCCAGACAGCCCACATACCGGCCGGTGTCGGCCTGAATCTGCTGGATGGTCTTGCCCGCCTCCAGCAGGCTGTCGGCGGTCCCGGCGTCCAGCCAGGTGAAGTTCTTCTCCAGGGGGATCACATGGAGCTGTCCCCGCCGGAGGTACTCCAGATTCACGTCGGTGATCTCCAGCTCCCCCCGGGCGGAGGGCTTCAGGTGGCTGGCGATCTCCATGACCTGGTGGTCATAAAAGTACAGGCCGGGCACGATATAGTTGGACTTGGGGTAGCGGGGCTTCTCCTCAATGGAGATGGCCCGCCCGTCCTTATCAAATTCCACCACACCGAAGGGCCTGGGGTCCTCCACCCAGTAGCCGAAGACGGTGGCGCCGCTGTTGTTGGCGGCCGCCCGCTTGAGGGTGGCCCCCAGGGTGGGCGCATAAAAAATATTATCTCCCAGCACCAGACACACCTGGTCGTTGCCCACGAACTCCTTTCCGATGAGCAGGGCGTCCGCGATGCCCCGGGCCACCGGCTGTTCCGCATAGGACAGGCGGAGCCCAAACTGCTCCCCCCGGCCCAGCAGGGCCTGGAAGGTGGCGGTCTCCCCCGGCGGGACGATGACCAGGATCTCCGAGATCCCGGCCTGCATCAGGATGGCCAGCGGATAGTAGATCAGCGGCTTGTCGTACACAGGCAACAGCGGCTTGCACACCGGCTTGGTCATGGGGTAGAGCCGGGTGCCCTTCCCGGCCGCCAGGACGATCCCTTTCATGGTCGGCTCCTCCTTTTGTGATCTGGTAATGGACGTCATTCCATGGTCCGCTTCATTGTAACACGGAAGCCCGCCCTTTTCAAGAACAAAATCGGCCCATTCCCGCCTCCTCCGCCACATTTCCCGGCCCCCTCCCCCGCCTGTGGCCGGATCCGCCGGTCAACGGACAAAAAAACCGGCCTTCCAGGGGAAGGCCGGTTTTTCTTGCTGGTTTTTCGATTGTCCGATTCGTCCGAGGCTCAGCCCAGGACCACCAGAAGGTCGTCGGTGTTGACGGTGGAGCCCACAGTGGCGGAAATGGCCTTGACGGTGCCGTCCACGGGGGCGGACACCTCGATCTCCATCTTCATGGCCTCCAGCACGATAAGCACATCGCCCGCCTTCACCTGCTGGCCCACGGAGCACTCCACCTTGAAGATGTTGCCGGGCATGGGGCTGTTCACCGGGGTCTCCCCGGCGGACACGATGGCGGCGGGGGCCGCCGCGGGAACGGAGGCCTCAGCGGCAGGGGCGGCGGGGGCCGGAGCGGCCGCCGGAGCTACCGGCGCGGCAGGGGCCGCCACAGGGGCGGCGGGAGCGGCCACAGGGGCCGCCGCGGGGGCCGGGGCATCCGCCCGCTCCACGGAGATCTGGAAGGGCTTGCCGTCAATGGTGATGGTAAAGTTGCCGGAGCAGTCCTCCCGGTTGCCCAGCACCAGATAGGGGGACTGATAGCTGGCCGCGAAGGGCTGGATGGGACGGGTCACATAGCCCTGCCCCACAGTGGCGGGCGTGTTGACATAATACACGTGGCCCTGCCAGGCGGGCAGAGGAGGCAACTCCTCCTTCTTGGGGGCGGCGGGAGCGGCGGCCTTTGGGGCCTCCGCCTTCTTCTCCTCCTTGGGCGGGAAGCCGGCCTCCCGGTCCTTGAAGAAGGCCATGGCCACCTGGGGGAAGGCGATGTAGCTCAGCACGTCCTCGTCGCTCTTGGCGGTGTCGCCCAGCTCCTTCTTGGTCTTCTCGAACTCGGGCTCCAGGGAGTCGGCGAAGCGGCCCTCCACCAGGGGGGTGTCGCCCAGGATCTTCTTCTGGATGTCGGGGTCGATGGGGGCGGGGGTGCGGCCGTACTCGCCGCGGCAGTAGGCCTTGATCTCCTTGCCCACCACCTTGTAGCGCTCGCCGGCCAGCACGTTCTG
>CALWVW010000126.1 GCA_944385075.1 uncultured Oscillospiraceae bacterium | reverse complement strand
TTGGAGAGGGTGTTACGGTATGGTGCTGCGGTCAGGATTGGTGCGACAGTCGGTGCGATTTTCGAGTGACCGGCACAATCACAAGGAATGATCGGCTAGAGAGCCGCCGCAGAAGAGGAGCCCCGGAAAAACCGGGACTCCCTTTCTTTTGCCCGGACCGGGGAAAATGTCAAAAAAATCAGACCGATCCTGTAACCTTTGGCCGCCCTCAGTTGTATTATCAGTGAAAGGCCTTTCAAACAGGTTAAGGAGCATGCTTATGAGACCACCCCTGGAAACGCTGATGGAAACATACCGGCAGAATCTCTATGTCGCGGCGTTCAACGTCTGCAAAAATGCCCAGGACGCCGAAGACGTGGTGCAGGAGACCTTCCTTCAGTACTGGTCGCAGAAGAAGGAATTTGAAACCGAGCAACATGTGCGCGCGTGGCTGTTCCGCGTGGCGATCAACCGGGCCAAAAATGTGAACAACAGCTTTTTCAGGCGGAGCTCCATCCCTCTGGAGGACTATATGGACCAGCTGGTATTCCCGTCGGAGGAGGCGTCGGAATTATTTGAGGCGGTGATGAAGCTCCCGGTCAAGTATCGCGTGGTGATCCACCTGTTTTACTACGAGGACTATTCTATCCAGGAGATCGCAGACATTTTGAAGCTCTCACAGAGCAACGTGAAGGTCCGGCTGTCCCGGGGACGGGCGGCGCTTCGCAACACCTTGAAGGAGGCATGGAACGATGACGAATCGGGAGAAGTATAAACAGGCATTTTCGGTGCTTCGTGCCTCTGATGATTTTGATTTGGAGGCGAATCATATGAAACAGACAGCAAAACAGTTCAGACTGAGAAAAGCGGTCGTCCTCGCGGCGGCCTGTGTCATGGTGATCGGGAGCGCCACCATCGCGTACGCCGCCGATGTGGGCGGGATCCAGCGCACCGTCCAGCTTTGGCTTCGGGGAGAGCAGACGGCGGTGACCATCGAGTTTGACGGCGCGGGCGGCTACAATATGGAGTACACGGACGAGGAGGGCAATGTCCGCTATGGGGGCGGCGTCGGTGTGGCCATCGAAGCGGACGGCACCGAGCGCCCGTTGTCCGAGGAGGAGCTCCTGGGGACTCTCTCCGGTCCCGATGTGGAGTACCGCGACGACGGGTCGGTCTGGGTCTACTGGCTGGGCCAGGCGGTGGAGATCACCGACCGGTTCGAGGACGGCGTGTGCTATGTCCAGCTGGTCAACGGGGAGGATACCATGTATGTGACCGTTCGCTATCAGGACGGCTATACCTCCAGCCCCCACAAATATATCGACGCCCGGTGATCCGAGAAAAGCCCCCCGCCTGATCTTCAGGCGGGGGGCTTGCTCTTTGGGGGCGGGGAGGCGCGGCGGCAAAAGCCGGCCCGCTCTTGCCGGCAGGACCGCCGGATGCTATAATAGAACAAAATAAAAAGGGCGGGGCCCTGCTCCGCCAGCAAAATTTCCCGGTCATATTTTTCCCCGGGCGGGCCAGCCTAATCCCAGTGAGTTTGCTGTGCTGGGAGGGCACCACATGGACGAGCGGGGACTTTGGAACTTGTTTTTTGCCACGGGATCGCCGGAGGTCTATCTGGCCATCGCCGCCCGGCGGCGGGAGCGGGCGCTCTGGGAGCGGCCGGCCCGGACCGCCTTCCGCCCCCGGCGGGGCAAGAGCTGACGGGCAGAGGCCCGCTACATAGGAGAGCGTATCATGCACACAAAGACAAAGGCGTTGGTCCTCCGTGAGGTGGACTACAGGGAGTCGGACAAGATCCTGACCCTGCTGACCCAGGAGCAGGGGAAGCTGACCGTGTCCGCCCGGGGGTGCCGGAAGAAGGGGAGCGCCATCGCCGCCGGGTGCCAGCTGTTGGCCTGGTCGGAGATGGTGCTCTACGACTACCATGGGAAGTGGTCGGTGAAGGAGGCGGCCGCCGAGCGGCTGTTCCAGGGGGTGCGGGACGACCTGGAGCGGCTGGCCCTGGGGTGCTATTTCGCCGAAGTGGCCGAGCTGTTGGCGGTGGAGGGGATCCCCAGCCCGGAGCTGTTGTCCCTGGTGCTCAACAGCCTGCACGCCCTGGATAAGATGCAGGAGAAGCCCCTGCCGCTGGTCAAGACCGCCTTTGAGTGGCGCTCCATGTGTCTGGCGGGGTACGAGCCCCTGGTGGAGGGGTGCGCCGTCTGCGGCGCCGACCCGCCGGCGGAGGCCCGGTTCCACCTGCGGGAGGGGGTGCTCCACTGCGCCGCCTGCCGGGACCGGGTGGGGGAGGGGATCTCCATGCCCCTGAACGGGCAGGCCCTGGCCGCCCTGCGGCACATCGTCCTGGGGGACCCCAAGCGGCTGTTCTCCTTCCGGCTGGAGGGGGAGGGCCTGAGACAGCTGGAGGACGCCGGGGAGGCCTATCTCCACACCCAGCTGGAGCGGGGGTTCCGCACGCTGGACTTCTATAAACAGATCCGGGGATAGAGAGCAAGACAAAAAAATCCCGCTGTGGAAGTTTCGTTCCACAGCGGGATTTTTCCGTTCTTACTCCTGGGTCTGGGCCTGAGCCTGCGCGGGGGCCTCGACCTTGCCGAAGGTACGGCCGTTATAGGTCAGGCAATTAGCGCACATCCGGTGAGGCAACCGGAACGCCCCGCACTTGGGGCAGGTCACGATACCGGGAGTCTCCAGCTTCCAGTGAGAGCTACGCCGCTTGTCGCGCCGGGCCTTCGATACTTTACCCTTAGGAACCGCCATGGGTGACACCTCCTTCAGCTGTGCCGGTCAAGGCACGTCGACTACTCACTCAGTTTTATCCAACAGCTGCGCAAGGGCCGCCAGTCTTGGATCCACGTCGGGTCCGCACCCACAGGGGCCGAGGTTGAGATCGGCCCCGCACTTGGCGCACAGCCCCTTGCAGTCGTCTGAGCAAAGATTCTTGGTATCCATCGCGAGGATGAAGGCGGTGGTCACCACCTCGTCCAGATCCAGCTGAGTGCCCTCCAGCAGAAGGATGTCGTCGCTCTCCTCGTCCTCCAGCTCCTGGGCCACCAGGCTGTCCAGCGGGACGACCTTCTCCCGGGAGAAGGACTTGCCACAGCGGTCGCACACCAGCTCCAGCGTGGAGCGGGCCGTCCCCTCCAGCACCAGGGCGCCGGCGTGGTTGGTCACGCTCCCCTGCACCTGGACGGGGTGGACGATGGGCCGCCTTCCGTAGAAGTCCAGCTCAGACAGATCCAGCTCGTATTGGAAGGAGCGGCTTGCGTCCGGGACGTGGATGATCTCTCGCAGTTCCAGGCGCATGGCTTCCTCCCCGGGGGTGCCCCCCATACTCGCAGAATGGTACGGGGAATATTATAAAGAAGTTCCAGGCATTTGTCAAATACTTTTCTGAAATTTATCACCTAAATTTGTTGACAGGATGGGGGGAATATGGTCAAATATTTGATAGACCCCGGCGCGGGAGGAGGAGAGACCATGCGGGAATATGTGATCGGGAAAAATGACGCCGGACAGCGGCTGGACCGCTGGCTGGCCAAGACCCTGCCCCTGCTCCCCGCCCCCCTGGCCCAGAAGTACATCCGCCTGAAGCGGGTGAAGGTCAACGGGAAGGGGTCCAAGCGGGACGTGCGCCTCCAGCAGGGGGATGTGCTCCAGCTGTACATCAACGACGAGTTTTTTGAACAGCCCACCCCGGAGAACGCCTTCCTCTCCCTGTACCAGCCCAAGCTGAGCATCCTCTATGAGGACGAGCATATCATGCTCCTGGACAAGCGGCCGGGGATGGTGGTCCACCCCGACGAGAGCGAGCGGGTGAACACCCTGCTCACCCACATCCAGGCCTACCTCTATCAGAAGAAGGAGTGGTCCCCCTACTGGGAGAACTCCTTCGCCCCCGCCCTGTGCAACCGCATCGACCGGAACACCGGGGGCATCGTCATCGCCGCCAAGACCGCCGAGGGCCTGCG
>CALWVW010000125.1 GCA_944385075.1 uncultured Oscillospiraceae bacterium | reverse complement strand
CGCTCGATGAAGTCCAGGTCGTCCAGGTCGTCGATGAGCCGCTGGGCGTAGGCGGTGATCTTCAGCATCCACTGGGATTTCTCCTTGCGGATGACCGGGGAGCCGCACCGCTCGCACACGCCCTCCACCACCTCCTCGTTGGCCAGCACGCACTTGCAGGAGGTGCACCAGTTCACCGGCATGGTGGCCTTGTAGGCCAGGCCGTGCTTGTAGAGCTGGAGGAAGATCCACTGGGTCCACTTATAATATGTGGGGTCGGTGGTGTCCACCACCCGGTCCCAGTCGAAGGAGTAGCCCAGCATGTGCAACTGTCTGGTGAAGTTGGCGATGTTGTCGTGGGTCACCTTGGCGGGGTGGATGTGGTTCTTGATGGCGTAGTTCTCGGTGGGCAGGCCGAAGGCGTCAAAGCCGATGGGGAACAGGACGTTGTAGCCGTCCATCCGCTTCTTCCGGGCGATGACGTCCATGGCGGTATAGGGCCGGGCGTGGCCCACGTGCAGTCCCTGGCCGGAGGGGTAGGGGAACTCCACCAGTCCGTAGAACTTGGGCCTGGGGTCGCCGTTCTTGCAGGCGAAGGTCTTTTCGTCCTTCCATTTGGTCTGCCACTTCTTTTCAATGGCGGTGAAATCGTACTTCAAATTCGATCACGCTTTCCTGTATATTCAGCCCTGGGGCCTGTCGAATAGAGAATTCCGGAATATTATACCGGAATCCGCCCTGAAATGCAAGCCCGGCAACAAAACTGTCCCGGCCCTTTTTCCCGCCCGGCCCGCGCCCCTGGCTCCCGTTTTCGCCAGGTCAGACAATTTTGAAAAAATTTTCCCCGGGAACATTTGACAAAGAGTTGCAAATGTGTTACAATTCGGTTACAAACTCAAATCCAGTGAAGGAGCATCTCATGACCATGGAAAATATCCCCCTGACCTATAAGGGCCACCCCCTGCGGCGCAAGGATAACCTGATCTATTACGGCACCATGGCCGAAAAGTATATCATCATGTTGCAGATCCTGTCCACCAAGGACCAGGACGGCCTTCCGGTGGCGGATAAGGTCTCGGTCCAGCTTCAGCTCACCGACCCCGACCTGAAGAGCCGGGACCGGGTGGTCAAGAAGAGCGAGAAGGACAGCCTGTACGCCGCCATGGACGTGGCCTCCGTCTGGCTGGACCGGGCCCTGAGCGGTAAGTAATTTCCGGCACCTCACCATCAAGACACAAAAGAGAGTCAACAAGGAGGACAACCGCCATGCATTTCCCCCGTTCCGCCGCCCGCCTGACCGCCGGTCTGTTGCTGGTCAGCGCGCTGGTCACCCCGTCCCTGGCCGCCACCGGCACCGTCAACGCCGGCGGCTCCACTCTGCGCATGCGCGCTGAGTCCAACACCGGGAGCACCATCCTCAAGAGTCTGGACCACGGCACCCAGGTAGAGGTGCTCACCGCCGTGGAGAACGGCTGGTACCAGATCGCGCACGAGGGCACCACCGGCTACGTGTCCGGCGACTACCTGACCGTGGACGCCGCCGAGGCCGCCGCCCTCCCCGTGGAGGAGCTCCCCACCTATGTGCAGATCACCACCTCCGCTCTGAACGTGCGCTCCGGCCCCGGCACCGAGTATGAAAAGGTGGGCCAGCTGGGCATGGGCACCGTGGCGGAGGCCGTGGCCACTCTGGACGGCTGGTATCAGCTGGAGTCCGGCTACATCAGCGCCGAGTACGCCCAGGAGATCGACCCCTCCCAGATGGGACAGGGGCAGGCCATCGCCGATTTCGCCCTCCAGTTCGTGGGCTACCCCTATGTGTACGGCGGAAGCTCCCCCAGCGGCTTTGACTGCTCCGGCTTCACCAGCTACGTCTACAAGCAGTTCGGGTACTCCATCAACCGCACCGCCTCCACCCAACTGGACAACGGCTACGCCGTCTCCATGAGTGAGCTCCAGCCCGGCGACCTGGTGATGTTCAAGAAGGGCTCCACCAGCAAGCGGGCCACCCATGTGGGCCTCTACATCGGCAACAACCAGTTTGTCCACGCCTCCACCTCCAGTGTGGGTGTCATCATCAGCAGTATGAGCGAGGCCTACTACACCACCGGTTTCGTGGGCGGGCGCCGGCTGGTCTGATTTCTCTCTGACTCTACATAGAACTTCTGCGGGGCGCTCCACGGCGGAGCGCCCCGCTCTTTTCCCGGCCACAGGCAACGGAGGAGGGGCGGCCTCCCCGTCCGCCCCCCTGTGGAGGACGGTCCCCGTGGGCTGTCCCGTTGGCCGCCCGCTCCCCTGTCCTGCTACGCAAAGCGCGGCCCCTGCCAGAGTGGCAGGGGCCGCGCTTTTTCTGTGGCAATTATTGGGCCGCGATCCCGCTCCCCGCGCCGCTTCCCGCGGCGTGGTAGTGGACCTTTCGGAAGGCCCGTTTTCGCACAAAGATCAGGAACACGGTGTGGACCGCCGCTGTGACGGCCCAGCTGATGGGGTAGGAGATGTACAGGGACTCGGGGCTGTGCTCGATGGGGAACACAATGGCCACCCACACCAGGCGCAGGCCGCAGGCCCCCACCAGGGAGACGATCATGGGGATCACCGAGCTCCCCAGGCCGCGGAGGACGCCCACCAGGGTGTCCATGATCCCGCACAGGAAGTAGGGGCAGGAGACATAGAGCAGACGGGTCACCGCCTGGCGGACCACGTCGGGCTCGCCCGGGGCGTAGATCCCGGCCAGGGGGGTACCGAACAGATAGGCCAGATTGCCCAGCACCACGCCGGTGATCACCGCGAAGGCGATGCACTGCCGGGCCACCTTGTCCACCCGGTCGCACAGGCCGGCGCCGTAGTTCTGCCCCACGAAGGTGATGGCCGCCTGGTAGAAGGAGTCCATGGACACATAGACAAAGTTCTCGATATTGGCGGCGGCGGAGGAGCCGGCCACCAGCACGGAGTCGTCAAAGGAGTTCAGGGAGGACTGGATCACCACGTTGGACAGGGAGAAGATCACGCCCTGGAATCCGGCGGGCAGGCCCACCTGCATGATCCGGGCCACCACACTGCGCTCCAGCCCCAGCTTCTTCAGGTCCACCTTCAGGGCCCCCTCCTCCTTGAGGAGACAGCGCAGGACCAGCGCCGCGGAGATGTACTGGGAGATGATGGTGGCCAGGGCCACACCGGCCACGGCCAGGTTGCACACCAGCACGAAGAACAGGTTGAGGACCACATTGACCACGCCGGCCGCCGTCAGGAAGTACAGGGGCCGCTGGGTATCGCCCTGGGCCCGGAGGATGGCGGCCCCGAAGTTATAGAACAGGTTGGCGGGCATACCCAGGAAATAGATCCGCAGATACACCGTGGCCAGATCGATCACGTCGGTGGGCGAGGACATCCAGACCAGCAGTTGCCGGGCCATCACCACGCCGAACACCAGCATGAACACGCCGCTCAGCAGGGACAGGGTGATACAGGTGTGGATACTGCGGTTCACCTGCTCGTGCCGCCCGGCGCCGATGTCCCGGGCGATCACCACGTTGGTGCCCACCGAGAGGCCCACGAAAATATTGATCAGCAGGTTGATCAGCGAGGTGTTGGACCCCACCGCCGCCAGGGCCTCTTTTCCCACAAAGCGCCCCACCACAATGACGTCCGCCGCGTTGAACAGCAGTTGCAACACGCTGGAGGCCATCAGCGGCAGAGCGAACAGCAGGATCTTTCCCGCCAGCGGCCCGCTACACATATCGATCTGATACTTCTTCACATTTGCGCCGTCCGACTTTCTATGGAACAAGCTCAACGTTCTCACCTTCCCAGACTTCTCGTTTTCCGGCTCCGATCCGCCCAGCGGCAAACCCACGGCCCGCCTTCCGCGGGCCCTATTTCAGAGGGCCTGCCCATCTTACCACAGCTCCCACCACTTGTCCAGCGATATTATGATTGGATTTTACAGAATTTTTCTTATTTTTTACATCATTTTGTCACCGGCCGGGCCGGGGCGCCCC
>CALWVW010000124.1 GCA_944385075.1 uncultured Oscillospiraceae bacterium | reverse complement strand
CGGGAGTCGAACCCGCACGCCCTTGCGAGCACTGGCACCTGAAGCCAGCGAGTCTACCAATTCCACCACTCGCGCATATTCGGCGCTGTTTCAGCGCAAGAAAGATATTACCACACTCTTTCCCCCGTGTCAACACTTTTTCTAATTTTTTTCATCTTTTCCTTTCCGGCCCGCGTCCGCGTCAAAATTCAGGTTGACAGGGGGCGGGAGACCGTGGTACACTGGCACTCACAGTAAGGGAGTAGTCGGCACAAACGGGTGCGGTCTGGTCAACATACTGGAGAAGATGCCTCTCCTGGCCGGACCTGGAATGACGAGACTTATCTGCCCAGGGGGCAGGTAGGTCTTTTTTCTTGCCCGGAGAGGGCCGGCGGGAGGGAGTTTCTTATGGGATTTTTGGAGCTGTTCCTGATTGCTGTCAGCCTGTCCATGGACGCCTTTGCGGTGTCGGTGTGCAAGGGGCTGTCCACCGGCCGGCCCCGGCTGGGCCAGTGTCTGACCTGCGGCGTCTATTTCGGCGGCTTTCAGGCGCTGATGCCCTTTTTGGGGTGGCTTCTGGGGATCCGGTTCCAGGAGCTGATCACCTCTGTCGACCACTGGATCGCCTTTGTGCTCCTGGGCCTCATCGGCTTCAACATGGTCCGGGAGTCCCTGGGGCCGGAGGAGGGGGGGATGGACACCTCCTTCGGGCCCAGGGCCATGTTCCCACTGGCCGTGGCCACCAGCATCGACGCCCTGGCCGTCGGGGTGACCTTTGCCTTCCTCAATGTGCCCATCTATGCCGCCATTGGGTTGATCGGGGCCACCACCTTGCTCCTGTCCGCATTGGGGGTCAAGGCCGGCGCGATGTTCGGCAACAAGCTGGGCACCAAGGCGGAGCTTGTGGGGGGCCTTGTCCTGATGGGGATGGGGCTGAAGATCCTGCTGGAGCACACCGTCCTCTCCTGAGTGGCCCCACCCATCAGACGTTGCACCGCCCCCGCCGCGCTTACACAGCGCGGCGGGGGCGGTCACATACTCCGAGGGTGGTCAAGCACGATTCATTATATTATTTATAGAGGCCGAAGCTTTCTCCCGCTGGCCCCGGGGATATTCAGCTCCTCCCGGTATTTTGCCACGGTGCGCCGGGAGATGGGACAGCCAAGCTGGGCCATGGCGTCGGCCAGCTTTTGGTCGGACAGAGGGCGGGTCCGGTCCTCCCGCTCGATCAGCCGCCGCAGGAGGGCCCTGGCCGCCGTGCCCCCCACCTGACAGGTCCCCTCCTGGCTGGCCGCGGTGCGGGAGAAGAAGTAATTCAGCGGGTAGACGCCCCGGCAACACTGCAGATACTTCTCCCGGATGGCCCGGCTGATGGTGGACTCGTGGAGCTCCAGTTGCTGGGCCACGTCCGCCAGCCGCATGGGGATCAGCCCCTGGGGACCCTCCCGGAAGAAGTCCCGTTGCCGCTCCACGATAAACCGCGCACAGCGGAGAAGAGTGTTGTCCCGTTGCTCCAGGGCCTGCAGGACGCTCTCCGCCTGCCGCAGTTTTCCGCTGAGGTAGTCCCGCACCTCCCGGTCCTCGGTCTTTTCCAGCAGGTTGCGGTAGTAGGTGTTGATCTGGAAGGGGGGGCGCTCCCGCCCCCGCAGGCGCACGGTCAGTTCCCCCTCCGCCTCCTCCACGAAGATATCCGGCAGGATATACTGGACCTGTCCCGAGTGGGCGAAGGGCGCGCCCGGCCGCGGCTCCAGCTCCAGAATGGTCTTTTCCGCCTGGTAGACCTCCTCCAGGGGGACGGACAGCTGGGCCGCGATGGCCCGGTAGTGCCGCTTGGCCAGCTCCTCCAGGTGGTGGCGCACAATGTCCAGGACGGGGCCCGTCTTTCGGATGCGCAGAAGCTGGAGCTCCAGACACTGGGACAGGTTGGACGCCCCCACCCCGGCGGGCTCCAGGGAGCGCAGGATCTCCACGCACCGCTCCACCTGGGCCAGGGGCACCGAGATGCTGTCGGCCAGCTCCTGGAGGGGGATGCGCAGATAGCCGTCCTCATCCAGGCAGGCGGCCAGATAGCGCACCGTCTGGGCCGTGTCCTCGTCCAGGTCCATCTGATACAGCTGGCGGGAGAGGAAGCGGAACATGGTCTCCTCCAGCCCCCCCTCCGTGCTCACCCGGGCCAGGGGGTCCAGCTCCTCCTCCCAGAGGTGCTGGTAGTAGCGGTTCTGCTGGTCGTCCTCCTCCGCCCAATTCAGTTGTCGCAAAAGCTCCTCATCCTGTGGCCGGTCCGCCTCTGCGTGGCTCTCGTCCAGCTCCACCACCGGATTCTCCTGTGCCAGCTCCCGAAGATAGGCCTCCACTTCCAGCGTGCTCATCTGCAGTAGCTCCACGCTCTGGAGCTGACGCTGACTGAGCCGTTGGGTCTGGCTTTGGATCAGTTCCATGGGATGCCCCCCTTTTCTGCCTATTATAGCAAAATTCGGGCCAACTTGCAAGGATATGCTTTTATTCTTCTGTTGCTTTGATCAGGGTGAACTGGACGTCTGTGGGGGAGAGGAACTCCACCTCCACCCGGTCCCCCACCTGGACGCCGCCGGACTGATACCAGGGGGTGAAGACCTTGCAGGCCCCTCTGCCCACCCCCTCAAATTGCTTGGCATACTGGACTCCGTCCTGTACAGGCCCGTTTCCGGCGGCCTTGATGGGAAGGGGGGCGCGGCCATTGGTGAAATGGGCCGTGTAGTGGGTGCCCCGGACCAGACCGAAATCCCGGGCCGGGCCGGCGGGGATCTTCACATAGGACTCTCTCTGGATCACCGCCCGGTTGGTGGGGTTGCGGTACTCGCCCCACTTGATGTGGGAGGGCTTTACCTGAACGACATAGCGGTCTCCTCGATTGGGCATAGCAGTCATCTCCTTTTCCCGGTTACGCGGGGACAGCGGCGCCTGCCCCTGGGAGGAAAACGGTTGCCAGCCTTCCCCGAGTTTTACTGATATTATACCACAGGTGCCCCGGAGCCGCCAGAGCCACCGGCCATATTTCTGATGGGAGGGCCCGATTTTTTCCTGTCTCCGGCGGGTGTTGCCGCCCGCCCGCTGGGGCGGAGGTCCGAACGGGCCCGGTCGGGAGTTGCCCCGCTTGACTTTCCCCGGGGGAATCTGATAATATTTAACATGAGTTATTATGCTTGTCCTCCCACATCAGAGGGGACAAGACAGGAGAGGCGACCATGGCACAGAAAAGAAACTACGGAAATGAATCCATCTCCGCCCTGAAGGGGGCCGACCGGGTACGGAAGCGCCCGGGGGTCATCTTCGGCTCCGACGGGCTGGAGGGGTGTGAGCACGCGGTCTTTGAGATCCTGTCCAACGCCATCGACGAGGCCCGGGAGGGACACGGCTCGCTCATTGTGGCCACCCGGTTCGAGGACGGCTCCATCCAGGTGGAGGACCAGGGCCGGGGCTGTCCGGTGGACTGGAACGAGAAGGAACAGAAGTACAACTGGGAGCTGGTCTTCTGCGAGCTGTACGCCGGGGGCAAGTACAACAACCTGGAGGGGGACAACTACGAGTACTCCCTGGGTCTCAACGGTCTGGGCTCCTGCGCCACCCAGTACGCCAGCGAGTATATGGACGTCACCGTGTGGCGGGACGGGATGAAGTACTCCCTTCACTTCGAGAAGGGGGAGAACATCGGCGGCCTGCGCAAGGAGCCCACCGACCGGGGAAAGAAGACGGGCTCCACCATCCGCTGGAAGCCCGACCTGGAGGTGTTCACCGACACGGCCATCCCGGCGGACTACTTCCTGGACACCCTGAAGCGGCAGGCGGTGGTCAACGCCGGGGTCACTTTCCGCTTCCGCAATCAGGTGGGGGGCAAGTTCGAGACCACAGACTTCTGCTATGAGAACGGCATCCAGGACTATGTGGCCGAGCTGGCCGGGGAGGACACCCTCACCCAGCCGGTGTTCTGGCAGACCGAGCGGAAGGGCCGGGACCGGGCGGACAAGCCCGAGTACAAGGTGAAGCTGTCCGT
>CALWVW010000123.1 GCA_944385075.1 uncultured Oscillospiraceae bacterium | reverse complement strand
ACCCCACAAGGAGGGATCTTATGTCCGACCGAGACCGCCGCGACGGCCCCCACCCCCGGAAGGAGCCGCTCTTTGACCGGCCCCTCTCCCTGGAAAATCTGCGGGAGGCCTTTGCCGGGTGCGCCGACTACATGGAGCGGACCGTCTACCTCAACGGGGACCGGGACCGGACCGCCACCGTCTGCTACCTGCTGGGGATGACCCGGAACGAGCGGCTGTGCGACTATGTGCTCCGCCCCCTGGCCCAGGACCCGGCCCTGAGCCGGGCGCCGGAGGGGGAGCTCTTTGCCCGGCTCCAGTACGGGGCCCTGTACAACCTGGCGGCCACCCGGCGGGACAGTCTGGACGACGTGGTCAACGACCTGATCCTGGGCTGTTGCGCCCTGTTTTTCCCGGGGCGGGCGGACGCCCTGACCCTGCCCGTCCCCACCGAGGAGAAGCGGGGGGTGGGGGAGCCGGACAACGAGCCCGCCCTGAAGGGGAGCCGGGAGTCCTTTGTGGAGTCCATCCGCACCAACACCGCCATGGTCCGGCGGCACCTGAAGGCCCCGGGGCTGAAGATCGGGGAGCACACCGTGGGGCGGCAGTCCCGCACCCTGGTGGATGTGCTCTGGCTGGAGGGGATCGCGGACCCGGACACGGTGGCCCGGGTGGAGGGGCGGCTGGAGGAGATGGACATCGACGGGCTGGAGGCGGCGGGCAATCTGGAGGAGTACCTGTGCCACACCGCCCGGAGCCCCTTCCCCCTCCTGCCCTACACCCAGCGGCCCGACCGGCTGTGCCAGGGCCTGCTGGAGGGGCGGGTGGCCATTCTGGCCGACGGCATCCCCCTGGGGTGGCTGGCCCCCGGCACCATCGACCAGTTTTTCAAGACCGGGCAGGACCGGGCCTACCACTGGATGGTGGCCTCGGCCCTGAGCCTGATCCGCTACGCCTGCGCCCTGCTCACCCTGCTGATGCCGGGGCTCTATATCGCCCTGGTCACCTTTCACCCGGAGGCCATCCCACCCAAGCTGGCCCTGTCCATTGTGGCCGCCAAACAGGAGGTGCCCTTCTCCACCATTTTCGAGGTGCTCATCATGCTCCTGTCCTTCGAGGTCATCCAGGAGGCGGGCCTGCGGCTCCCGGGCCCCATCGGGGCCACCGTGTCCATCCTGGGGGGACTGGTGGTGGGCAACGCGGCGGTGGAGGCCCATATCGTGTCCCCGGCGGTGCTCATCGCCGTGGCCATCGCCGGGGTGGCGGGGTACACCCAGCCCAGCCAGGACTTCGGTAACGCCCTGCGGCTGTGGCGGTTCCTGCTGGCCATCCTGGCCAGCGTGGGGGGCCTCTTCGCCCTGGTGCTGGGGTGTGCCGCCCTCATCTACCATCTGGCCCAGCTGGAGTCCTTCGGCGTGCCCTACCTGGCCCCCTTCACCACCGGGGGCGGCGCGCCCCGGGGGCATCCCAGCCTCTTTCGCCTGCCCCTCCCCGCCATGAAGTGGCGGGACGGGGCGGTGCGCACCCGAAACAGGAGGAATCAGAGATGAAACGAGCCCTGTTGCCCCCGCTGGCCCTGTGGCTGTTGCTGGCGGGGGGCTGTTCCGCCCTGCCCACCGCCCGGGAGATGGGGGATATGGCCCTTCTGCGTACCATGGGGGTGGACCGGGAGGGGGGAGAGATGGCGGTTACCGCCTCCACCGGCCCCCGGGCCAGGGGGCTCCAGGGGGAGGGGTTGCCCGCCCTGGTCCTCTCCACCCGGGGGGACACCCTCAGCGGAGCCTGTATGGCCATGCAGGGGCTGAGCGACAGCTATGTGTTTTTCGGCTATGTGGACCAGCTTCTGGTGGGGGAGGAGGCCGCCCGGGCGGGGCTCCGCCCGGTGCTGAACTACTTTGCTCAGGATGTGGAGCTGGGCCTGGGAGCCCAGCTCTGGCTGGTGCGGGGCGGGACCGCCCAGGCGGCGGTGTCCTCCGGCGGCGACCAGGGGGTGGAGGGCCGCCTGTCCACCCTCCGCACGGACGGGGAGCTGGGGGTGGCCTCTGTGGCCCGGACGGCGGGGGAGGTGTACACCGACCTGATGGAGCGGGGCGCCGCCTTCGCCCCCGCCCTGACCCTGGCGGAGGGGCAGACCGCCCTGCTGGAGTGCGGCTACGGGGTGCTCCGGGGGGATCAGCTGGCGGGCTTCTTGGAAGGGGAGGCGGCCGGCGGACTGGAGCTGTTGGCCGGGCGGGCCTGCTCCCACATGGTGGAGCTGGACCGCCCCGGTGGGCCGGTCTCCCTGCGGATCACCGGCTCCCACACCACAAGCAGACTGGAATTCCAGGGGGATGACCCCTCCCGGTTGCAACTGACCTGCCGGGCGGAGAGCCAGCTGGAGGAGGCCCCGGCGGAGCTGTCGGACCGGGAGCTGGAGGAGGTCCGGCGGGACCTGGAGCGTCGGTGCCGGAGCTGGCTGGAGGGGGCGCTGGAGCAACTGCAGGACTGGGGGGCGGACTGTACCGGCCTGGGCCTCCGGGCGGCCGCCTCCCACCCCGGGCGGTGGAGCGCCATAGAGCAGGACTGGCCCCGGTGGTTTGGCCGGGTGGAGATCGAGGTGGAAGTGCAGGTGGATGTCCATGCGTGACGGATGCGGGAGCCCGGCGGGGGGCGCGATCTCCCGGACCCAGCTCATGGCCCTGCTGTGGGCCGGCGTGATGGCCCCGGCGGCGGAGCTGTTGCCCGGGCTGTTGTTGCCGGGCGCCGGGAAGGGGGCCTGGTTGGCGGTTCTGCTGGCCGCTCCCGCGGCGCTGGCGGCGGGGTGGATCCTGGAGCGGATGTCCGGCCGGGCGGGGTTGGCGGCGGCCTTTGCCGGCCTTCTGGGGGGCGCGGCGGGGCGGTGCGTCACTATATTATATATGGTGTGGGGGGAGCTGTTGCTGGCACTGCGCCTGCGCATGTGCGCCCAGCGGCTGTTGTCCTCGGGGGACCGGGACGGCACCCTGTGGTTTTTCCTGTTGGCGGTGGCGGGGGTGCTCCTGTGGATGGGCCGGGGGACTCTGCCGGCCTTTGCCAGGGCGGCCCAGTGGTTCCTGGTGGCCCTTCTGCTGACCGCCGGGGTGGTGCTGGTGCTGTCGCTCCCCCAGGCCAAAATGGAGCGGCTCCTGCCCCTGTGGTGGACAGACGGGGGGGCGGTGCTCCGCGCCGCGCTGTCGGCGGCCGGGGTCCTGGGGTGGGGGCTGTTCGTGGCCTTTCTGATCCCCCATACCCCGGAGGAGGGGCGGAAGGGGAGCTGGTACTGGCCCGCCTGGTGTATAGGGGGGTGCCTGCTTCTGGCGCTGACCCAGGCCGTCATCCTGGGAAACCTGGGGAGCGGCGTGGCGGGCACGCTGGACAATCCCTTTTTCGCGCTGGCCAAGAGCGTCGGCGTGGAGGGCGCCTTTCAGCGGGTGGAGAGCGTGATCACCGCGGTGTGGACCCTTGCCGACCTGACCATGGGGGGCGTGCTTTTATTTGCGGTCCGGACCATGGCGGAGGAAGCGGCCCCGAAAAAGATCCTGCGGTGGGTGCCCTGGCTTGCGGTGGCCGCCGGAGTGGGACTGGCGTGGGCGCTGTTTTCTTCGGTGGGGACGGCGGAGCGGTGGAGCCGGGAGGTGGTCCCGGCGGGCAATCTGTTCCTGGGACTGGGGGTGCCGGCGGTCCTGCTGGCCTGGAAAATTGTCCGGGGGCGGGACAGGGGGAGGGGCACATCTTGTGCCTGAAAACAAGGGGAAACGGAAGATATTGCGGGTGAAAAAAACCGTGAAAAAAACCTTGAAAAAATGGGAAAAAAGTGTTGACAATCCGGAAAAGATTTGCTAATATGAGCAAGCGCTGTTCGAGAGGGGAACTCCCGAGGACAGTGTGCAGGAGAACCGCATAGGACGCCCGTCACAGAGGAACAGCAGGCGCTGAAAAAACCTCTTGACAAAGGCGGAGAGATGTGGTAATCTATGCAAGTCGCCCGCGAGGGAGACAGGCGCGGAGGCGCCGCGAGAGAAGTGCGGAAGGTCAGCGAAA
>CALWVW010000122.1 GCA_944385075.1 uncultured Oscillospiraceae bacterium | reverse complement strand
CCGGCCAGGTCTGGCCGGCCCGAATGATAGGATGCCCTCCGGCTCCCCGCTGGCGCGGGAACCGCCGGAGTTGGCAAAAAGCCGGCCCGCGGAGGGGGCCCTACGTGTTCTGGTGTGCCCCGGCCGCGGCAATGAACTCCCGGAACAGGGGATGCGCCTTGTTGGGCCGGCTTTTGAGCTCCGGGTGGAACTGGACGCCCACGAACCAGGGGTGGTCGGACAGCTCCACGATCTCCACCAGCCGCCCGTCAGGGGACAGGCCCGCCAGGGTGAGCCCGGCCCGGGTCAGCACCTCCCGGAACTGGTTGTTGAACTCGTAGCGGTGCCGGTGCCGCTCGTGGATCAGGTCCGCGCCATAGGCCCGGTAGGTGAAGGTGTCGTGGCCGGTGATCTGACAGGGGTAGGAGCCCAGCCGCATGGTGCCCCCCTTGTCGGTCACTCCCCGCTGGTCGGGCATCAGGTCGATGACCGGGTGGGGGGTGGAGGGGGACAGCTCGCTGGAGTGGGCGTCCGCCAGCCCGCACACGTGGCGGGCGAACTCCACCACCGCCATCTGCATCCCCAGGCAGATGCCCAGGAAGGGCACCCGGCGCTCCCGGGCATAGCGGACGGCGGAAATCTTCCCCTCGATGCCCCGGTCGCCGAAGCCGCCGGGAACCAGGATCCCGTCCGCCCCGGCCAGGAGCTGGGCGGTGTTCTGGTCGGTGACCTCCTCGCTGTTGACCCAGCGGATGTCCACCTGGAGGCCGTTTTCAATGCCGCCGTGGGTCAGGGCCTCGGCCACCGACAGATAGGCGTCGTGGAGGGACACATACTTGCCCACCAGGGCGATCTCCACCCGGCCCCGGGGGTGCTTGGCCCGGTGGACCATGGTGGCCCACTCGGTCAGGTCGGGGGCGTGGCAGATGAGCCCCAGCCGCCGCACCACCACGTCGGCCAGTCCCTCCCGCTCCAGCATCAGGGGGACCTCGTACAGCAGTCCCGCGGTGAGATTGGGGATGACATGGTCCACCGGGACGTTGCAGAACAGGGAGATCTTCTCCAGAATGTCCCGGGGAATGGGGGCGTCGCTCCGGCAGACGATGACGTCGGGCTGGATGCCCAGGGACAGGAGCTCCTTGGCCGAGTGCTGGGTGGGCTTGCTCTTGAGCTCGCCGGAGCCGGGGATGGAGACGATGAGGGAGACGTGGAGGAACAGGACATTCTGCCGCCCCCGCTGGGCAGCCACCTGGCGGATGGCCTCCAGGAAGGGCTGGCTCTCGATATCGCCCACAGTGCCGCCGATCTCCACGATGGCCACATCGGTGTCCGGCCCCTCCAGACTGTAGATGTTGCCCTTGATCTCGTCGGTGATGTGGGGGATGATCTGGACCGTGCCCCCCAGGTAGTCCCCCCGGCGCTCCCGGTTGAGGACGTTCCAGTACACCCGGCCGGAGGAGACGGAGGAGTGGACGGTGAGGTTCTCGTCGATGAACCGCTCGTAGTGGCCCAGGTCCAGGTCGGTCTCCGCCCCGTCGTCGGTGACGAAGACCTCCCCGTGCTGATAGGGGGACATGGTGCCCGGGTCCACGTTGAGGTAGGGGTCCAGCTTCTGGACCTTGACCCGCAGGCCCCGCTGTTTCAGCAGGCGGCCCAGACTGGCGGCGGTGATGCCCTTGCCCAGGCCGGACACCACGCCGCCGGTGACAAAGATGAATTTGGTGGTCATTGTCATTCCTCCGTTCTTGTGTCAAAATAGGGTTCCTGAAACACCGCCCCATTGTACCCGGGGCGGAGAGGACCGTCAAGAAAAATATTTTGGAAGGCCGGGTGACAAAAAGGGCCGCCCGGGCGTTATACTGGCAGAAAGGGGGGAAGGGATATGGATGCGACCGAGCTGTTCCGGCAGTACGGCGACGGGGTGTTCCGGCTTTGCTGGAGCTACACCGGGAGCCGCCAGGACGCCGAGGATGTGACGCAGACCGTGTTCCTCAGACTGCTGGAGCGGAGACCGGAGCTGGAGGAGGGAAAGGAGCGGGCCTGGCTGTTCCAGGTGGCGGCCAACGAGTGCCGCAGTCTGTGGCGGCGGCTGTCCCGCCGCAGGGTGGAGCCGCTGGAGGAGGCGCTGGCGGTGGCCGCCCCGGAGGAGGAGGCCCTGCTGGAGCAGGTACTGGCCCTGCGGCCCGGGGACCGGGCGGTACTGTACCTGTTCTACTACGAGGGGTACTCCACCCAGGAGGTGGGGGAGATGCTCCACCTGAGCCAGACCGCCGTCACCAGCCGGCTCCAGCGGGCCAGGAAAAAGCTGAAGAAAAAATTGGAACAGGAGGGATACCATGAAACAGGAGTATAACCGGGCTATGGACCGGGTCCGCCTCTCCCGGGAGGGGGAGGCACAAATCCTGGAGGCCCTGGAGAGGGGCGGGGAGGAGCGGTGCCGCCGCCCGGCCGGGCGGCCCTGGCGGACCGCTCTGGCGGCGGCCGCCGTCCTGGTCCTGATGACGGGGACGGTCTTCGCCGTGGCCTATCAGACCGGGGTGCTGGAGGCCTTCTTCCAGGGGGACACCAGCCAGCTGGAGCCCTATGTGCAGACCCAGGTGGCCAGCGCGGAGAACGGGGACTACCGCCTGACGGTGGACAGCACCCTGAACGACGGCCGGACCCTCTACGCTGTCATCACGGTGGAGGGCCTGAACGAGCAGGCGGCGGCCGACCTGATGAGCAACAGGGTCATCGCCGAGAGCCACCGGGAGATGTGGGGCCAGGACATGGTGGATATGCTGATGGAGGACGGGGGTAGCGGCCCGGAGACCTTCTGGGCCTATTTTGTGGACAGCGGGGAGGTGGTGTCCGGCATGGGGACCCACGAGTTGCCCGCCCCCTCGGCCACCAGCCGCTCCTGGAGACTCCGGATCAATATGAGCGACGTCTTCCGGGAACAGCAAACCGGCCCCATTGCCCTGTACCTGAACTTTATCGGGCGGGACTACGCCGTCCAGATCCCCACGGATGTGACGGTGGAGGTGAACACCCTGCCCGTGGAGCGGGAGGTGGCCCTGTCCCCCGGTAGCGGGGAGAGGGTCTATGTGGACGCTTTGGAGCTGAGCCCCATCAGCCTGATTTATATGGGAGAGCCGGCGTCCGATGATATGGATGCCCCGACCATGTTCTTCCGCCGGACCGACGGGACCGTGGTCACCCTGGCCCAGCTGGGGCTGAGCCAGCAACGGACGGAGTCCCCCCAGGGGGAGGCATACCCCACCCTGATCTATCAGACGGATACCCCGATGCCGGTGGAGGAGTTCGCCTCGGTCATCCTGGGGGACACGGAGTTCCCCCTGGACGGCTCGGCCCCCTTCCCGGCGGAAGTGGACGAGAAGCTGTACCCCTTTGAGATCGGCCTGCTCCGCTATCCGGTGGCGGATGGCGCCCGCAACTATGTGGCCGATGTGGCCGACCTGTGTCAGAAGCTGGGGGCGGACTACCGCTGGGACAGTGAGACCCGGACCGCCACCGCCACCTACCGGGGGGTGACCATCACCCTGACCGCCGGCTCGGCCACCGCCCTGGTGGACGGGGAGGCCATGGAGCTGTACACCGACTACACCCTGGAGGACGGCACGGAACAGCGGGTGGAGCTCCCCGTCCTGGAGGAGGACGGGACAGTGTCCGCCCTCATCACGGCGTTCACCCAGTCCTGGAGTCTGGACACGGAGGTGGAGCGCGAGGATGTGGGGTCCGGCATGGACTCCTACAGCGTCCCCGCCGGATTTGTGATCCACCCCTAGGCGGGACAACGCCACCTGAAAACGGGACACACGCCCCTGGGAGACCCTTCTCCCGGGGGCGCGTCCTTGCGCTTTTTCATAAAAATTGTGATCACCGGTGGTACAGATTGTTGGTCTGATACTGGGGCTCGCAGGTGAGCTGGAGGCCCAGCTTCTTGTAGGTGCTCTCATCCGGCGGGGAGAGGATGACGGAGCAGTGGGCCTGGCACCCCTTCAGCTCGGCCAGATGCTCCAGGGCGCGGGCCGCCTTGGG
>CALWVW010000121.1 GCA_944385075.1 uncultured Oscillospiraceae bacterium | reverse complement strand
GTCACCTGGGCCGAGCGGCTCATCCCCGCCTGCGACCTGTCCGAGCAGATCTCCCTGGCCTCCAAGGAGGCCAGCGGCACCGGCAACATGAAGCTCATGGCCAACGGGGCCGTCACCCTGGGCACCCTGGACGGGGCCAATGTGGAGATCGCCCAGCTGGTGGGGCCGGACAACATCTACACCTTCGGCGCCCACAGCGATCAGGTCATCGGCCTGTATCAGGGGGAGGAGCCTGACGGCCGGAGCTACCGCCCCCTGGACTACTACCACCGCCCGGAGGTGGAGCGGCTGGTGGACTTTCTGGTCTCTCCCCCGCTCCTATCCCTGGGCGACCCGGGCGCGCTGTCCGCCCTGTGGATGGATATGAAGCGCCGGGACTGGTTTATGTCTCTGCTGGACGTGGAGGACTATATCGCCACCAAGGAGCGGGCCGTCCACGACTACGGCGACCGGCGGGCCTGGGCCAAAAAAATGCTGGTCAACATCGCCAAGTCGGGCTATTTCTCCTCCGACCGGACCGTCCGGCAATACAACGAGGATATCTGGCATCTGTCCTGAAGCTCTTTCGCAAAAGCGCCCCGCCCGGGAGACCCGGGCGGGGCGCTTTTCTTCTCAATATCTGTATGGTCCGGGTCAGTCCGCCCGGGCCACGATGACCCGGATCCGGCCGCCCTCCGACTCCGCCTTGTCGTACCAGGCGGTGAGGGTGAAGCCGCCGCTCTCCGCCCGGGCCAGACTGGACAGGTAGTACTGGCTCCCCCGGCGCTCGTACACCAGCACCTGGTCGGACAGGGTGTAGCTCCGGTTGCCCGCTGTGAACCGGTTGCCGGAGATCTCCCCCTCCCCGGTGGAGGTGAGGGAGTACATCCGCTCCGGGTCCGCCGTCTCGCCGGTCAGCTGGATGGGGCCGGTGGTCACCCGGAAGCCGGTGGTCGAGTTGGGGATGGTATAGCTGACTCCGCCCACGTCGTACACATAGGTGTAATAGCGGGAGAGCCCCGTCCCAAACTCCTCCAGCCGGGTGAGAACACCGTACTGGTACATATCCCCGGTGACGTTGTTCAGGATCATCTGGTCGATCTCCCCCTGGCTGTTCAGGGAGTAGTAGCGCACCATGTCGCCGGTCAGATTCACGCCCGCCAGCCGCCCGGAGTAGAAGGTGGCCCCCTGGCCATCGGCCACATCCAGGATGGTGGCCCCCTGGGCAAAGGTGTAGTCTCCCACCCGGGTGCCGTCGGCGCTCACCTTGCCGGTGAGGGAGTTGCTGGACAGCCCCCGGAGGGACACCTCCCCCTGGTCGGAGACCACGACCCGGACCACGCTCCCCACCCGGTAGCCGCCCCGGGTCTGGTACTGATAGGTCTGCCCGTCGGTGGCCAGCAGGGTGACGGCCTGGGCGGTGTAGGTACCGCCGGAGCCGTCGGGATAGGTGGCGTTGGACACCTGGGTGACCACGCCCACCCGCTCGCTGGCGCTGGCGGCGGTCACCTCAGCCACGGCGGCCACCCCGCCGCTCCGGCCCAGGAGCAGAGTCACCGTGTCCCCCAGGCCGTAGGTCCCCAAATCGGACAGGGCGTAGGCGGCCGCGGAGGTCTCGATCTCATAAGTCCGGCCCGCCACCGTCACCGAGGTGGGGCTGGAGCTGGAGGGCTCCAGGGCCTGGATGGTCCCGGTGGCCTTTTCGGAGCTCACCCATAGGGTCTCCATCCCGCTGTTCCAGTAGACCACGTCATAGTCCTGGATGGCCGAGGGGGGCACGGACGCCCCGTCCCGGTACACCTTCCCCTGCACCGGCGTGAAGGGGATGGACGCCCTCCAGTCTCCCTGGACCACCACCGGCCCCTCCATCTCCCCGTTGACCAGGGTGAGCAGGTCCACCTGGCCCGCGTCGTTCAGGCTGTAGCCCAGGGTGTTGAGATAGGGCGTCCCCTCGCTGGTGGGGGCGGACAGCAGATTGTAGAACAGATACATGGCGTCCTGCCGGGTCAGGGGATCGGCGGCGTCGGCGGCGGTCACCCCCCGGTCCAGCTTCAGGCTGTGGTACATGGCCATCTGTCCGGTGGGATAGGCCCCGGAGAAGTCCTCCGGCCCGTAGCCCAGCAGGGCCAGGGCCATGGTCACGCCCTCGGCCAGCCCGATCTCCTTCGCGGGGCGGAAGGTGCCGTCGCTGTAGCCGGAGACCAGCCCCCGGCTCACCGCCGCCTCCACATAGCCGGAGGCCCAGTGGCCCCGGGGCACGTCCGGGTAGGGGGAGGTGGCCGCCTGGCCCACCTGCTCCCCGCCTGGGGTGGCCTTGATGGCCATGGTGACAAACTCCGCCCGGGTGACCCGCCTGGACAGCCCCAGGTCCCCGCTCTCATCCCCCGCCATGATGCCCAGGGCGGTCACCGCCCGGGAGACCTCGTCCACCGAGACGGATGCCGGTGCGGCCAGGGCGGGCGCCGCCAGGGAGAGGGAGAGGCAGGCGGCCAGCAGGGCGGTCAGCATACGTTTCTTCATCGCAAAAACACCTTTCTTGAAAGAGTGAAGATTTGAAAGTGTAGAGTGAAGATGTGGTGTCCGGCCCAGCCGGACATTTTAAAACCATTCGCCTCCGGCGAATCCCATATCTTCACTCTTTACTCTTCACTCTCCACTTTTAAATTTAGTCGTACCGTAGCGCGTCGATGGGATTCAGCTTTGCCGCCTTGTTGGCGGGCAGATAGCCGAACAGAATACCGATGCCCACTGACACGCCGAAGCTGATGGCCACCGTCCCGAAGGTGGGGGTGGCGGAGAAGGTGGCCCCGCCCCCCATCTGGGCGGCCAGAGAGGCCCCCAGCAGGGAGCCCACCCCCATGGCCACCAGCACCCCCAGGCCGATGCCCAGCAGGCCGCCGATGGCGGAGGTGGTCCCCGCCTCGATGACGAACTGCCGGCGGATGTCCCGCCGCTTGGCCCCCAGGGACTTGCGGATGCCGATCTCCCGGGTGCGCTCGGTGACCGACACCAGCATGATGTTCATGATCCCGATGCCGCCCACCAGTAGGGAGATGGCGGCGATGGCCACCAGCACCCCCATCACCACCCCCATCATGGCGTTGATCAGGTTGGCCTGCTCCTCCATGGTGGTGGTGTAATAGGCGTTCTCATCCCCCTGGAAGCGGTCATAGAGCATGGAGTCGATGACCGACTTGGCCGCCGCCGCCGTCTCCCCGGAGGTGCTGGTGAAGATATACAGGGACACATACCGGAACCCCATGATCTCCAGGGCGTTCTCATAGGGGATATAGATCTGGTCATCGGCCCCCCCGGCCTGCATCTCCGTGGTGGTGTTCAGCCGGTCCAGCACACCGATCACCGTGTAAGTGGCCCCGTTGATGGACAGGGTCTGCCCCAGGGCCTGCCCGTCGCCCCCGAAGGCCTCCTGGGCCAGATAGGCCCCGATGACGCACACGTGCTGCCTCCGGGCCACATCCAGATAGGACAAAAAACGCCCCTGGGACAGCTTCTGTCCCCCGTCGATGGTGGCTTGGGTAGTGTTGTTGAACATGACCTCGCTGACGCCGTAGAGCTGGGTATCCTCGAACTTGTCATCCCCGTGGCGCAGGGTGGCCTGAAAGGACACGTAGGGGGACACGCCGGTGAGTAGCTCGGGGTGCTCCTCCACCAGGTCGTACATGTCGTCCGGGTCCAGATCGGTGGTGGAGCCGTCTCCCCGGCCGTAGATCATGGTCTGGATCATGTTGATGCCCAGCTTATCCACCTGCTCGTCGATCATCCCCTGCACCCCGTTGCCCAGGGCCAGGATGATGATGACCGAGGCCACCCCGATGATGATGCCCAGCATGGTGAGCAGAGAGCGCATCTTGCTGGTGGCCAGGGACTTGAGGGCCAGGCGGAAGGACTGTCCATAGTTCATACCGCCGCCTCCTCCCCCTCCTCCGCCCCGGGCTGGACCACCGCCCGGGGGTCGTGGGCGTCCCCGTCATAGATGACCTTGCCGTCCTGGAGCCGGATGATCCGGTCGGCCTTGACGGCGATGGAGTTGTCGTGGGTGATGAGGACCACCGTGTCCCCCTCCCGGTTGAGCTT
>CALWVW010000120.1 GCA_944385075.1 uncultured Oscillospiraceae bacterium | reverse complement strand
GAGGCAACGCCCTACGACTTCTCCCAGCCCGCCCCCCAGTCGGAGCCGGTGGACAACAGCTACTTTGACGACGCCGCTTTTGTGGGAGACTCCCGCACCGACGGCTTCATGATCTACAGCGGCATCGGCACCGGCACGAACCTGACCTCCAACGGCCTGTCCATCTTCAAGCTGGAGGAGAAGAAGGCCCTGACCATCGGTGGGCAGGAGTACACTCTGCTGGAGGCCCTGGCCCTGGAGCAGTACGGCAAGGTCTATCTGTCTCTGGGGGTCAACGAGCTGGGCTATTTCGACGACCAGGGCTTCTATGACAACTACTGCAAGGCCATCGACCACATCCGGGCCCTCCAGCCCAACGCTGTCATCTACATCCAGGGGCTCATCCCCCTGAACGAGGGGCAGATCGCCGCCACCACCGGCCGGACCTATCTGACCAACGACCACCTGCGCATCTACAACGACCTGATGAAGAAGGCGGCCCAGGAGAAGCAGGTGGTCTATCTGGACCTGTATTCCGAGTTTGTGGACGAGAACGGCGCCCTCCCCGAGGACGGGAGCCACGACGGCGTCCACCTGACCAAGGCCTACTGCCAGCGCTGGCTGGAGTACCTCAAGACCCACACCGTGGACTATGACACGCTGTACCCGGACGGGGCGGCGTAGAAAGGGAGTTTGGAACCATGAAAAAATTGCTCAGTCTGATGCTGGCGGCGGTGGCCGCCCTGACCCTGACCGCCTGCGGAGGCGGCGGCGGTGAGGAGAACGGCGCCCCGCCCATCTACTCCACCCAGAATGTGGCGGACATCGCCGAGGCCGGCGCCTTCTCCGAGACGCTGGAGGAGCTGGACGGGGACACCGCCTTTCTGCTGTATAAGCTGGGCGACTACGGCCTGAGCCGGGAGGACATGACCGACTGCGCCGTCCTCCGCTCCTCCGGCGCCACCTGCGAGGAGGCGGCGGTGCTGGTCTTCTCCGACGCGGAGCAGGCGGAGACGGCCGTGGGGGCCCTGGAGGACTATGTGGCCGGGCAGATCACCGCCAACGCGGACTACCGCCCCGCCGAGATCCCCAAGCTGGAGTCCGCCCGCATCGACCGGCGGGGGGAGACCGTCCTGCTGGTGGTGGCCAACGATCTGGAGGCGGTCCCCACCTTCGGCGGCTGAAAGCGAGAAAAGAGCCGGCCCTGACGGGTTTCCGTCAGGGCCGGCTTTTTTTCAGTTGTCCGTGCAGAACCCGCAGGGCTCCTCCACCGTGACGGTGAACTTCTCCAGCAGGGCCACCGGGTGGTAGCGGAGCTTGCTGGTGCGCAGGCCGGGGTCGCCGGTGTCGTCCTCCCGGTTGATGAAGGCGATGCCCTCGTGGGCGAACTGCTGGGCGAACTGGGACACCAGCATCTGGTAACAGCCCTCATAGTCCCGGTCGGCCTTCTCGATGTGGGTGAACAGGGTGTCCCCCACGATCTCCCCCAGGGAGAAGCCCACCACCTGCCCGTCCACCAGGAGCATCCCGCCCAGCAGGTCATAGGTCTCGTAGTTGTCCAGCACCTCGTGGGTCTTGGCGATGTCCTCGTGGAAGGAGGGGGCCCCCTTGTCCCACTGCCGGGCGTAGCGGTCCAGAAAGGCCTTGAGCAGGGGGATGTCCTCCCGGGTGATGGGCCGGAACAGCCAGTTGCCGTAGGTCTTCAGGAATTTGTTCACGTGGTTGCGCTGGCCGCTGAGCTTCTTCCCCCGGAAGAACTTCAGGTCCTCCGCCCGGTAGAGGTAGTCGAAGTTGTCCCGGACGGAGATGGCGGCGCTGTTGGGGAAGTGCTCCTGCACCCGCTCCAGCTCGTCCTTGGGGACGGGGTAGAAGGCGATGGGCATCTGCCGCTGACAGCAGTAGTCGGCGATCTGGCGGAAGTGCTCGGTGCGCCCGCCCCCCAGGGGGAGGGTGAAGGTCTCGCCCAGGCCGGGGTAGAGGACCTTGAAGTAGAGGGAGCCGTCGTAGATGGCCCACTCGGTCTTGTACAGATCCCGCCAGATGAAGACGGTGCCGGGGGTGGTGTCGCAGATGCGGCTACCGCTGTAGCCGAAGAACTGCCGCAACCGGGGGAGGTCCTCCAGCTGCAGGGGGTGAAATTCCAGCATACTTTCAATCCTTACTACAAAATATCAAAATTCCGGTTTCTTACATTATATCCCACAGGCGGCCATAATACCAGCCCGTCACCCCGTCTTTTTTGCACAAAAAACCGTTTTTTGTCCGGGCCACCACCGTCAGAAGGTCGCCGGGGGAGACGGGGAGGGCGTAGTCGGTGGAGTCCTCGCACCACAGGCCACGGGGGCCCCGGCGGAGGTAGGCGTTCAGGATGGGCAGGACGCGCCCGGTCTCCAGGTGGCGGCACAGGGAGGTCTCCTCCCCGGGCTCCAACAGCTCCAGGGCGGCCCGGCCCCAGCGGATGTTGACCGAGTCCCGGCTGGCCGCCTGCCCGTCCAGGGCCCGGGCCACGGGCAGTCCGTCCCAGGCGGTCCAGGTGAAGTCCTCCGACGCCTCGGAGGGGAGGAGCAGGGCGTTGAGCTGGCCGTCCGCCTTCAGCACACAGCCCCCGTCGATGGAGATGATCTTCCGGTCCCGGAGGATCAGGGGGGCGGCGGAGGGGATGTGGGGGTGGTACAGGGTGACGGGCCAGTGGCCCACGATGACCCACTTGTCAAAGGAGCGGCCCTGGCCCAGAAAGTCGTCGTTCTTCATGCACTTCCACCGGTCCAGCTCCTCCATCCCCTCCAGGGAGGGGACGCCCCCGTGGACAAAGACCAGGTGCTCCGTCTCCAGGATGGTGGGCAGGCCCCTGAGCCAGGTCCACTCCTCCGGATAGGCGGCCCGCAGGCGGGCCCGGAGCCGGGGCAGGTCGTCCGTCTGGTCAAAGCCCCCCTCCCGGGCCAGCTGGCGGAGGGTGGACTCCGGGTGCTGGGGCAGGTAGGAGGAGTAGAAGCGGCCGTCCAGCTGGTCGGTCTCGAAAAACCGCAGGACCAGCCCGTCGCAGTTGCCGCACAGGGGGTAGAGGGTGTGGGTCCGGGAGAGGGCCATCAGGTGCCGCAACAGGGGGAGGCTGTCCCGCCCCTTCTCCAGCATATCCCCCACCAGCACCAGGATGTCGCCGGGGGTGAGGCCCACCCGCTCCATCAGGGCCAGAAAGAAGGGGAGGTTGCCGTGGATGTCGCTGACGGCGATGATCCGCCGCCCGGGCGCGAAGACGGGGCGAATGACAGTGGCGCGCTCCATGGCGGGACCTCCTCTCCGGTGATTTTGCTTCCAGGCTATCATACCACACAGGGGCGGGAAAAGGCAAGGAAAAGGGGGCGCCGGGGGGACCCCGCCCCTCTTTTGGGGGACACCGCTACACGGGACACTTTTTCCTGAATTAGAACACAGTCAACCGGCGGCGGGACACCCCGGGGACACCATGCGCGCAAAAAGAGAGGGAACAGGTCTCCCCATTCCCTCTCAAAAGTGCTTGTTTCTGCGGTTTCAATTAGCCGAAGTACCGCTTCAGCAGGCCCTCGAAGGCCTTGCCGTGGCGGGCCCTCCCCACGGGGCAGGCCCCGTGGGGACCCCGTCCGGATCGAAATGCTCGGCGGAAGTGAATTCCGCCTGCGCCAATCATTTTTGCCGGGGGCAAAAATGATTGTTGACGAGGCCCGCCACAGAAAAAAATCCCCCGGCTGTGGGCCGGGGGAATCGGGGTTCCATTAGCCGAAGTAACGCTTCAGCAGGCCCTCGAAGGCCTTGCCGTGGCGGGCCTCGTCGCGGGCCATCTCGTGGACGGTGTCGTGGATGGCGTCCAGGTTCAGCTCCTTGGCCTTCTTGGCCAGCTCAAACTTGCCCATGGTGGCGCCGTTCTCAGCGTCAACGCGCATCTCCAGGTTCTTCTTGGTGGAGTCGGTCACCACCTCGCCCAGCAGCTCGGCGAACTTGGCGGCGTGCTCGGCCTCCTCATAGGCGGCCTTCTCCCAGTACAGGCCGATCTCGGGGTAGCCCTCGCGATGGGCCACGCGGGCCATGGCCAGGTACATGCCCACCTCGGTGCACTCGCCCTGGAAGTTCTCCCGCAGGCCCTGCAGGATCTCCTC
>CALWVW010000119.1 GCA_944385075.1 uncultured Oscillospiraceae bacterium | reverse complement strand
ATGTAGTGGAGAAACTCCTTCCCGCTCCAGTAGCCCAGCACCTTCTGGGCGACGATTTCCTCGTTCAGCACGATGGCACCGCAGTCAGGCATATCCCGATGGTAGAGCCAGATCTTCTCCCCATTTTCTCCCTCCCACCAGAGCGACCAGAGCGCCGAATCTCCGCCGTTCTCCGGAGAGGCGCAGATCCGGGGCTTTGCCCCCTCCCCGTAGGCAGAGTAGGTCACGCCCTCCTTTGTCTCTACGGTGGTGTTCCGCCAGACGCCGCCCCGTTCCAAGAACACCGCGTCGCCATACTCCAACGAAGCCTGGTTGACCCGGTCCAGGGTGCTCCAGGCGGTCTCGGGACTGAGGCCGTCGTTTCCATCGTCGCCCTGGTTGGACACGTAGTAGGCCGTGCCGGTGTAGGTTTTGCCGGGAATAAGGGCTTCGTCCCATACAATTTGGGTTTTACTGGTCTGGATAGTCTCCCGCCGCGCCACGGCTTCCTCCAATATGGCCGTGGCGGCGGCCGCATCATCATCCATAGGGGTGTTTGAGGTGTTGGGCTGTCCCTCTCCACCACAGGCAGAAAGGGAAGTAAGCATTACAGCAAATAAAATTATTGATATGATACGTCTCATAAAGTATGACCTTCCTTTCCGTTGCGCTGCAAAACACCAAAGAAGAATGCGATGGCGTGTCTCTGCCGCAACAAGCTGTAATTTGTCAGAATCGTTTGATAAAACGGGGTATTATGTATAATTATATCATAATGAGAAATGAAAAACAATATCCACATATATATGTCACATCATAGTGAACACACATATATATGTCACATCATAGTGAAAAGGTTTGGACAAACTAGGGGTCGTATTATTTGGAGTTTGTAAGCGTGGGCTGCAAGTGCGGTATCTTTAACTATGGGAAACTCCTGTTTCCCATTTTGATATGGCCTGTCTGCTTACGCCAAGCTGTTCCGCTATATATTCCTGCGACAGTTTCAACTCCTCGCGTCTGCTTTTAATATTTTCGCCTAAAGCCATATAAAGCACCTCCCTGCGTCTTTATTGTATCTGTATTGTAGCATAAAGCCCGGTTGCAGGCTACCAACTATATGTCAACCAGCAGTTGCTATCAAAGATTTGTACAGATATATGGGAAGTATAGCATGAAACTGTGAACAAACCCACCTCATTTCAACCTGTCAGCGGCGTTGTTCTCTCTGGCAAACCGCCGCGCCGCTTCCCGGTGTTCCTCGCTGTATGGGGCGGTCAGAGTTCAAGAGAAGGGGTCAAAATCTCCCCCGCTGGACTTTTCCGGGAAAAGCGGGTATAATGTGATGTTCCGACTGAGACACGAAAAGGAGGCCCCATGCTGTACCGCCTGCTCTGGTTTTTCTTTCTCTACGCCTTCCTCGGCTGGTGCACCGAGGTGTGCTACGCCGCCACCGTCACGGGAAAATTTGTCAACCGGGGCTTTCTCAACGGCCCCTGGTGCCCTGTCTACGGGTTTGGCGTGGTCATCGTGCTGACCTGCCTGGAGCCCCTCCAGGGCAATCTCCCCCTGCTCTTCCTGGGGTCCGTGGCCCTCACCTCCGCGCTGGAGTGGCTCACGGGCTTTCTGCTGGAGAAGCTGTTCCACCAGCGGTGGTGGGACTACTCCAGCGAGCCCTTCAACCTGGGCGGCTACATCTGCCTGCGCTTCTCCCTGGCCTGGGGGCTGGCCTGCCTGTTCGTGGTGGAGCTCCTCCACCCCACCGTCCTGTGGCTGATCCGCCTGATCCCCCACACCCTGGGGGTCGTGTTGCTGGGGCTCCTGATGGCCGCCCTTCTGGTGGATCTGGCCGCCACCGTGTCCACCATCGCCAAGCTGAACCGCCGCCTGTCCCAGATCGACGAGATGGCCGCCCGGATCCGGGAGGCCTCCAACGACCTGGGGGAGGGGCTGGCCGAGCGGGTCCTGGACGCCGCCGAGCGGGGGGCGGACTGGAGAGAGGACCTGGAGGAGTGGACGGACAAGCTGGCCCAGCGGCGGGAGGCGGTGTCCGACGGGCTGGACAGCCTGCGGGACGACCTGCAGGAGCGGCTGGAGGAGCGCCGGGGACAGGTCCGGCAACAGCTGGAGGAGTGGCTCTCCTCCACCCGGGAGCTTCTGGACCGGAACGGTTTTGGCCAGCGGCGGCTTTTGCGGGCCTTCCCCCAGTTGCGCTCCCTGGACCACCGGGCCGCCCTGGAGCGGTTGCGCCGCCGGCTGGACCGGCGTTAGCCCTTGCAATCCGCAATATTTTGTAATATAATATAAAAAATCACATTTGAGAGAGGTGTATCTCACTTGGAAGCCCTGCAGGATCTGAAATCCCGGATGGAGCAAGAGCGCCCCACCCCCTGGGAGGAGTTGCCCGATATCGCCCTGTACATGGACCAGCTGATCTCCTATATGCCCCGGCAACTGATCCGCTTTGACCAGGGCGCCCCCCTCACCTCCGCCATGGTCAACAATTACATCAAGGACGGGCTGGTCCCCCGGGCGGAGGGCAAGCGGTACGGCCCCATCCACCTGGGCTATCTCACGGCGGTGGTGGCCCTGAAGCAGATTCTGTCCGTCCGGGACATCGGCGCACTGCTGTCCGCGGGCCGGGAGACGGGCAAGACCCCGCCCGAGCTCTACCGCTACTTCTGTAGCGCCCTGGACCGGGCCCTTACCGACACCGCCCAGGCCATCGACCCGGAGGCCACGGAGCAGGATCTGGCCGCTCTGGCCCTGGATCTGGCCCTGCGGAGCTACGCCAACCAGCTGGCCTGCGCCCGGATCCTGGACATCCTCCAGCCCCAGGAGGGCAAAGTCAAGCGCAAAAAAGAGGGCTGACCTCTTTTCCATCAGGGGGGAGGGCCCCTCTGACATGACCCCATCACCATCAACCCAAAGGAGAAATGTATCATGTCCAACTTTGTGATCCTTACCGATTCCTCCGCGGATCTGGGGGACGATCTGGTCCGGCAACTGGATGTCCAGGTGCTCCCCCTCAGCTTCACCCTGGAGCAACAGACCTATCACAACTACCCCGACAACCGGGAGATGGAGCCCCACGCCTTCTATCAGAAGCTCCGGGACGGCGCGGTGGCCACCACCTCCGCCGTCAATGTCTCCCAGTACACCGAGTTTTTGGAGCCTCTGCTCCAGGCGGGGCGGGACGTGCTGATCCTGGCCTTCTCCTCCGGCCTGTCCGCCACCTATAACTCCTCCGTCATCGCCGTGCAGGAGCTGGCGGAGAAGTACCCCGAGCGCAAGCTGTACACCGTGGACACCCTGTGCGCCTCGCTGGGCCAGGGGCTCCTGGTCTATCTGGCCGCCCGGGAGCGGGACAGCGGCAAGACCATCGAGGAGGTCCGGGACTGGGCCGAGGCTAACAAGCTGTCCATCTGCCACCAGTTCACCGTGGACGACCTGCACTTTTTGAAGCGCGGCGGCCGCATCTCCGCCACCACCGCGGTGGTGGGCTCCATGCTCCAGATCAAGCCGGTGCTCCACGTGGACAATGAGGGACATCTCATCAACATCGCCAAGGCCCGGGGGCGGCAGGCCTCTCTGAAGGCCCTGGTGGACAAGATGGAGAAGACCGCCATCGACCCGGCCCACCAGACCGTCTTCATCAGCCACGGCGACTGCCTGGAGGACGCCCAGATGGTGGCCGACCTGGTCAAAGAGCGGCTGGGCGTGCCGGAGGTCTATCTCAACCCCATCGGCCCGGTGATCGGCGCCCACGCGGGCCCCGGTACGGTGGCCCTGTTCTACGTGGGAACGGAGCGCTGACCATGGCGGACAGCAAGTGGCTGGAGGTGGCCGTCAACACCGATCCCGCCCACCTGGACGAGGTGTGCGCCAAGCTGGCCGCCGCCGGGATGGACGGCCTGGTCATCGAGGATGAGGGGGACTTTCTCCAATTTCTGGAGCAGAACCGGCAGTACTGGGACTATGTGGACCAGGAGCTGTTGGACCGGATGAAGGGGGTCACCCGGGTCAAGTTCTACGTCACCGACGACGCGGACGGCCGGGCCCAGCTGGAGCAGTACACCCGGGGGCTGGGGTGGGAGTATACCGCCACCCCCATGGCGGACAGCGACTGGGCCTACAGCTGGCAGAAGTACTATCAGCCCCTGGAGATCGGCCGGAGGCTCTATGTGGTGCCCGAGTGGATGCGGGAGGCCCCTGTTCCCCCGGGACGGGTCCCCCTCTACCTGAACCCCGGCCTCACCTTCGGCACCGG
>CALWVW010000118.1 GCA_944385075.1 uncultured Oscillospiraceae bacterium | reverse complement strand
TGTCGACCGACTACCTCCTGGGCCTCACCGACGACCCTGCCTGGAGAGGGGAGTAGGGGCGGCCTTTGGCCGCCCGCCCTCGTTGTACCCTTTGGCCCCCGTAGGGGAGGGGCTTGCCCCCTCCCGCCGGTTTTGCACCGCACTTTTCAATTTGGGGATTTCGCCGCCCCGGCGGCGAGCCCCTTTTGGAGCGATCCAAAAGGGACGAAAAGATCGCCGGGGTTTGTTCCGGTGGGCGCCCAGCGCCCACAGTCACTGCACCCCGGACCCCGTTTACGGGAGAGCTTGGTTCGGGAGTTTGGTGGAAATGTACCGGCGCGGGGTGACCTCTGACGCACAACCGTCCTCCCGCCCGTTGCCACTGTGCGGCAAAACCGGAGGGCTGTTTCTGCTACCCGTTTAGGACGCGCCTCCCCTGGTGCTCCCCCGTGATGCGGAGGATGTCGAATGTTGCACCCCTGTAGGGCGCGGCATCCCTGACGCGCCGCCCGTAGGGGCGGGTCCAGACCCGCTCGGAGTATTTGCTCTCCTTGTCCTACGTTCTACCGTAGGGGAGGGGCTTGCCCCTCCCGCCGGGTTTGTGCCGCACCTTTTGATTTGGGGGACGTTTCGCCGCCCCGGCGGCGAGCCCCTTTTGGAGCGATCCAAAAGGGGCGAAAAGATCGCCGGGGGTTTGTTCCGGTGGGCGCCTAGCACCCACAGTCACTGCACCCCCGGACCCCCATTTACGGGAGAGCTTGGTTCGGGAGCTTGGTGGAAATGTACCGGCGCGGGGTAGCCTCTGACACACAGCCGTTCTCCCGCCCGTTGCCACTGTGCGGCGGTAACTAGAAGATTGCCTGTGCTACCCGGTTAGGACGCGCCTCCCCTGGTGCTTCCCCGTGGTGCGGCGGGCGTCGGATGGCGCACCCCTGTAGGGCGCGGCATCCCTGACGCGCCGCCCGTAGGGGCGGGTCCAGACCCGCTCGGAGTATTTGCTCTCCTTGTCCTACGTTCTACCGTAGGGGAGGGGCTTGCCCCCGCCGTTGGTTCTGCGTTTTACTCTCGATGTTCTCTGTAGGGGCGGCCCCATGTGGCCGCCCGCGGGCGCGCACGATGCGCCCCACAAAACAACATATTCCCGCCGGAGCGGAAAACCAAATCTCAATCAGATTCATCTATAGGAGCGAATACCATGCCATACAAAGTCGCCTTTGTCTCCCTGGGCTGTGCGAAAAATCTCATCAACACCGAGCAGATGATGGCCCTGTGCCGAAAGGCGGGGCACACCGTCACCGGCGACCCGGAGGGGGCCGACGTGGCGGTGCTCAACACCTGCGGTTTCATCGAATCGGCCAAGAGCGAGGCCATCGACCACATCATCGCTCTGGGGGAGCTGAAGCAGGCGGGCAAGCTGAAAAAACTGCTGGTGACCGGCTGTCTGACCCAGCGCTACCCCGGGGAGATCCGGGCGGAGCTCCCCGAGGTGGACGGGATGCTGGGCACCGGGAGCTACACCGACGTGGTGACCGCCGTGGAGGAGCTGATGGCCGGGGAGCGGCCGGAGCACTTCGGCCGGCTGGACCGGGCCTATGACGACGGGGAGCGGGTGGTCACCACGCCCCCCTATACCGCCTATCTGAAGATCGCCGAGGGCTGTAGCAACGGCTGTGCCTTCTGCATCATCCCCAAGTTGCGGGGCCGCTACCGGAGCCGCACCATGGACCACCTGCTGGCCGAGGCCAGGACGCTGGCGGACCGGGGGGTGAAGGAGCTGATCGTCATTGCCCAGGACATCACCCGGTACGGCATGGACCTGGGGGACGGGAGCTCTCTGGCCGGGCTGTTGAAGGAGTTATGTAAACTTGACTTCCACTGGATCCGCCTCCACTACCTCTATCCGGAGGTCATCACTGACGAGCTGATCCAGGTCATCGCCACCCAGCCCAAGATCCTGCACTATCTGGACATCCCCATCCAGCACTGCAACGACAACATCTTAAAGGCCATGCGCCGGCACAACACCCGGGCGGAGCTGGAGGGGCTGTTCGCCCGGCTCCGGGCCGCCATGCCCGATCTGGTGATCCGCACCTCCCTGATCTGCGGCCTGCCCGGCGAGGGGGAGGCGGAGTTCGAGGAGCTGTGCCAGTTCCTGCGGGAGCAGAAGCTCCAGCGGGTGGGGGTGTTCCAGTTCTCCCCGGAGGAGGGCACCCTGGCCGAGCGGATGGAGGACCAGGTGGACCCGGAGGTGGCCGCCCGGCGGGTGGAGCTGGTGGTGGACCTGCAGTCCCGGATCATGGACCAGTACAACGAGGAGCGGCTGGGCACCGTGATGGAGGTGCTGTGCGAGGGCTTTGACAGCACAGAGGGCTGTTATGTGGGCCGGACCCACGCCGACTCGGTGGAGATCGACGGCCGGGTGCTCTTCACCGCCGCCGGGCTGGTGCCCGCGGGCACCTTCGTCAACGTCCGGATCACCGGGACCGCCGACGGGGACCTGACCGGGGAGATCGAGGACTGAATTGAGTATGTACTAAAGCTAGTGAAAAGTCAAGGGGCAGTTCCGACAAAATCGTGCTTGCTTTTTTGTCAGAACTGTACTAAACCTAGAGGTGACACAGGGGGGTGGGTCCCACGCCGATCCGATATGAAAAGTTGTTCATGCTGCTGAAAGAAAAGGGCTTGACAAAATACAGCCTGCGGAAAGACAATATAGTGGGTGTGGCCACCCTGGAAAAAATGCGCAAGGGGACCGGCCATATCGATACCCGCACCATTGAAAACCTATGCGCCTATCTGCGCTGCCAGCCGGGGGACCTCATGGAATACGTCCCCGGCGAGGAAACGACCAAAGGAGAACTGGACCGATGAATACCGCCAACAAGCTGACCATCCTGCGGGTGGTGATGATCCCCGCCTTTTTGCTGGTGCTCTACCTGGACGTGCCCGGGGCCAACTACTGGGCCCTGGCCATCTTTGCCGCCGCCAGCATCACCGACACCCTGGACGGCTATATCGCCCGGCACTACAACCAGATCACCGACTTCGGCAAGTTCATGGACCCCCTGGCGGACAAGTGCCTGGTCACCGCCGCCATGCTGTGGTTCGTGGAGGTGGGGCAGATGCCCGCCTGGGCCCTGCTGGTGGTCATCGTCCGGGAGTTCGGGGTGTCCGGCCTGCGGATGGTGGCGGCGGACAAGGGGCGGGTCATCGCCGCCGGCTGGTCGGGCAAGGTGAAGACCGCCTCCACCATGGTGTGCATCGTCCTGATGCTTCTGCCCATCCCCCCGGTGGCCAACCGCATCTGCACCGCGGTCATCGTGCTCACCACCATCTACTCCGGCGTGGAGTATTTCATGAAGAATCTGGATGTCCTGTCCCAGGTGAAGTGAGCGGCCCGCCCGGCGGAGAATGAAGTTGCCCACCCGACGGAAAAGGAGTGCCATATGTGGTTCCGGGAGAGCGAGAGGACCCTCCGGGGGGATCTGTTCCGGGCGGCGGTGATCGCCCTGTCCTCCCTGTTGCTGGCCCTCAACCTGAAGAGTTTTGTCCGGGCCGGGGACCTGTTCCCCGGCGGGTTTTCCGGCATCGCCCGGCTGTTACAGCGGTGCGCGCTGGAGTTTGCCGCGGTGGAGCTCCCCTTCGCCCCCATCTACCTGTTGCTGAACGCGGTGCCCGCCCTGATCAGCTTCCGGCTGGTGGGGCGGCGGTTCACCCTGTTCTCCTGCCTGTCCATCCTGCTGACCAGCCTGTTCACCGACCTGGTGCCCCCCATCTCCATCACGGAGGACACCCTGCTGATCTGTATTTTCGGCGGGATGCTCAACGGGGTGGCCATCAGCCTGTGCCTGAACGTGCGGGCCACCACCGGCGGGACGGACTTTATCGCCATCGCCCTGTCCGAGCGGCGGAACGTGGACGCCTGGAACTACATCCTGGCGGGCAACGTGGTCATGCTGGCCATTGCGGGGGCGCTGTTCGGCTGGGACAAGGCCCTGTACTCCATCCTCTTCCAGTATGCCAGCACCCAGGTGGTCCGGATGCTGGACCCGGACGGGCGGCGGTCCACCCTGTTCATCGTCACCGGCCGGGAGAGCGCCGGCGGGGTGTGCGCCGTCATCCAGGACACCCACCACTCCGCCACCCTCATCGAGGGGGTGGGGCTCTATAACGGGGAGCCCTGTGTGATGGTCTACTCCGTGGTGGAGAACAGCCAGGTGCGGGCCATCGCCCAGCGGGTCCGGGAGACGGACCCCAGGGCCTTTGTCAACGTGGTCCACACCCAGCGTCTGGTGGGGCGGTTCTACCGCAGGCCAAGAGATTAGAAAAAAGCATCGCCTCCTCCGGCGCGGACCGGGGGAGGCGATATTGTTTG
>CALWVW010000117.1 GCA_944385075.1 uncultured Oscillospiraceae bacterium | reverse complement strand
GCCTTGCGGGTGACCTCGTTGGCGGCCTCGGCGGCGAACAGCTTGGCCATGGCGGAGTCCATGCCGTAGGGCTCGTGGTTCTGCTTCTTGCAGGCGGCGGCGTACACCAGATACTGGGCGGCCTGCATCCGGGTGTGCATATCGGCCAGCTGGAACTGGGTGTTCTGGAACTGGGACAGGCGCTTCTTGAACTGGACGCGCTCCTGGACGTACTTGACGGCCTCGTCAATGGCGCCCTCGCCCAGGCCCAGGGCCTGGGCCGCGATGCCGATCCGGCCGCCGTCCAGGGTCTGCATGGCGATCTTGAAGCCCTGGCCCTCCTTGCCCAGCAGGTTGGCCTTGGGGACCACGCAGTCCTCAAAGATCAGGTCACAGGTGGAGGAGCCGCGGATGCCCATCTTCTTCTCGTGCTTGCCCACGGAGAAGCCGGGGAAGCTCTTCTCCACGATGAAGGTGGAGATGCCGTGGTTGCCGGCCTTGGGGTCGGTCATGGCGGCGACCACGAAGGTCTCGGCCACGGTGCCGTTGGTGATGAAGCACTTGGAGCCGTTGAGGATGTAGTTCTCGCCGCTCTCGTCCAGGACGGCGGTGGTCTGCTGGCCGGAGGCGTCGGTGCCGGCGTTGGGCTCGGTCAGGCCGAAGGCGCCGATCTTGCGGCCGGAGAGCAGGTCAGGCAGATACTTCATCTTCTGCTCCTCGGTGCCGTGCTCAAAGATGGGGGCGCAACACAGGGAGGTGTGGGCGGACACGATGACGGCGGTGGTGCCGCACACCTTGGCCAGCTCCTCCACGCACATGGCGTAGGACAGCACATCGCCGCCGGCGCCGCCGTACTCCTTGGGGAAGTAGATGCCCATCATGCCCAGCTTGCCCATCTTCTCCACGGTCTCCATGGGGAAGCGCTCCTCCTCGTCGATCTCCTGGGCCAGAGGCTTGACCTCAGTCTCGGCGAACTCGCGGTACATCTTGCGGACCATCTCTTGTTCTTTCGACAGATGAAAATCCATTTTGCAGTCCTCCTACTTACTTAGTTGAATTACTTGAAGCTATCGTGCGCGCTCTCGCCGGGACTTGCCGGTCCGGGGACCTTGGCACAAGGGAGCAGAGCATACGATACAAAAGGGAGTGGGTGCCGCCGGTGGCCCCGTCTTTGTTATATTTTTAACAAAGACCGGCCGAAAAAAGAGCAACACGGGCCCATCCCGGCGTTGCGGATGCCGATTCAGCCCGGCGGCATTGTCGGTCACTATTTGCAATTATATCGGTTTTTTGCCTGGGGCGCAAGGGGGACATATCTGGCAAATTTAACAGTTTTTTAACTAAAAAACCGGCGAAACGCCGAAAACCAACCGCCCCGGCCCCCAGCGGGGGGAGCGGGCCCGATCCGGGCGGAAAAAACGGGAAAACGGCCCGCCGCGACAGGGCGCGGCGGGCCGTCTGAGGGAACTTACTTGCTGTAGTCGTAGAAGCCCTTGCCGGACTTTTTGCCCAGCAGGCCGCCGCGGACCATCTTCTTGAGCAGAAGGGCGGGGCGGTACTTGGGGTCGCCGGTCTCGGTGTACAGGGTGTCCATGATGGCCAGACACACGTCCAGACCCACGAAGTCGCCCAGAGCCAGGGGGCCCATGGGGTGGTTGGCGCCCAGCATCATGGCCTTGTCGATGTCCTCGACAGAGGCGACGCCGGTCTCCACCAGGCCGATGGCCTCATTGATCATGGGGATCAGGATCTTGTTGACCACGAAGCCGGGGGCCTCGGCCACCTCGATGGGGTCCTTGCCGATCTCCTTGGACAGGTTGTAGATGAAGTCGAAGGTCTCCTGGGCGGTGTTGGCGCCGCGGATGATCTCGATGAGCTTCATGCTGGGCACGGGGTTGAAGAAGTGCATCCCGATGACCGGGTGCTTCAGGCCCAGGCCCATCTCGGTGATGGACAGGGAGGAGGTGTTGGTGGCGAAGATGGTCTCGGGCTTGCACATGGCGTCCAGCTCGTTGAGGAGCTCCCGCTTGGTGCCCATCTCCTCCTTGACGCACTCGATGACCAGGTCGGCGTCGGCGGCGGCGGACTTCTCCTCCACCAGCACGTTGGCCAGCAGGGCGTCCACGGCCTCCTGGGTCATCTTGCCCTTCTCCACCCGCTTCTGCAGGGAGGCGGCCAGCTTGTCCTTGTGCCGCTGGGCGGACTGGACGCTGCTGGCGTACATCAGGGCGGTGTGGCCCTTGGCGGCAAAGACCTGGGCGATGCCGCTCCCCATGGTGCCGGCGCCGAAGATCGCTACTTTCATACTCGTGTTCCTCCTAAAATCAGTAAATTGGGTGCCAGAACTTCTGGCGGATGGTCGGGCCACAGTGGCCCATCCTGATGGTCCCAGTATACCTGTTTTTTCCCCCGGGCGCAAGGGGGCAGGGGGAGAATATTTTGAACAAGATTTGCCCCCCGGAATTGAACAAAGGGACAAAATTTCGGGAGATGTCCGGTTTTGATGTGCATATGTTGACGAAAAGTTGCGGTTTGTTGCGGGACTGGTTTCCCGGGGAGGGAAGGGTAGCGTACGCCCGGTCCAGCCGCCGTCATGGGAGGGGCGTGAGCCGGGGCTGGCCGCCCGGGGCGGGCTGTTCGGTCAGCTCCAGCTCCGCCCGGGTCCCCAGGCGGAAGTCCCGCACCTCCGCCACCCGCCCCAGCTGGTGGTCGAACAGGAGGGAGGCGGTGAGCCACAGGTCCTCCCCATTGTCCGCCCGGGCGGTGAGGCGGTAGAGGGCCGTCCCGTCGAAGTTCCGCTCCGGGTATGTCCCGTCCGCCGGGGCGAGGGACACGATCTGCCACGCGGCGGAGATGTTGTCCGCGCTCCAGGGGTTGCGGCCGTCGCGGGTGAACTCCTCCAGCCACACCCGGGTCTGGTAGTAGACGCCGGGGAGAAGGTCTTGCTCTGCCGTGTACCAGAAGGTCTCGTTGTGGTCCGGGACCCACTGGGGGCCGTCCCCGTCGATGACGGCGTGGCTCGTCTGGGTGAACACGTCCACCCCGCCGGGGGCCATCAGGGCCAGATGGTCGGCCCAGTAGGTCCAGTAGGCGTAGTAGTCCGCCTGGGCCTGGGTGACCTCCCCCAGGATGTCCCCCTCCACCGGCCAGAACCAGGAGAGGCGGCCCTCCGCCAGACCCACCGCGCCCGCCTCCCCGTAGACGAGGCGCTGGGACATGGAGTTGAAGGTGTAGAGCAGGCGGGTCTCGCCCTCCGCCCCGTAGGGCTGGTAGGCCGCCACATGGGGGACGCCCCCCTGGCCGCCCAGGACGTAGGCGGGGCCGGTGGGGGTGCCGGTGGCGTCCTCCACGGCGCAGATGACCAGATAGGAGGCAAAGGCGTCCTGGAAGGAGGCGGCGGCCAGGGTATAGCCATCGCGGCTGGAGGTGTGCAACAGGGTGGGGGAGGCCTCGTCCATGCTGTCGACCGCCATATACACCTGCTCCCTCGCGGTGTCATACAGGGTGTTCAGGAGCGCGCGGCCCTGGGTGTCGGAGCGGGAGACGGGGGTGAAGCCCCCCTCCGGCTCCCCGCCGGCAAAGTGCCACTGCCACCACAGGGGCGGGTCCAGGTCCAGACACTCCTCCGCCGGGACCAGGGGGCCGGGCTCCAGAGTGTGCTGGTCATAGCGGGTGAAGGAGCCCCCCTGCCAGATGTAGAGGTGATCCGCCCCGCTGACCGCGTCCTGGACCGAGTCGTCCCGGTCGTCGGTGCGGGCGGTGAGGTAGAAGATGGGCTGGCCGTCCGCCCCCATGCGGAAGCCCTCCAGCGCCTGATTCTGGATGCACAGGTCGGCCCCGGGGACCTCCTGGCCCAGAGTGGGGTCATACTGCCCGGCCAGGGCCTGGTACAGCCCCTCCTCCGTCTGGCCCGCCAGGGCCAGGGCGTCCTCCAGGGTCACCTGCCGCCCCTCCTCCCTGTCGTAGACCAGGGTGGTGACGTGACCGGTGTTCAGGTCGGTGTGGAAGCTGTCCCGGAAGAAGGTCAGGCAGAGATAGCGGTCCGTCTCGGTGGGGTAGAGGAGACAGCGGTTGTCGGCGGGGCGGATACTGCTCAGGGACAGGGCGGAACCGCTCTCCAGGGCGGAGAGGAGGGGGGCGTACTCCCCCTTCAGCTGGGCCAGCGCCCCGTTGATGGCGGTCACCCCGGCGTCCGGCTCCTCCCCCTGGGGCAGGGCCAGGGCGGGGATCTCGATGCGGTTGCCCTGGGTGTCGTAGTACTGCACGTCCATGACCAGGGTGGGGCCGCCCTCCCGGGCCGTCTGGCAGGCCACCAGCGAGCCGCAGGACAGGGCCACCAGGGTGGCCAGTACCATGAGCCACACCGGCGGGCGGCCCCTTTTCCACTGGAAGATGTTGCGGATGCGGAGCTCGGTCTCCCTGGCCGA
>CALWVW010000116.1 GCA_944385075.1 uncultured Oscillospiraceae bacterium | reverse complement strand
CCCAGGGCGGCCCCGGCGGGGGAGACGTGCTTGAAGGAGGCGGCGGCGGGCAGGCCGGTGGCCTTTTTCAGGGCCTTGACCAGTTGCCAGGAGTTGAGGGCGTCCATAAAGTTGATGTAGCCCGGCTTGCCGTTGCGCACCTTCAGGGGCAACTCGCCCCCCTCCATAAAGATGCGGGCGGGCTTCTGGTTGGGGTTACAGCCGTATTTCAGTTCCAGTTCCGTCATGGTTATCCCTCCTGATGTTTGTTCCGGATCACGGTGTCCCGGGCCCCGCTGGCCAGGTCGATGTACTGCACGAACAGGGACACCTTGTTTTCGCTGTTCAGGTGGGCCCACAGCTCGTCGGCCAGGGCCTTGGCGTCGGGGGCGGTGATGGCGACCCTGCGGGGCTCCCCCTCAAAGGAGGGGAGGGGCTCCGCGTTCTCCTGATAGGTGTGGATGAAGTGGCCCACGCAGGCCTGGGGGGCGTCATACTCGAAGAAGCAGCGGCAACAGCAGGCGGGGTTGCCGTCCAGACTCTTCAGAATGGACAGGTTATAGGTCCCGTCGGGCTTGAGCACGCCGGAGATCCGGGGGGTGTAGTTGGGTCCGTCGGGCTCGAACTCCCGGGTATTCAGGGCGTGGCGGTAGCAGTGGCCCGCCAGGATGTGGTCCCGGATGGTGTCGGTCTGGTCGCCGTTGGTGACGATGACCATGCCGTTGTCCAGCTTCCGGACGGGGTGGTAGATGATCAGGGAGGGGTCCACCATTTTGCTCTCGTCAAAGGCTTTCGTGCGGATGCCGTCCTCGGTCTCCTCAAAGACCCGGTTGCGGCTGTTCTCGCTGCGGCCCATGATGAAATAGGCGATAACGGCCTTCTGGTTGTCGGCGCTCCGGCCCAGGACGATGCCCCGGCCGGGGTAGGGGTGCTGGGAGAGGTATGCGTTCAGATCGATGGTCTTCATGGAGACGCTCCTTTTCTCGATGAAATGAAATGGCGCATCGGGCAGAGCCGCGGATGCGCCAGAGTGGCCGGTGCGCCCGGCGCGGGGGAGGGCGGTCAGCCCAGAGACAGGCTGTACCAGTTGCCTGCGGCCTGAAAGCCGTACCGCTCATAGACCGGCCTGCCCATCTGGGAGGCGGCCAGGAAAAGCCGGACGACCCCCCGGCGGCGGCACTCGGCCACGGCCAGGTCCAGCATCCGGGTGGCCAGTCCCCGGCCGCGGAAGCCGGGGCTGGTATACATATTGGTGAGATAGCCGAACTGCCCGGTGGGGTTGGTGAAGGAGGGGGGGAAGGGGTAGAAGCACACCGCGCCGGTGGCGACGATGTCCCCGCCCTCCAGAGCCAGAAATTCCACCAGGCGGTCCTCCTCCATCATGGAGGAGAAGAACCGGGCCATGGGGCCGGACAGATCGAGGGCGGGCTCCTGCCCCTCGTCGATCAGCTGTTGCCTGCGCAGGGCGCACAGCTGGGGGATGTCCGCGGGGACGGCCTGCCGAAACTCCATGTCTCCGCCCCCCTCAATCCAGGATGCGGACGGTCCGGCCCTCCAGCTTCAGCCGCCCCTGGCAGAACAGGGACACCGCCCGGGGCAGGAGCTTCCACTCGCACTGCTCCATGATCCGCCGCTGGAGGAGCTCCGGCGTGTCGCCGGGCAGGACGTCCACCGCCTTCTGCAGGATGATGGGCCCGGCGTCGCACTCCTCGGTGACGAAGTGGACGGTGGCCCCGGACACCTTCACCCCGTACTCCAGCGCCTTCTCGTGGACGTGGAGGCCGTAGCACCCGGCGCCGCAGAAGGAGGGGATCAGGGAGGGGTGGACGTTGATGACCGCCTGGGGGAAGGCCTGGAACAGCTCGCCGGTGAGGATGGTCATGAACCCGGCCAGCACCACCAGGTCGATGTGCAGGGCCTGGAGCTTCTCCGTCAGGGCCACGGTCATGGCCTGGCTGGAGGGGTAGTCCCGGCGGGGCATCACATACCCCGGGACCCCGGCGGCCCGGGCCCGCTCCAGGGCGTAGGCGGAGGGGTTGGAGGAGATGACGGCGGCGATCTCCCCGCCCACGATCTCCCCCCGCCCCTGGGCGTCGAGGAGGGCCTGCAGATTGGTCCCGCCCCCGGAGACCAGGACGGCGATGCGTTTGGACATGAAGAAGACCTCCAAAGCAAGAGTGAAGAGTGGAGAGTTGAGAGTGAAGATAACGCACTTGTGTGGGGTGAAGGTCATCTTCACTCTTCACTCTCCACTCTCAACTCTATGTTCAGATCAGCTCGACCCCGTCCTCCCCGGGGACCACCTCGCCGATCTGCCAGGCGGTCTCGCCGGTCTCCTTCAGAAGGGCCAGGGCCTGCTCCGCCTGGGCGGCGGGGAGGGCCAGGATCATGCCGATGCCCATGTTGAAGGTGTTGTACATATCCCGCTGGGGGATGTCGCCCCGCTTCTGGATCAGGTCGAAGATAGCCGGGCGGGAGAAGGTGTCCAGCCGGATCCTGGCGGTCAGGCCGTCGGTCATCATGCGGGGCACGTTCTCATAGAAGCCGCCCCCGGTGATGTGGCTGATGGCGTGGATATCCACCCCGGCGGCCAGCAGGGCCTTGACGGCCCGGACATAGATGCGGGTGGGGGTGAGCAGGGTCTCGCCCAGGCCCTTGCCACCCAGTTCCGCCACGGGGGCGGTCAGGTCGGCGTGCTCCACGTCCAGCACCTTGCGGACCAGGGAGAAGCCGTTGGAGTGGACACCGGTGGAGGCCAGGCCGATGAGGGCGTCGCCGGCGGCCAGCCGCTTGCCGTCGATGATCTTCTCCTGGTCGGCGATGCCCACGGCAAAGCCGGCCAGGTCATAGTCCTCCTCGGGCATCAGGCCGGGGTGCTCGGCGGTCTCGCCGCCCACCAGGGCGCACTGGGCCTGCCGGCAACCCTCCGCGACTCCCTCCACGATCTGGGCGATGCGCTCGGGGTCGTTCTTGCCGCAGGCGATGTAGTCCAGGAAGAACAGGGGGATGCCCCCGCCGCAGATGATGTCGTTGACGCACATGGCCACGCAGTCGATGCCGATGGTGTTGTGCCGGTCCAGAAGCTGGGCCAGCCGGATCTTGGTGCCCACGCCGTCGGTCCCGGAGATCAGGACGGGCTTTTTCATCCCGGCCAGATCGGGGGCGAACATACCGCCGAAGCCCCCCAGAGTGCCCAGCACGCCGGGGATATAGGTGGACTCCACCATGGGCTTCATGCGCTTGACGGCCTCATAGCCGGCGGTGACATCCACGCCGGCGGCGGCGTAGGAGGCGGAATGGGAGTTTTCCATGGGACGCGTTCTCCTTCCAGTCAGATTTTTCAATCAGCCGTGGGCCAGCAGGCGCTTCATGACCTCGGAATAGGCGTCCTCGACGCCGCCCAGATCCCGGCGGAAGCGGTCCTTGTCCAGCTTCTCCCCGGTCTTGCTGTCCCACAGGCGGCAGGTGTCGGGGCTGATCTCGTCGGCCAGCACGATGGTGCCGTCGGCCAGACGGCCGAACTCCAGCTTGAAGTCCACCAGGGTGACGCCGCACTCGGCCCAGAAGGACTTGAGCACATCGTTGACGGTGAAGGCGTACTTCTTGATGGTGTCGATCTCCTCCTGGGTGGCCAGCTTCAGGGCCAGGGCGTGGTAGGCGTTCATCAGGGGGTCGCCCAGGTCGTCGTTCTTATAGGAGAACTCGATGGTGGGGGCGTCGAAGACGATGCCCTCCTCCACGCCGTAGCGCTTGGCGAAGGAGCCGGCGGAGATGTTGCGGATGATGACCTCCAGGGGGACGATGGACACCTTCTTCACCAGGGTCTCCCGCTCGGACAGCTCCTGGACGAAGTGGGTGGGCACCCCGGCCTTCTCCATGCGGGCCATCAGCCGGTTGGTCATCTGGTTGTTGATGACGCCCTTGCCCGTGATGGTGCCCTTCTTCAGACCGTTGAAGGCGGTGGCGTCGTCCTTGTAGTCCACGATGACCAGCTCGGGATCGTCGGTTTTGAACACCTTTTTGGCTTTGCCCTCGTAGATCTGTTCCAGCTTTTGCATGAAAATCATCCTCTTTTCTTCAAAATGGTCGTGATATGAAACAGGAACGGCAGTTCGCTTGGATATACGTTATTCTTTCCCGGTCCAGCAGTAGGTGCACACCTTGCTCCGGTCCAGGCCGATGGCCTCCAGCAGGCCGTCCAGGGACTGATAGCCCAGGGAGTCGAAGCCGAAGCTCTCACAGATGGCCTTGAGCAGGCACTGGCCCCGCTGGGTGTGGACGTCGGCGTACTCCTCCAGGTGCTTCTGCCCCTCGTCCCCCTCCAGCTCCTGGATGGTGCGGCGGGCCAGCAGGTCCATGTCCGAGTTGCCCCGGGAGAAGTTCAGGTATTTACAGCTGTACATGATGGGGGGGCAGGCGGAGCGCATATGGACCTCTTTGGCCCCCGATTCGAAGAGGAAGTCCACCGTCTCCCGGAGCTGAGT
>CALWVW010000115.1 GCA_944385075.1 uncultured Oscillospiraceae bacterium | reverse complement strand
GTCATGTACAGCCCCCCGGGGGGCACGGTGGGCCCCGCCAGGGTGCGGTTGCCCGAGTCCAGGATGGCGGGGATGTCCGCCGGGGACAGCTTGCCCTCGGCGGCGTAGACGATGGTGCCCACCATGGCCCGGACCATGTTGTAGAGAAAGCCGTTGGCGCACACCCGGCAGGAGATCAGGTCGCCCTCCCGCTCCACATCGAAGTAGTGGACGGTACGGACGGTGGTGCGGGTCTCGGTGCCAACCGAGCGCACCGCACGGAAGTCGTGGGTGCCCACGAACTGGGCCGCCGCCGCCCCCATGACCCCCTCGTCCAGATGCCGGGGGTAGAACCAGGCCCGGTCCACGTAGAAGGGGTTGCCCAGCCGGGAGTTGTAGATGCGGTAGGTGTACTCCTTGCGCCGGCAGGAGCCGATGGCGTTGAAGGAGTCGGGCACCGGGGTGGCCTTCACCACCACGATGTCGTTGGGGAGCCGGGTGTTCACCGCCAGGGGGAGCCGGTCGCAGGGGATACGGGAGGTGGTGCGGAAGTTGGCCACATAGACCTCCGCGTGGACCCCGGCGTCGGTGCGGCCCGCCCCGGTGCACTTCACCGGATGGCCCACCACCGTGGACAGGGCCTTTTCCAAAGTCTCCGCCACGGAGACGGCATTTTTCTGCACCTGCCAGCCGTGGTAGGCGGTGCCGTTGTACATCAGCTTCAGAGCCAGATTTCGTTCCATTTGATCACCGAGGAAAAATTTTTGTGGGAAATGGCCCCCCCGGACGCGCCGGTTGTAGGGGCGTGGGGATATATGTTCCAGCCCTTGCGGGGCGGAAACATACAAAGAGGTTTACAGCCCAAAGTGCCCCAGCACGCCCACGCCCACGGTGACGGCCAGGAAGAGGGCCAGGGTGAACCAGTCCGCCCCCCGGTATTTCAGCTGGCGCAGGCGGGTGCGGCCCTCGCCCCCGTGGTAGCACCGGCACTCCATGGCGGTGGCCAGCTCCTCGGCCCGGCGGAAGGCGGAGATGAACAGAGGGACCAGCAGGGGGAGCAGGGCCTTTGCCCGCTGGATCAGATTGCCGCTCTCGAAGTCGGCCCCCCGGGCCCGCTGGGCGGACATGATCTTGTCGGTCTCCTCGATGAGGGTGGGGATGAACCGCAGGGCGATGGACATGATCATGGACAGCTCGTGGATGGGGGCGTGGAGCTTTTTCAGGGGGGAGAGCAGGGACTCCAGCCCGTCGGTGAGCAGGATGGGGGAGGTGGTGTAGGTGAGCAGGAAGGTGCCCGAGATGAGCATCAAAATGCGCACCACCATGAAAAAGGCCCGGAACACCCCCTCCAGGGTGATGGTGAAGATCCAGAACCGGACCAGCACCGTGTCCCCCCCGGAGTAGAACAGGTTGAGCAGGGCGGTGAACACCACGATGAACACCACCGGCTTCATTCCCCGGAGGATGGACTTGACCGGCACCCCGGAGATGGCGATGGAGCCCGCCAGCACCAGGAACATGACGGCGTAGCTGACGAACCACTGGGCCAGGAACAGGGCCACGATGTACAGCACCACAGCCAGGAGCTTGGTGCGGGGGTCCAGCCTGTGGACGGGGGAGTGGCCGGGGAAGTACTGGCCCAGGGTGATGTCTTTCAGCGCCATTTACTCCACCCCCTTTTCCAATGCCTTGCCCCGCTTGGCCAGGGCGTCCAGCACGGCCCCCTTGGCCTGCTCCAGGGTGTACACCGACGGGTCGATGTCCACCCCCAGAGCGCGTAGCCGGTGGAATACCCGAGTCAGCTGGGGGACCCCCAGCCCCATGCGCTCCAGCTCGTCCCCGTGCTGGAACACCTCCCGGGGCGTGCCCTCAAAGGGGAGCTTCCCGCCGTTGACCACCACCAGCCGGTCCACCGTCCGGGCCATCTCCTCCATGGAGTGGGACACCAGGATGATGGTGGCGTTGTGGGCCCTGTGATAGTCCCGGATGTTGCCCAGGATGGACTCCACCCCCTCCGGGTCCAGACCGGCGGTGGGCTCGTCCAGAATGAGCACCTGGGGTTCCATGGCGATGACCCCGGCGATGGCCACCCGGCGCTTCTGGCCGCCGGACAGCTCGAAGGGGGACTTCTCCAGCTGGTCGTCCCGCAGGCCCACGAAGTAGGCCGCCGCCCGCACCCGCCGGTCCACCTCCTTCTGGTCCAGCCCCATGTTTTGGGGGCCGAAGGAGATGTCCTTATACACCGTCTCCTCAAAGAGCTGATACTCCGGGTACTGGAACACCAGCCCCACCCGGAAGCGGGTCTGGCGGGTGATCTTGGGGTCGGACCAGATGTCGGTCCCCTGGAAGAGCACCTGGCCGGAGGTGGGCTTGAGCAGGCCGTTCAGGTGCTGGATCAGGGTGGACTTGCCCGAGCCGGTGTGCCCGATGATGCCCAGATACTCCCCGGGATAGGCGCGAAAATCCACCCCGTCCAGGGCGGTGCGCTCAAAGGGCGTTCCGGCGGAGTAGATGTGGGAGAGCTGTTTGGTCTCCAGAATAGGGTCCATGATGTGATCCATCCTTATTGAAATGGTGCATGCCCCGGCGGGGTCATACCCGGTGAATGAGAGAGTAGAGAGTGGAGAGTGAAGAGTGGAGATATTGCATCCGGCCAAGCCGGATAAGATCTAAGTATTCGCCTGCGGCGAATATCATATCTTCACTCTTTACTCTCAACTCTTCACTCTTGGCGCTGGCCGCGCAACAGCGCGGCCAGCGCTTCTGCGCACTCCTCGTCGCTGAGGGCGTCCAGGGGGACGTCCAGCCCCTCCTGGCGGAGCTCCCACAGGAGCTGGGTGGTCTGGGGGACGGTGAGACCCACCGCCCGGAGCTCCTCCACATGGGAGAACACCGCCTTGGGGGTCCCGTCGGCCACCACCCGGCCCTTGGCCATGACCACCAGCCGGTCGGCCTGGGCGGCCTCGTCCATGTGGTGGGTGATAAGGACCACGGTGACCCCCCGCTCCCGGTTCAGGGTCTTGATGGTGCGGAGCACGTCCGCCCGGCCGATGGGGTCCAGCATGGCGGTGGGCTCGTCCAGGACGATGCACCGGGGCTCCATGGCGATGACCCCGGCGATGGCCACCCGCTGCTTCTGCCCGCCAGACAGCAGGTGGGGGGCGTGCTCCCGGAACTGGTACATCCCCACCGCCTTCAGAGCGTCGTCCACCCGCCGGCGGATCTCCTCCGGGGGGACCCCCAGGTTCTCCGGGGCGAAGGCCACGTCCTCCTCCACCACATTGGCCACGATCTGGTTGTCCGGATTCTGGAACACCATGCCCACCGTGCGGCGGATCTCCAGAAGCCGGTCCTCGTCCAGGGTGTCCACCCCGGCCACATAGACCTTGCCCCCGGAGGGCAGGAGGATGGCGTTGAAGTGCTTGGCCAGGGTGGACTTGCCCGACCCGTTGTGCCCCAGCACCGCCACAAAGGAGCCCTCCTGGATGTCCAGGGTCACCCCGTCCAGCACCACCGGAGTCACCCCCTCGGCGGCGGGGTAGGAGAAGCGGACGCCCTCCGCCTTGATGATCGCGTCGTTCATAGTAAGACCCCCTTGGGGAGAGTGAAGAGTTGAGAGTGAAGAGTTGAGAGTGGAGAGTTGAGAGTGGAGAGTGAAGATATGGGATTCGCCGTAGGCGAATGATTTGAAATGATCCAGTTTTGTCGAACACGACCTTTTCACTCGTCACTTTTCACTCTTCACTCTGGCTGGCCGTTGGCCAGCCAGCGCCCCGTTGCCCCGCAGGGCAGGACCAGTCCGCTCTCGGTCACCGGCAGGCCCAGCTCGTCGCTGACGGTGTGGCCGCCGAATTTTTTGGAGATCAGGGTCTCCAGGATGTAGGTGAGCACCGAAGGGGCCAGGCCGGTGGTATAGGAGTTCAGGATGATAAACAGGGGCCGGTCGGACAGCACCCCGGACACCAGCTCCACGAAGGGGTACAGGTTCTCCTCCAGCTTCCACACCTCGCCGGTGGGCCCCCGGCCGTAGCTGGGGGGGTCCATGATAATGGCGTCGTACTTCCGGCCCCGGCGGATCTCCCGCTCCACGAACTTGCCGCAGTCGTCCACGATCCAGCGGATGGGGGCGTCCTCCAGGTGGGAGGACTTGGCGTTCTCCCGGGCCCAGGCCACCATGCCCTTGGCCGCGTCCACATGGCACACGCTGGCCCCGGCGGCGGCGCAGGCCACCGTGGCCCCGCCGGTGTAGGCGAACAGGTTGAGCACCGAGATGGGCCGGCCGGCGTTTTGGATCTGCTCCTGGGCCCAGTCCCAGTTGGCCGCCTGCTCGGGGAACAGGCCGGTGTGCTTGAAGTTCATGGGCTTGATGTTGAAGGTGAGGGAGCCGTAGGACACCGTCCACCGCTCGGGCATGGACTTGTTCTGCCAGTGCCCGCCGCCGGTGGAGGAGCGGGCGTACCGGCCGGCGTTGCGCTTCCAGCCCG
>CALWVW010000114.1 GCA_944385075.1 uncultured Oscillospiraceae bacterium | reverse complement strand
GCTCCACCAAGAGCGGCATCGCCCCCTTCTACTCCGACAAGTACGCCAAGACGGGCATCCAGGTGTGCGACCTGTTCCACACCGACCGCCTCCGGGACCGGCTCACCGCCGCCCTGGCCATCAAGAACGTGCTCTTCCAGCACCTGTACCACCAGCCGGCCCTGGAGGTGGATGACCTGATGGACCAGATGCTCACCCTGCGGGAGCGGGTGCGCCCCTATGTAGGGGACGCGGTGGGCTTTGTCCACCGGGCCCTGAAGGAGGGGAAGACCGTCCTGCTGGAGGGCCAGCTGGGCTCCATGAAGGACCCGGATCTGGGCATCTTCCCCATGACCACCTCCTCCCACACCCTGGCCGGCTTCGGCTGTGTGGGCGCGGCGGTCCCCCCCACCGCCATCCAGGACGTGATCTGTGTCACCAAGGCCTACTCCTCCTGCGTGGGCTCCCAGACCGAGCCCTTCGTCAGCGAGCTCACCGGCCCGGAGGGGGATGAGCTCCGCCGCCGGGGGGGCGACAAGGGCGAGTTCGGCGCCACCACCGGCCGCCCCCGCCGGGTGGGCTGGTTCGACGCGGTGGCCACCCGCTACGGCTGTATGATCCAGGGCGCCACCCAGGTGGCCCTCACCTGTCTGGACGTGCTGGGCTACCTGGACGAGATCCAGGTGTGCACCGGCTATGAGATCGACGGCAAGGTCACCGACGTGTTCCCCACCACCCCCGACCTGCTGAAGGCCAAGCCCGTGTTCACCACCCTGCCCGGCTGGAAGTGCGACATCCGGGGTTGCAAGGACTACGACGCCCTGCCCGCCAACGCCCGGGCCTATGTGGACTTTCTGGAGGCCCATATCGGCGCCCCCATCACTCTGGTCTCCAGCGGCCCCCAGCGGGAGGAGATGACCCACCGCACCCCCAAGCTCTAAAATCTCACAGTCAGATTCCACGCCGGACGCCGCACAGGGTGTCCGGCGTGTCCACCATCCCAACTTGTTTCGGTCCACACAAAGGAGGTCCCATGAAACCTATCTTTTCCCGCCTGCTGGCCCTGGGCCTGACCCTCTCCCTGGCCGCCGTCCCCGCCTCCGCCCTGGAGCTGGACACCGCCCGGGAGCTTTTGGATGCCTACTACGTGGAGGGGGTGCCCGACGACGTGCTGGCCCTGGACTCCCTGGATGAGATCCTGGAGGCCCTGGGCGACCCCTACACCTACTACATGGATTCCGACCAGTACCAGAACTTCCTGGAGTCGGTCAACGGCCAGGTGGTGGTGGGCATCGGCGTGTCCATCGAGACCGCCTATCACGACGGCTATCAGATCATGTCCATCCTGCCCGACTCCCCCGCCCTGGAGGTGGGGCTCCAGCCCGGCGACCGGCTGGTGGCGGTGGACGGGGTAGAGCTCACCGGCTCGCTGGACCCCCGGGTGGCCATCGCCGGGGAGGAGGGCTCCTCCGTCACCGTCACCGTGGTCCGGGAGGGCGAGCGGCTGGACTTCACCATGGAGCGGCGGAGCGTGGCCATCCCCATCGTCACCTATGAGCTGGTGGACGGGGCGGCCTATATCGACTGCGTCAGCTTCGGCTCCTCCACCCCCGCCACCTTCCGCGCGGCGCTGGAGGAGCTGGAGGACGACACCTCCGTGTGGATCGTGGACCTACGGAGCAACCCCGGCGGGGACAGCGACGCCACCGCCCTGTCCGCCGGCTACTTCACCGGGAGCCACATCATGCTCCACTTCCGGGACAGCGCGGGCAACTACCATCACACCTATCTGTCCGAGAGCTACCCCGACCTGACGGACAAGCCCGTCATCATCCTCACCAGCTCCCACTCCGCCAGCGGGTCCGAGCTGTTCGCCGGGGACATCCGGGACTACGGGGCGGGCATCGCCGTGGGCCAGCGGACCTTCGGCAAGGGCACCGCCCAGCTGGTCTTCAACGAGCACAACGCCGCCGGCTTCTCCGACGGCGAGGCCATGAAGATCACCGTCTACCGCTTCTTCTCCCCCAACGGGACCACCAACCACATCGTGGGCGTCCTGCCCACCCTGCTCATCTCCCAGGAGAACACCCCCCAGGTGGCCCTGCTCCTCAGCCAGGAGAAGCCCCGCCGGGCGGAGGGCTATGTGAAGCTGGAGCTGGCGGGCCAGACCTTCTATCTGGACCCGGAGAAGGCCGCCGGCGACACCGCCGCCGCCTTCACCGAGCTGCTGGAGGCCCTGCCCCCCCCCGCCGCCCTGTACCAGGGCTCCGGCACCCAGATCTGGACGGAGGTCACCCCCGCCCAGCTGGCCCTGGAGCTGGGGCTGGACGGCTACAGCCCCCGGGGAGATTTCTCCGACATCTCGTCCTCCGCGTTCCAGCGGGAGATCCGCACCCTGGCCACCTACGAGCTGTTGGGCGGCTTTGAGGACGGCACCTTCCGGCCCCAGAGCACGGTCACCCGGGCCCAGTTCTGCGCCATGGTGGCCACCGCCCTGGACCTGCCCGCCGGACAGCGGACCTTCTCCGACGTGGCCGGGGACGCCTGGTACGCCGGCGCCGTGTCCGCCATGGCGGACATGGGCTTCCTCTCCGGCTACGGGGACGGCACCTTCCGGCCCGACGCCACCATCACCCAGGAGCAGATGGCCGTCATCCTGTCCGCCGTGGCCCAATGGGCCAGCATGGAGGGCTATGAGCTGGCCCAGACCGGCCTGACCGCGCAGGACCTTCTGGCCTACTACGACTACGCCGACTGGGCCCAGACCGCCGCCCGGAATCTGGGTACCATGGAGGCCCTGGCGGGGGACCTGGCCCCGGGCGACAGCGTCACCCGGGAGGTGGCCGCCGCCTCCCTTTGCCGGCTGATGGAGCACATCGGGTTGCTCTGGGACTAGGGGCCCACACTGCGCACCCGCGGCGGGGATAAGCCCCCGCTCTACTCTGAAACTTCAATTTTCAATATCAGATATCAGGAAAGGAAATGACCCTACATGACCAAGATCGACATCATCTCCGGCTTTCTTGGGGCCGGCAAAACCACCCTCATCAAGAAGCTTCTGGACGAGGCCTTCCAGGGGGAGAAGCTGGTCCTCATCGAGAACGAGTTCGGGGAGATCGGCATTGACGGCGGCTTTCTCAAGGAGGCCGGCGTCCAGATCACCGAGATGAACTCCGGCTGTATCTGTTGCTCCCTGGTGGGGGATTTCGGCGCCGCCCTGAAGCAGGTGCTGGCCGACTACGCCCCCGACCGCATTGTCATTGAGCCCTCCGGCGTGGGCAAGCTGTCCGACGTGATCGCCGCCGTGGAGCGGGTCCAGGCGGACACCCCCGACCTGCACCTGAACAGCTTCGTCACCGTGGTGGACGCCACCAAGGCCAAGGTGTACATGAAGAACTTCGGCGAGTTCTTCAACAACCAGGTGGAGCACGCCTGCGCCATCCTCCTCTCCCGCACCCAGAAGCTGGACCAGGCCAAGCTGGACGGGGCGGTCCATCTGCTCCGGGAGAAGAACCCCAAGGCGGCCATCCTCACCACCCCCTGGGACCAGCTCAACGGCAAGCAGATCCTGGCGGCCATGGAGGGCGGCCACGACCTGGCCCATGAGCTGATGGAGGAGATCGAGCACGAGCACCACGACCATGGAGCGGACTGCGACTGCGGCTGTCACGACCACCATCACCACGAGCATGAGCACTGCGGCCACGATCATCACCACGACCACGAGCACTGTGATCACGATCACTGCGGCCATGACCACCACCACGACCACGGGGACACCTGCACCGCCTGCCACGAGGGCCACCATCACCACCACGGCCACGACGCCGACGAGGTGTTCACCTCCTGGGGCCGGGAGACCCCCCGGAAGTACAGCCGGGAGGAGCTCCAGGAGGCCCTGGCCGCTCTGGCCATGGGCGAGGACTACGGCTATATCCTCCGGGCCAAGGGGATGGTCCCCTGCGACGACGGGCAGACCTGGCTCCACTTCGACCTGGTGCCCGAGGAGTTCCAGATCCGGGAGGGGGCGGCCGACTACACCGGCCGGCTGTGCGTCATCGGCTCCGACCTGAAGGAGGACCAGCTGGAGAAGCTGTTCCTGCTGGCGTAATGGGGGGAGAGAGCCATGCCTGATCCCCGGATCCCAGTCTATCTCATCACCGGCTTTCTGGACGCCGGAAAGACCACCCTGCTCACCGACACCCTGAATATGGACTACTTCAACGACGGAGAGCGCACCGTGCTCCTCCTGTGTGAGGACGGCGAGGAGGAGTATGACCAGGAGAAGCTGTCCCGGCAGAACTGCCGGGTGGTCCCTGTGGAGGGGCAGGAACAGCTGACCCACGACTTCCTCCAGGAGGTGGACCGCCGCTATCAGCCCGAGCGGGTCCTGATGGAATATAACGGTATGTGGCCCATTCAGGTACTGCGGGACCTGAAGCTCCCCAAGACCTGGGGACTCTATCAGGCCATCGACGTGGTGGACGGCTCCACCTT
>CALWVW010000113.1 GCA_944385075.1 uncultured Oscillospiraceae bacterium | reverse complement strand
GGCACCATCATCGAGCCCACCTCGGGCAACACGGGCATCGGTCTGGCCATGGTGGCCGCCGCCCGGGGCTATCAGGTGATCCTCACCATGCCCGACTCCATGAGCGCCGAGCGCCGGACCCTTCTGGCCGCCTACGGGGCCCGGCTGGTCCTGACCCCGGGGGAGCTGGGGATGCAGGGGGCGGTGGACAGGGCCCACGAGCTGGCCGACTCCATCCCCGGCAGCTTCCTCCCCGGCCAGTTTGACAACCCCGCCGGCCCCGCCGCCCACTACCGGACCACCGGCCCGGAGATCTGGCGGGACACAGGGGGGCAGGTGGACATCCTGGTGGCCACGGTGGGCTCCGGCGGCACCCTGTCGGGCACCGGCAGGTATCTGAAGGAGCAGAACCCCGCCCTCCGGGTGGTGGCGGTGGAGCCCGCCGCCTCCCCCCTGCTGTCCGGGGGACAGGCCGGCCCCCACGGGATCCAGGGCATCGGGGCCAACTTCATCCCCGGGGCCCTGGACCGCTCCGTCTACGACCAGGTCCTCCCGGTCCCCGACCAGGAGGCCTACGCCATGGGCCGGGAGGCGGTGCGCCGGGAGGGCATCCTGGTGGGCATCTCCTCGGGCGCGGCCCTGTGGGCCGCGGGCCAGCTGGCCCGGCAGGAGGGGAACGCCGGCAAGACCATCGTGGCCGTCCTCCCCGACTCGGGGGACCGGTATCTCTCCTCCCCCATGTTCGCGGAAGCCTAGCAGACCGCCGGTCCGTTTTCGGGCCGGCGGTCTTTTGCCGTGATCGCGCTTATTTTTGGAAATTTTCCCCCTGCATAGTTTCCGTCCGCCCACAAAACAATAGGGATACACTCAACAAGGAGGTATCCCATGAACCGCTCACTGTTTTTCCGCCGGGCCCTGGTCCCCGCGCTGGCGCTGTTCGTTGCCTGCGCCCTGGCCCTGCCCGCCTCGGCCTTCTTCTGGAACCGGGACAGCGGCACCCCCGCCCTTCGGAGCTTCTCCAAAAACGGGCTGATCGGCTCCACCATTTCCTTTGCGCCGGAGGACTTCGCCCTCTCCGGCGACAGCGGGGCCACCCTGCGTTCCATCACCGTCACCGCCCTGCCCGACGTCGGGGCGGGTACCCTGTGCGTGGGGAGCCAGCCCGTGGGGCTGGGGACCTCCATCGACGCCACCGCCCTGGAGGGCCTGCGCTTCCAGAGCGCCCAGAACCCCACCGTCACCACCACCAGCTTCCTCTTCACCCCCCTGTTCTCCACCGGACAGCAGGGGGAGGAGGTCACTGTCACCCTCTACCTCCTCGCCCAGGAGAACCAGGTCCCGGTGGCCCGCAACATGGAGCTGGTCACCTACAAGAACGTCCCCATCACCGGCTACTTTGACGCGGTGGACAGCGACGGCGACCCCCTCACCTTCCAGCTGACCTCCACCCCCGCCCGGGGGTCGGTGGCCCTGGCGGAGGACGGCTCCAGCCGCTTTGTCTACACCCCCTATGAGAACAAGACCGGCTCGGACTCCTTCACCTATGTGGCCGTGGACACCGCCGGCAACACCTCGCCGGAGGCCAAGGTGTCCCTGCGCATCGAAAAGCCGGACACCAAGGTGACCTACGCCGACCTGGAGGGGCACGAGGCCCAAAAGGCCGCCATCCGGCTGGCGGAGGAGGGGATCTATGTGGGGCGGTATGTGAACGGCCGCTACTTCTTTGACCCGGACCAGGCCGTCAGCCGGGCCCAGTTTCTGACCATGGCCATGGCGGCCACCGGGCTGGAGGAGCTGGAGGACGTGGCCCTCACCGGCTTCTCCGACGACGCCTCCATCCCCGCCTGGGCCAAGGGACCGGTGTCCGCCGCCCTGAAGGCCGGGGCCATCCAGGGCTCCCGGGACGAGACCGGGGCCCCGGTGTTCGGCGCCGGAGAGGCGGTCACCCGGGCGGAGGCCGCCGTCATCCTGGACAACCTGCTGGACGTCACCGACGTGCCGGTGGAGGTGTTCTCCTCCGGCGCCGAGGGACACTGGGCCGCCCAGGCGGTGGCCAATCTGTCCGCCTCCGGCGTCCTGTCCGGGGAGCAGGGGGACGGCGCCCAGCTGTCCGGCCAGCTCACCCTGGCCCAGGCCGCCCAGATGCTGGACGGCGCCCTGGACGTGATGGACGCCCGGGAGGGCGGCTGGCTCCCCTGGTAGTCCGGCCCCGCCATAACAGAGAAGGAGCGCGCCCCGGGGGGCGCGCTCCTCTGTCATTCTCTCAATCCTCGTCCGCGGCGGCGTCGTAGAGGGGTCTGGTCCCTCCTGTCTGGGCGCCGGAGGACATCCCGCCGGCGGCCGCCCGGAACCGGGCCCGGGACTTCTTGATCTCGTCATAGGCCTCGGCCACCGCCTCCTCGGTGCGGCGCAGGGCGTCCTCGCAGTACTCGTTGGCGGAGCGCTTCAGCTCCCGGCTCCGCTCCTCCGCCTGCTGTACCATCTCGTTGGCCCGCTGTTTGGCCTGGAGGGTGATGCTCTCCTCCGACATGATCTGCCGGGCGCGCTCCTCCGCCGCCTTCACGATGGACTCCGCCCGGCGCTTGGACTCGCTCTCCAGCTCCGCCCGGCGGGCCATCATCTTCTTCGCCTCGGCCAACTCCATGGGGAACTGACTGCGGATATCGTCGATCAGGTCCAGCGCCCGGTCCCGCTCAATGACGCACTTGTCACTGGAGAGGGGGGCGTTCTTCGCCTCGTCGATCATCTCAAAGAGCATATCCAGCAATTCTTCCACACCGCTTGCCATCGGTCATCCTTCCTTTCCTTCCAGTTCCCTCATGCGCCGGTTCACATCGTCCACGATCTCCCGGGGGACGAACTCCGCCAGATTGGCCCCGTAGCGGGCCATCTCCTTGACGATGGTGGAGCTGAGGTAGGTATATTTTTCGCTGGAGGCCAGGAACATGGTCTCCAGCCTGGGGTTCAGCTTGCGGTTGATGACCGCCATCTGGACCTCCTGCTCAAAGTCGGACACGGCCCGCAGCCCCTTGACCACCACGTGGGCGCGCTTGCGCCGGGCATAGGCCGCCAACAGCTCGTCGGAGAAGTCCACCTCCACATTGGGAAAGCGCGCGGTGGCCCGCCGCAACAGCTCCACCCGCTCCTCCGGTGTGAACATCCCGCGTTTTTTCGAGTTGATCATCACGCATACGATCAGCGTGTCAAAGCACAGGGCGGCCCGCTTGATGATATTCAGATGGCCCAGCGTCACCGGGTCGAAGCTCCCCGGATAGATGGCAACGCTCATGGTCTCACGCTCCCGCTCCGGCGGCAGACCGTCAGCTTGGTCTTGCCGTACCGGTATTCCCGCCCCTCCTCATAGGGGGCCTGTAACGGCGGGAGACGCCAGTCCGCCGCACTTTCACAGATCATTATACCATGTTCCCGCAGAATGTCAAACTGTACAATTTTTTCCAGGCTCTGCTCCAGAAGCCCCCCCTGATAGGGCGGGTCCAGAAAGACGATGTCAAACCGCTCCCGGCAGGAGGCCAGGAAGGACAGGGCCTCCCCCTGGACCACCCGCGCCCGGTCGGAAAACCCGGTGCGCTTCAGATTCTCCCGGATCAGGGCCACCGCCTCCCGCCGCTGTTCCACAAAGGTGCAGTGGGCCGAGCCCCGGGACAGGGCCTCCAGCCCCAGCTGGCCGGTGCCGCCGAACAGGTCCAGCACCCGGCGGCCCTCCAGGTCGAATTGAATGATATTGAACAGGGACTCCTTCACCTTGTCCGTGGTGGGGCGGGTATCCATCCCCTGGGGCTCTTTCAGCTTTCTGCCCCGGGCGGAGCCGGAGATGATTCGCATGACAGATCCTTCCTTTCCTGTTGTTACTCCAAAACGGTCTCCCAGTGCCGGGCCCGGCTGGCCTCCAGGCACAGGCGCAGTTGCTCCGGCGTGGTCTTCTCCAGATCCAGCGGAGGCAGGGCGTCCAGGGAGAACCAGCCGCTGGCGGTGGTCTCCAGATTTTCCCGGAATTTCCCGCCCAGCAGGGTACACAGGACAAAGACGATGCACACCTTCCAGGGGTAGGGGGTGGTGTGGTGCCTCTCCCCGTCCAGGACGGCCACCACCCGGCCGGCCCGCACCTCCAGGCCGGCCTCCTCCCGCACCTCCTTCACCGCGCTCTCCTTGACGGAGGTGTCATAATCCACCCAGCCGCCGGGCAGGGCCCAGCCCCGGGGCTCCTGCACCAGAAGGACTCTGTCCCCCTGAAAGACGGCGGCCCGGGTGGCCAGCTTGGGGGTCTGGTACCCCGTCTCATTGCAGAACCAGCCCCTGACCCGCTCCGGGGGCAGGCCGGTCCCCTCCGCCATCATCCCGGCGGCGATGTCCCGGATGCGCTGATACCGCTCCCGGTCGAATTTGTCTTTTCCGTAGTACAGCCCCGCCTGGGCCAGGCTCTGGAGCTCACTCGCCCAGGCGAGCCAGGGCTCTTTCCCCTTCATGGTATCTCCCCCC
>CALWVW010000112.1 GCA_944385075.1 uncultured Oscillospiraceae bacterium | reverse complement strand
AAGAACTTGTCCATGAACTCCTCGCTGGTCTCGGCCACCGACTCCTTCAGGGCGTCGTTGAACTGGGTGATGACCTCGTCCTTCCCCTCGGGGATGTCGATCTCCACCCGCTTGCCGTTCTGCATCTCATAGGCCCGCTTGTTGAGCACGTCGATGATGCCGGTGACCTTCTTGTTCTCGTCCCAGATGGGGACCACCAGGGGGGCGATCTTGTTGCCGTATTTGGCCCGGAGGGCCTCGAAGGTGGCGTTGTAGTCGGAGTTGTCCTCATCGGTCTTGGAGATGTAGAGAAAACGGGGCATATTCCGCTCCTCGCAGTATTTCCAGGCCTTCTCCAGACCCACGGAGATCCCGTCCTTGGCGGAGCACACGATGACGGCCGCGTCGGCGGCCCGCAGGGCCTCCATCACCTCGCCGGCGAAATCGAAGCCGCCCGGCGTATCCAGGACATTGATCTTACACCCCTTATATTCCACGGGAGCCACGGACAGGGAGATGGAGATCTGGCGCTTGATCTCCTCGGGGTCGTAGTCGCACACGGTATTGCCGTCCACCGCTTTTCCCATGCGGTCAATGGCGCCGGTGATGTACAACAGGCTCTCGGCCAGGGCGGTCTTTCCGTTCCCACCGTGTCCCAGAAGACAGACGTTGCGGATGTTTTGTACAGAATAGCTCATGTCTTGTTTCAACTCCTTACGTGACGATTGCTCCGCCCGCCCGAAAGTGGCCCTTCCGGCAGACGCGATACGCTATTGGTTATTATACACTAAAGCCCCCGGCGTGACAACTGTTTTTTTCAGAAGTTTTGGCGATAGCCCCGGGCGCGAAAAAAAGCGCCCCTCCGGCCGGCAAATCCGGCCAGAGGAGCGCTGTCCCACTGTGAAAACTGTGCGGGTCCCCCGGGGACCCGGGCCGGGCTCACGCCCCGGCGACGACCAGGAGGAAGATCCCCGTCCCGCTCTCGCCGTTGAAGCGGCTGGCGGTAATGCCCTGCGCCTGGGCCAGGGCCTCGATCTGCTCCAGCTGCTCCAGGCTGGACAGGATGATTGTCTCCTGCCCCGTCTCCACCGAGTAGGAGGTGGCCGCATCCGTCCCCAGAAGTGCCTGCGCCCCCTCGGGCAACCGGCTCACAGTCAAAGTGATCTCGGCGTCCTCGTCCGCACCGAAGGCAGAAGCCTGTAGGCGGGGCGCCGCCGGGTCAGTTCCATTCGACGCGGCGGAATCACTCCCGTCCGTCACTGATCCGCTCCCCTGCACAGCGGAGGAGCTACCTGCATCGGGCACTGTTTCCTTCCCCTGTGTGGCAACGGAATCTCCTGTAGCAACCTCCATCTCATCGTTCTGGGGAACAGGGGCCTGTGCGGATGCGACTGTGTTTCCCGCCGATTCAGAGCCGTCCTCTTCCCCAGGAAGCACCCCATATGCGCTGATGGAGGTGTCGCTCTGCTGTACCTGTTGCTCGGTGACCAGTGTCTTGTCGGACAGATCCTGTCCACCCCAGCGGCCCGTGCCGTATATTCCGATACAGATGGCCGCACAGGCCGCCAGCCCCGCCAGCGCCCTGAACTGCGGGCGGCGGAACAGGGGGATCGGGCGGCGCTTCTCCCGCACCCGCTCCATGACCCGCCCGGTGAAGCCCTCCGGGGCCTCCAGCTCCTCCAGACCGGCAAATCCGGCGTGGAGCTGTTCCAGCTGTTCCGCCAGCGCCCGGCACTGGGGGCAGGTCCGCAGATGGTCCTCCAGCTCCCGCTCCTCCCCGCCGGTCAGCGGTCCGTCCAGCCGGGCGGACAGGAGCTCCAGACAGCGGTCGTGTTCCACGGGCTTCACCTCCTTTTTGATTCCTTCGTGGGGTTAGACGAGGGGGAGTCAAAAAAGTTCCCGTCCTCCAACAGAATTTTTCGCAGGGCCAGCCGCGCCCGGGCGATCCGGGACTTGACCGTCCCCAGATCCAGCCCTGTGGCCGCCCCGATCTCCTGATAGCTCAGGCCGGACAGCTCCCGCATGACCAGTACCTGCCGCTGGTGCTCGGGCAGGCGCTCCAGCCCCCGAGACAGCGCCCGGCTCCGCTCCGCCTCCTCCAGCTTGCGCTGGGGGTCCTGGCCGGCGTCGGCGGGCTCGGCCCAGCCGCTGTCCTCATCGTCCAGGGAGACCGCCGGCTCCACCTCCTGCCGCCGCTTTTTCCGGCGGAGGTAGTCGATGCAGACGTTGGTGGTCAGCCGGTAGATCCAGGTGGAGAAACTGCTCTCCCCCTGGAAAGAGGACAGGCCCTGCCACGCCTTGAGAAAGGCCTCCTGGGCCAGGTCGGCCGCCTCCTCCCGGTCGCCCACCAGACGGACGGCCAGGGAGTAGACCCGGTTTTGATTGTCCCGCACCAGCTGTTCAAAGGCCTCCTGGTCCCCGGCCCCGGCCCGGGTGACCAGCTCCCGGTCGGTCATGGACACACCCCCTTTTTTCAAAGTGGAGAGTAAAGAGTGAAGAGTGGAGATACTTCCCCTTTTCCAGACTGTCCTCTCAACTCTTCACTCTTCACTCTCAACTCTTCACTCTTCACTCTCAACTCTTCACTCTTCACTCTCAACTCTTCACTCTCCACTCTTCACTCTCAACTCTTCACTCTCTTAACACAAGTCCCTCTTGATCCCCTTCGTCACCCGGTACACGTCCTCCAGGGTGGTGATCTTCACGATCTGCTCCTTATAGTACCCCGCGTGGGGCACCCCCTTCAGATACCAGGCGTAGTGCCGTCGGGCCTCCAGACAGGCGATCTTCTCCCCCTTGTTGGCGGCGGACAGCTCAAACTGCCGCACGGCGGTGTCGCACCGCTCCGCCAGGGGGGGCATGGGGGGGATCTCCCGCCCCTCCAGGGCGGCCCTGCACTGGGCAAACAGCCAGGGGTTGCCGAACACCCCCCGGCCGATCATGGCCATGTCCGCCCCGGTGTACCGCAGGATCCGGGGGGCGTCGGTGGGCTTGAACACGTCCCCGTTGGCGATCACCGGGATCTTCACCGCCTGTTTGACCTCCCGGATCCAGTCCCAGTTGGCGCTCCCGGCGTACATCTGCACCTTGGTGCGGCCGTGGACGGCCACCGCCGCCACACCGGCCTCCTCCATGGCCCGGGCGAACTCCACGCAGTTGATGGAGCCCCTGTCCCAGCCCAGGCGGAACTTCACCGTCACGGGACAGCCCGCCCCCCGGACCACCGCCTGGGCCACCTTCACCGCCAGGTCGGGGTTGCGCATCAGGCCGGAGCCGTCCCCGGAGTTGGCCACCTTGGGCACCGGACAGCCCATGTTGATGTCGATGAAGTCGGCCCCCGACACCTCATGGGCGATGGCGGCCGCCTCCTGCATACACACCGGGTCGCTTCCGAAGATCTGGGCGGCGGCGGGGTGCTCCCCCTCCCCCAGCTTCAGCAGCGGGATGGACTTCTTGTCCTGATAGCACAGGGCCTTGGCGCTGACCATCTCGGTGCAGGTGAGTCCCGCCCCCTGCTCCCGGCAGATGGTGCGGAAGGCCACGTCGGTGACCCCCGCCATGGGGGCCAGGGCCAGGGGCGTCTCGATTGTGATTCCTCCGATGGATACCATGGGGACCTCCCGAACTGTCAAATCCCGCGATCGCTTCCGCGCCGCGCATTCCTGCTTATCTTACCACAGCCGTTGACCGTTGACAAGGCCGCGCCCAGCCATTACAATGGGAAAAAACAACGAACAGGAGCATATACTATGGATCTATTGTCACTTCGGGCCGCCCTGTCGGGCGTGTCCGCCTATCTCACCGTCACCGGCGCCCCCGCCCTCCGGGACATCCGCCGGTTGCTCGACGCCCTGGCCCGCGGGGACGGGGAGGCGGCCCTGGAGGCGTATGTCTCCCACTTCCACCTGTTGCGCCAGGGGGGCTATGAGGGCCTGGGCGACTGGCTGTGGGACCAGCTCCGCTACACCGAGACGCCCTACTCCCGGCTTCTGGACCGGGGGGGCTCCGACCCGGCGCTGGAGAACGCCGCCCGCCGGGACGTGGACACCCTGGTCCTGCTGGCCGGGACCGACTGCGACCAGCTCATCGGCGCCATGCGGCCCCTGCTCCCCGCCGAGTACAGCCCGGTGCTGGCCGGCCTGCCCCGGTGGCGGGCCAGCGCCCCCTTCGACTTCGACTCCCTCACCCGGTTCTACCGGGAGCACGGGGCCGGACTGTACGCCCGATACCACGCCTTTCTCTGGGAGAACGGACAGCTCATCCCGGTGGCCGACCCGGACTGTCCCCGGCCGGAGGATCTGCTGGGCTACGAGCTCCAGCGGGAGCAGGTGGAGAAGAACACCCGGCAGATGCTGGCCGGGCGGCAGGCCAACAACGTCCTGCTCTTCGGCGACGGCGGGACCGGCAAATCCGCCACCGTCAAATCCATGCTCTACCTGCCCGGGATGGAGGATCTGCGGCTTATCGAGATCCAGAAGGAGAATCTCACCGGCCTGCCCAGCCTGATCCGCTC
>CALWVW010000111.1 GCA_944385075.1 uncultured Oscillospiraceae bacterium | reverse complement strand
CGGGGCGGTTGCGCCGTGGAGGGCCCCACTCACTGGAGCCGGGCGGCCTTTGCCGACCTGGACCGCTTGCCGCACAGAGAACAGGCCCGCTGGTGCGTGTGGAAGTCGGTGGAGCTACTCTATCTGCTCTGCAATCCGAAGGGACAGGAAGATGTAGCTCCGTCGTTGGAACACGAGACGGCGCGGAGACTGGCGGAGATCCGCCGATATATGGAGGAGCACTTGGACGAGCCCCTCACCATCCCGGCCCTGAGCCGCCGGGCCTGCCTCTCCGCCACCACCTTCAAGGAGAGCTTCCGCCGCCTGTACGGCCTGCCGGTCCACGCCTGGCTACGGCAACGGCGGATGGAGCGGGCGGCGGAGCTGTTGCGCAGTTCCTCCCTCAGTGTGCTGGGGGTGGCACAGTCGGTGGGGTTCAGTAGCGCCAGCCAGTTCACCGCCGCCTTCCGGCGGCAGTACGGCGTGACGCCGGCCCAATACCGAAAAAATGTCTGAACCGGCACAACCCCGTCCGGTTTGGCGATACACAGAGTTCTTCCTCTGCTATAATATTTCAACGCACAAAGAGACGAGCTTGTTTCCGCACAGGAGGAGATCGCAATGAAACAACATCGCTTCTGGGCCTGGGGCGCCGTGATCTGCATGGTCATGGTGATGATCACGGGCTACAGGCACAAATAAGTACATCGCAGAAAGGAAGAACTACTTATGATGAAGCACTATGTCAGACTGGCCTGCTTTGTGGGCGGCGCCCTGTTTGGCTCCGCCGGCGTGAAGCTACTCACCAGCAAGGACGCCAAGAAGGCCTATACCCACATCACCGCCGCCGGCCTGCGGATGAAGGACAGCGTGATGGAGACGGTCACCGACCTCCAAGAGAACGCCGCCGACATCCTGGCCGCCGCCAAGGACATCAACGAGGCCCGGGCCGCCCAGGAGGCCGAGACCCAGGTGGAGGGCCAGGAGGCCTGAGAAACCGCGGAAGGGAGCCGGAGAGCGGCTCCCTTTTTCCATGAGGAGAGATTTTTGATGAAAGCGACCATCGTACATGAGGGCCGGGGCCGGATGCGCCTGCGGCTCCGGCAGAAAACCATCACCCTCCGGCAGGCGGACCTGCTGGAGACCTGGTTGAAGGCCCAGACCTGGACGAGAGAGGCCGTGGTCCACGAGCGCACCGGCTGTATCATCGTGACCTACACGGGGGAGCGGGAGGCGGTGCTATCCGCCATCGGCGCCTTCACCTGGGCCGAGGCGGAGGAGACGGTCACCCTGCCCGGTCACAGTACCCGGGCACTGAACCGGGAGTTTCAGGAGAAGCTGGCGGGCAAGGTGCTGATGAAGGGGGCGGCCGCCCTGTTCCTGCCCGCCCCTCTGCGGGCGGCCCGGGTGGTGTGGCACATGGCGCCATTCCTTCACAAAGGCCTGCGGTGCCTGGGCCGGCGGAAAATCAAGGTGGAACTGCTGGACGCCCTGTCCATCGGCATCTCCGTGGGCCGCCGGGACTTCGGCACGGCCGGCATGGTGATGTTCCTGCTGGAGATTGGTGAACTGCTGGAGGACTGGACCCGGAAGAAGTCGGTGGCCGACCTGGCGGAGAGCCTGTCCCTCCACGTGGACCGGGTGTGGCTGAAAACTTCGGCCGGGGAGGTGCTGGTCCCCATCGGCCAGGTAAAGCCCGGCGACCGGGTGCTGGTCCGGGCCGGGGGCGTCATCCCCCTGGACGGCGTGGTGGCGGAGGGGGAGGTCACCGTCAACCAGGCCTCTCTCACCGGCGAGTCCGTCCCCGTGGCCAAGCGACCCGGCGGTGCGGTCTACGCCGGCACCGTGGTGGAGGAGGGCGAGTGCGTCCTGGAGGTACGCCAGGCCTCCGGCCAGGGCCGGTACGACCAGATCGTGGAGATGATCCAACGCTCCGAGCAACTGAAGTCGGCCGCCGAGGCCAAGGCCTCCAGCCTGGCGGACAAACTGGTGCCCTACACCTTCGCCGGGAGCCTGCTGAGCCTGGTACTCACCCGGAATGTGACCCGGGCATTGTCGGTGCTCATGGTGGACTTCTCCTGCGCCCTGAAGCTGGCTATGCCCCTGGCGGTGCTCTCCGCCATGCGGGAGGCGGGACGGGAGCACATCACCGTCAAGGGAGGCAAGTTCCTGGAGGCGGTGGCCAAAGCGGACACCATCGTCTTTGACAAGACCGGCACCCTCACACACGCCTGCCCCCAGGTGGCGAAGATCGTCCCCTTTGGCGGCAAGGAGGAGGCGGAGATGCTCCGCCTGGCCGCCTGCCTGGAGGAGCACTTTCCCCACTCCATGGCCAACGCCGTGGTAGAGGAGGCCTGCCGCCGGGGGCTCACCCACGAGGAGCGCCACGCCAGGGTGGAGTATTTGGTGGCCCACGGCATCGCCAGCTCGGTGGACGGGGAGCAGGTGCGCATCGGTAGCGCCCACTTCATCTTTGAGGACGAGAAAGTGACTATCCCGGAGGGGGAGCGGGAGAAGTTCGACGCCCTGCCCCCGGAGTGCTCCCAGCTCTATCTGGCCATCGACGGGGTGCTCGCCGCCGTGATCTGCATCTCCGACCCCCTGCGGGAGGAGGCGCGGGACGTGCTCTCCGCTCTCCGGGGCCTGGGCGTGCGGAGCGCCGTCATGCTCACCGGGGACAGTCCCCGCACCGCCGCCGCCATCGCCAGGGAAGTGGGGGTGGACGGCTTCCGGGCCGGGGTGCTCCCGGCGGACAAGGCGGACTATGTGGCCGCCCTCCGGCAGGAGGGCCACACCGTTCTCATGGTGGGGGACGGCATCAACGACTCCCCCGCCCTCTCCGAGGCGGACGCGGGCATCGCCATCAGCGACGGGGCGGCCATCGCCCGGGAGATCGCCGACATCACCATCGCCGCCGACAGCCTGTGGGAGCTGGTGCGCCTGCGGCAACTGGCTGTGGCCCTCATGGGCCGCATCCAGAACAACTACCGGTTCGTCATCGGCTTCAACGGGGCCCTCATCGGCCTGGGTGCGGCGGGCGTGTTGCCTCCGGCCACCTCCGCCATGCTCCACAACCTGTCCACCCTGGGCGTGAGCCTCCACAGCATGAGCGCCCTGCCCCTGCCCAAAACAAAATAACGTCCCCCGACAGGGCCCGGCGCGAACGCGCCGGGCTTTTTCCATTTCCCCTTGACAAATTCTCCTGTCAGCTGTATTATAACATCGTTATATAACACTGTTACAAGGAGGGTGTTCCATGGAGGATAAATCCACCGCCACCCTGGAGAAGATCCAGGAGGCCGCCCTGGCGGAGTTTCTGGACAAGGGCTTTCAGGGGGCCTCCCTGCGGCAGATCGTGAAGAACGCCGGGGTGACCACCGGGGCCTTCTATGGCTATTTCTCCAGCAAGGAGGCCCTGTTCAACGCCCTGGTGGAGCCCCACGCCGCCGCCCTCATGGGCAAGTTCATGGAGGCCCAGACCTCCTTTGCCGAGCTACCCGAGGAGCAACAGCCGGAGCACATGGGGGTGGAGTCCTCCCACTGCGTCCACTGGATGGTGGACTACATCTGCCAGCACCGGGAGCCGGTGAAGTTGCTTCTCACCCGCGCGGAGGGCACCGGTTATGAGCACTTCGTCCACAACATGGTGGAGGTAGAGGTGGAGTACACCCTCCAGTACATGGAGGTGCTCCGCCGCCTGGGGAAGGACATTCCCCTGCTGGACAAATCCCTGTGCCACATCATCGCCAGCGGGATGTTCAACGGCATCTTCGAGATCGTGATCCACGATATGCCCCGGGAGCAGGCCCTGCGGGACGTGGATCAGCTCCGGGACTTCTACACCGCCGGATGGCTGAAATTGATGGGGCCTTAACCCCTATCTTTTTTGGATATAAGTTAGCAATAACTAACTATTCTAACAAGGAGGGATCACTTTGAAGCAAACAAAACCAAGTAGCCTTGCCCGCATCCTAAGCTATGCGGGCGGGCACAAGAACCTGACGATCCTGGGCTGTATCCTGTCCGCCCTGTCGGCGGTGCTGGGGCTGGCGCCGTATCTGTGTGTCTGGCTGGTGGCCAGAAGCGTGCTGTCGACCTGGCCCAGCCTGGACGGGGCCGGGGACCTGGGCCGCTGGGGCTGGATGGCGGTGTGGACTGCCGTTGGCAGTATCCTGCTGTACTTCGCCGCCCTCATGTCCACCCATATGGCGGCCTTCCGCACCGCCCGGAACATCCGGCGCGCCGCCATGGCCCATGTGCTGAAGCTCCCCCTGGGCTTCTTTACCGGGAATCAGTCGGGGCGGTTGCGCAAGCTCATCGACGACAACGCCGGGCTCACCGAGGACCTGCTGGCCCACAAGCTCCCCGACCTGGCCGCCACGGCGGTGACGCCCATCGCCGCCATCGTGGTGCTGTTCCTCTTTGACTGGCGGATGGGCCTGCTGTGCCTGCTGACCATGGTGCTGGCCCTGCTGTCCATGTGCCTGATGATGGGCGGCAAGAACGCCGGATTTTTCCACCGCTATCAGCAGGAGATCGAGCGCATGAG
>CALWVW010000110.1 GCA_944385075.1 uncultured Oscillospiraceae bacterium | reverse complement strand
ACCGAGGGGCCCTATAAGATGATCGCCGGCGTGTGCGGCGGCATCGGCGAATATTTCAGCATCGACCCCACCCTGATCCGGGTGATCTGGGTGTTGGCCGTCTTCTTCGGGAGCCTGGGCTTCTGGGCCTATCTCATCTGCGCCCTCATCATCCCCAGAAAGAGCGACATCTACCCCGGCTATTGATCAACAGGAAAGGATGACCTCCATGTTGCTGGTCCGCCCCTCCACCCCCGAGGATATCCCCGCCCAGCGCCTGCTCTGGCACCTGGCCTTTGGCGACGAGGGCGCCTATGTGGACAATTTCTACTCCACCTACTACCGCCCGGAGCGGGTGCTGGTCCTGGAGGAGGGCGGCCAGGTCCGCTCCATGACCGCCTGGTTCGACACCACCTTTGTGGTGCCCGGCCGGGGCGCCTACCGGGCCGCCTATCTGTACGCCGTGGCCACCCACCCGGACTGCCGGGGGCGGGGGCTGGCCGGGCGCCTGCTGGCGGAGGCGGACCGGTATTTCCGGGCGCTGTCCATCCCCGCCGTCACCACGGTGCCGGCGGAGCCCTCCCTGCACGACTTTTTCGGCGCCAACGGCTTTCGGGAGTGCTTTGTCCACGGCCAGTTCTCCCATCCTCTGGACGCCCCGCCCCTGGGGGAGGCCCCCGCGCTGACCCCCCTGGCCCCCGCCGACTACTGCCGCCTCCGGGAGGAGGCCCTCACCGGCACCCCCCACATCGCCCTGGACGTCCAGGCCGTCACCTATCAGGGCGGGGCCTGCCGGCTGTCCGGCGGCGGCCTGTACGCCCTGGAGCACCCCCAGGGCGGCACCACCCTGCTGTGCGCCGAGGGGATGGGGGACGGCACCCTGCTGGTCAAGGAGCTTCTGGGGCCGCTGGCCCTCCGGGAGTCCGCCCTGTCCTGGCTCCCCCGGCTGTTGCCCGCCTGGTCCGGGCGCTTCCGCATCCCCCAGGGGGACACCCCCTTCGGGATGCTCAAGTGGCTGGACCCCCAGTTGGAGGCGGGCTGGGACTGGACCTCGGTGGCCTATCTGGGGCTGGCTTTTGACTGATTTCTTGCATATTGACTAAAAACGGCGATTTCATTTTGTGGAATCAGCCGTTTTTTTATGGTCTTCCCCCTTTGCCACAGTTTTTTCGTTGTGGTAACCTCCACAAAATAAGTGCTTTACTCCTCCCGTTTTTATGATATGCTAGACACATCAAGGGCAAAGAGGGGTGCTTTTCCCCGGATTTTTCCCGAAAGTCCCGGAAAATGAAGCCATCCCTTCAAAATCAATCCACCATTTATTTTAAGGAGGAATCTGTCATGAATCAGTACATCGAGAGAGTCCTGAACGACACCAAGGCGAAAAATGCCAACGAGCCCGAGTTCCTGCAGACCGTGGAGGAGGTCCTGACCTCCCTGGAGCCCGTGATCAACGCCCACCCCGAGTATGAGAAGGTCGCCCTGCTGGAGCGGATGGTCGAGCCCGAGCGGGCCATCGAGTTCCGGGTCACCTGGGAGGACGACAACCACGTCTGGCACGTCAACCGCGGCTACCGCGTGCAGTACAACGCGGCCCTCGGCCCCTACAAGGGCGGCATCCGCTTCGATCCCTCCGTCAACCTGTCCATCATCAAGTTCCTGGGCTTCGAGCAGGTGTTCAAGGACGCCATGACCGGCCTGCCCATCGGCGGCGCCAAGGGCGGCTCCGACTTTGACCCCCGCGGCAAGAGCGACGCCGAGGTCATGCGCTTCTGCCAGGCCTTCATCACCGAGCTGTACCGCCACATCGGCCAGGACATCGACTGCCCCGCCGGCGACCTGGGTTGCGGCGGCCGTGAGATCGGCTATATGTACGGCCAGTACCGCCGCATCGTGGGCGCCGCCGAGATGGGCGCTCTGTCCGGCAAGGCCGTGTGCACCGGCGGTTCCCTGATGCGTCCCGAGGCCACCGGCTACGGCGCTGTCTACTATCTGGTCGAGGCCCTGAAGCACGACGGCCAGTCCATCGAGGGCAAGCGCATCGCCATGTCCGGCTACGGCAACGTGGGCTGGGGCATCATGAAGAAGGCCGCTGAGCTGGGCGCCAAGGTCACCTACTTCGCCGGCCCCGACGGCTACATCCACGATCCCGAGGGCGTCTGCACCGACGAGAAGCTGAACTACATCCTGGAGATGCGCGCCAAGGATCCTATGCACTGCAAGCCCTATGCCGAGAAGTTCGGCTGTGAGTTCGTCGAGGGCCAGAAGTGCTGGGGCGTCAAGGATGTGGACATCTATATGCCCGCCGCCACCCAGAACGACGTCAACCTGGATTGGGCCAAGAAGATCGCCGAGTCCGGCGTGAAGTACTACATCGAGGTGGCCAACATGCCCACCACCAACGAGGCTCTGGCCTTCCTGAAGAGTCAGAAGCACATGGTGGTCGCCCCCTCCAAGGCCGTCAACGCCGGCGGCGTGTCCGTCTCCGAGCTGGAGATGGCCCAGAACGCCGAGCGCCTGTACTGGACCGCCGAGGAAGTGGACACCAAGTTGCAGGGCATCATGAAGAACATCTACCACTCCTCCGTGGAGGTCGCCGAGCGGTACGGCCTGGGCTATGACCTGGTGGCCGGCGCCAACATCGTGGGCTTCCAGAAGGTTGCCGACGCCATGATGGCTCAGGGCATTTTCTAATCCAGATTTTCACCCCTGTCTTACCAAAGAGAGCGCGGCGGGACTGCTACAGTCCCGCCGCGCTCTCTCGTTTCATCTCTTCAAGGGGCCGGCCCCCGCCCGAGGCCCGTCACTTCGGGTCCAGGGGGAGGAGCTTCTTGCGCTGGCTGAGGAACAGGGTCAGGGTGGTGGCGGAGGCCAGCACATCGGCGATGGGCTCGGCGATGTAGATCCCCATGACGCCGCCCATCAGCCGGGGCAGGAGGAGCGCCAGGGGCACCAGCAGGATCACCTTGCGCAACAGGGCCAGGAACAGGCTGGTCCTGGCCTGCCCCAGGGCCATAAAGGCGGACTGACAGGCCATCTGCGCCCCGAAGGCCCAGATCCCGCCGAAGAAAATGGGCATCACCCGGCCCACCAGCTCCACCAGCTCCCGGTCGTCGTTGAAGAGCATGGCCAACGCCCCGGGGAAGAGGAGCACAATGAGGAATGCGCTGGTGGTCGCCGTCAAAGTCACCCGGAGCAATAGCTGGAAAGTCCTCCGGACCCGTCGGTAGTCCCCCGCGCCGTAGTTAAAGCTCATAATTGGCTGGACGCCCTGGGTGATTCCCTGGACGGGCATCGTCACCATCTGCATCACACTTTGGATAATGGTGAGGGTACCCACATACAGGTCTCCCCCATACCGTTGCAGGCCGGAGTTCAGGACCACCGTGACCAGGCTCTCGGTGGACTGCATGATGAAGGGAGCCATCCCCAGTCCGGCGACCTGCCTTATGACCTTCCGCCGGGGCCGCAGGTTGGCCGCCCGGATCCTTAATCCAGACCGCCGGGAGCACAGGTATCCCACCACCCAGAGTGCGCTCACCGCCTGGGAGAGCACCGTGGCGATGGCCGCCCCCCGCACCCCCATGTCAAACACGAAGATGAACACCGGGTCCAGCACAATATTCATCACCGCGCCGATGACCACCGAGCACATGGCCACCATGGCTCGCCCCTGGGCAGTAATGAAGGTGTTCAGGCCCAGGGCCAGCTGGACAAACACCGTCCCCAGCAGGTAGATGGAGATGTAATCCATGGCATAGCCGATGGTGGCCTCCGAGGCGCCAAAGGCCATCAGCACCGGCCGCTGGATGGCCAGAAACACCGCCGTCAGCACCGCGGAGAAGGCCAGCAGAAGGGTCACCGAGTTGCCCAAAATCCTCTCCGCCCCCTCGTGGTCTCCCGCCCCCATACGAATAGAGGCCAGGGGTGCGCCCCCCTGACCGGCAAAGGCGGCAAAGGCGGAGATCAGGGTGATGATGGGGAAGGTCACCCCCAGGCCGGTGAGGGCCGTACTCCCGATATCCGGAATGTGGCCGATATAGATGCGGTCCACGATATTGTACAGCAGGTTGATGAACTGGGCCGCCACCGACGGCACCGCCAGCTTGAGCATCAGTTGTCCGACGGGGGCGCTGGCCAGGGCGCTCTCGCTCTTGTGCGCCGGATCTGACATACCGCTCCCTCCTTCTCTCTCAGTAGAGCACAGTATAGCACAACCCGGTAAAAATGAAAAGGGCAGGCCCCCGCTGCCCTTTCGTGTTTACAGTCCTTTCCCGCGGCGGGGACAAGCCCCGCCCTACAGGGTCACGCCGTCCGCCACCCGTTGCATTGGGCGGACGGCCACGGGGGCAGGTTCCTCTGCCTCCGCAGAAAAGCCGCCCCGCCGGAGGTCCGGCGGGGCGGCCTACTGCCACAAGGCCATTTTTATTAAAATTTCGCGCCGCCGAACTCCGCCAGCTTCAGCCCCTTGTTCCGGTCCAACACCCACTGGATGGACCACTGGGAGGCAAAGAGCAACAGCTGGTTGCCCTTGTAGTCCTCCACCAGCTTGGCGTCGTTGGGGAGGAGCAGGTCCTCCTCCTTCAGGGCGGGGGCGTCCTCGTCCTCCCGGACGATCCACCGCAGGTACTCGAAGGGCAGGCCCTCCTTATAGAGCTCCACGTTGTACTCGCTTCTCAGGCGGTACTCCAGCACGTCAAACTGCAACGTGCCCACCACGCCCACGATGACCTCCTCCAT
>CALWVW010000109.1 GCA_944385075.1 uncultured Oscillospiraceae bacterium | reverse complement strand
TTTGTGGGGGACAACGAGAACGCCCACACCGCCCTGTTCAAGATCCTGGCCGGGGAGATGGAGCCCGACGAGGGCACGGTGAAGTGGGGCCAGACGGCCACCTTCTCCTACTTCCCCAAGGACAACACCCCTTACTTCCAGGACAACGACGACAACCTGGTCCAGTGGTTGCGCCAGTGGTCCCCCGACCCCCAGGAGCAGTACCTGCGGGGCTTCCTGGGCCGGATGCTCTTCTCCGGGGACGAGGTGTACAAGCCGGTGAAGGTGCTCTCCGGCGGCGAGAAGGTCCGGTGCATGCTCTCCCGGATGATGCTCTCCGGGGCCAACGTGCTCATGCTGGACCAGCCCACCAACCACCTGGACCTGGAGTCCATCGCCGCCCTGAACAAGGGGCTGGAGGCCGTCAAGTGCAACGTGCTGGTGGCCTCCCACGACCACCAGCTGATCCAGACGGTGTGCAACCGGGTCTTTGACTTCACCCCCGAGGGCAAGCTCATCGACCGGAAGATGACCTACGACGAATATCTGGAGAGCCAGAAAGAGGCCTGATCCCATCGCCCCCAGCCAAAGCCGGGGGCGATTTTTCTGGGGAGCGGCGCAGGTGTAAAAAGAAGGAAAACCGGGAAGATTGTGGAGAAAACACATTGACGCGGCGGGAGCGGCCCCGGTATAATCAAACTGTTATCGGATTGAGGAGACGGCCGGGGAGCGCCCGGCGGCATGGGAGAGTGTGGAAATGCAGATCACGGATATTTTAGCGCTGTTGGGGGGACTGGCCCTGTTCCTCCACGGGATGCAGATGATGAGCGCGGGGCTGGAGGCGGCCGCCGGAAGCAGGATGAAGGGGATCCTGGAGCGGCTGACCGCCAACCGCTTTCTGGGGGTGCTGGTGGGCGCGGCCATCACGGCGGTGATCCAGTCCTCCTCGGCCACCACGGTGATGGTGGTGGGCTTTGTCAACGCGGGGATGATGACCCTGAACCAGGCGGTGTGGATCATCATGGGGGCCAACATCGGGACCACGGTCACCGGCCTGCTCATCGCCCTGGACGTGGGGGAGCTGGCCCCCCTGTTCGCCTTTCTGGGCGTGGTGCTGATGGTGTTCGTCAAGGAGCCCCGGCTCCAGCACATCGGGCAGATCCTGACGGGGCTGGGGGTGCTGTTCATCGGCATGGACATGATGAGCTCCGCCATGGAGCCCCTCCGGGAGTCGGAGGGCTTCATCCGGATCATGTCCACCTTCTCCAATCCCGTTCTGGGGATCCTGGCCGGTATGATCTTCACCGCCATCATCCAGTCCTCCTCCGCCTCGGTGGGCATCCTCCAGGCCCTGGCCAACAGCGGCGTGATCGCCTATGCCAACTCGGTGTTCGTCCTCTTCGGGCAGAATATCGGGACCTGTATCACGGCGGTGCTGGCCTCCATCGGGACCAACCGGAACGCCAAGCGGACCACCATCATCCACCTGATGTTCAATATCATCGGGACCATCCTGTTCACCGCCCTGTTCCTGCTGTTCCCCATCGCCAGCGTGGTGGACGGCTCCCTGGTGTTGCCCGGGGGCGCGGGGGAGGCGCTGGCCCAGCTGTTGCCCGGCACGCCGGCGGGACAGATCGCCCTGACCCACACCAGCTTCAACATCATCACGACTCTGTTACTGCTCCCCTTTGGCAACTACCTGGCCAAGCTGGCGGTCCGGATCCTGCCGGACCGGGCGCAACAGGCCGAGGAGGGCGAGGTCATGCAGCTGGCCTATCTGAAGCCCGTCCAGCCGGGCGGGAAAGAGGGCGGCCTGGGCGTGTCCGCCATCGTGGTGGATCAGCTCCGGCAGGAGCTCCGCCGGATGCTGGGGATGGCCCGGGAGAACGTGTCAGACAGCTTTCAGGCGGTGCTGGACCGGGACGTGGGCCAGCTGGAGCAGGTGGAGAAGCGGGAGGAGTATGTGGACTTCCTCAACCGGGAGATCTCCCGCTATGTCTCCCACCTGATCGCCATCGAGACCAACGAGCAGGGCTCGGCGGTGGTCAGCAGTATGTTCACCATCTCCGGGAATGTGGAGCGGATCAGCGACCACGCGGACAACCTGGCGGGCTACACCCGGATGCTGGTGGCCAAGGGGACGGCCTTCTCCGCCCTGGCCCAGGAGGAGGTGCGGCAGATGCGGGACATCTCCCTGGAGGCGGTGACCGCCCTGCTGGACGAGCGAGCGGGGGACCCGGACTGGCTGGCCGGTGTGGCCCGGCTGGAACAGAAGATCGACGACATGACGGATGCCTTTCGCCGGAATCAGCTGGGCCGGATGAGAGACGGGATCTGCTCGGACGAGGCGTGCATCCTCTACTCCGAGCTTCTGACAGACTTTGAGCGGATCGGCGACCACGCGCTGAATATCGCCCAGGAGCTGACCAAGGTCCACACAGCCCTGTAAGCGGCAGAGAGAACGGAGGGAGTTCATATGACCTATCAAGAGGTGTTGGAGGCGGCCCGCACCTGTAGCGGCCCCCACTGCAAGGCCTGTCCGGTATGCAACGGCCGGGCCTGCGGCAACAGGATGCCCGGCCCCGGGGCAAAGGGGACGGGCACCGTGGCCATCCGGAATTATGAGGCGTGGCAGGAGGTGTACCTGAACATGGACACCATCTGCCAGGGGGGGCCGGTGGACACCGGCTTCACCCTGTTTGGGGAGCGGTATGCCCTCCCCGTGTTTGCCGGCCCAGTGGGCGCGGTGAAGCTCCACTACGGGGACAAGTACACCGACCAGGAGTACAACGACATCCTGGTCCCGGCCTGCGCCCAGGCGGGGATCGCCGCCTTCACCGGCGACGGGACGGACCCGGCGGTCTTTGCCGCCGCGGCCCGGGCCATTGGAGAAAATGGGGGCAGGGGCATCCCCACAGTGAAGCCCTGGGACCGGGACACCCTGTTCGCCAAGCTGGACGCGGCCAAGGCATCGGGGGCAAAGGTGTTCGCCATGGACATCGACGCGGCGGGTCTGCCCTTCCTGAAGGGGCTCAACCCGCCCGCCGGCTCCAAGACGGTGGAGGAGCTCCGGGAGATCATCCAGTACGCCGGCGTCCCTTTCCTCCTGAAGGGGATCATGACGGTCCGGGGGGCCAGAAAGGCCCTGGAGGCCGGGGCCGCGGGCATCGTGGTGTCCAACCACGGGGGCCGGGTGCAGGACGGCGTGCCCGCCACGGCGGAGGTCCTCCCCGCCATTGCGGAGGCGGTGAAGGGGCAGATGGCTGTCCTGGTGGACGGCGGGATCCGCACGGGAGTGGATGTGTGCAAGGCGCTGGCCCTGGGGGCGGACGCCTGTATTCTGGCCCGGCCCTATGTCACCGCGGTCTATGGGGGAGGGGCCGAGGGGGTCCGGCTTTTGACCCAGAAGCTACAGGGGGAGCTGGCGGACACCATGGCCATGTGCGGGGTCCACTCCCTGGGCGAGATCAGCCGGGAGATGATCTTTTGAATATGCGCGCGGGGCGTCCGCCCGCGCCGGGATAAAAAACAGCGCCCGCTCCGGTTCCGGAGCGGGCGCTGTCGGTCATGAAAAATTGTGGGGACGATCAGTCGGTCACATAGGGCAACAGGGCGATCTGACGGGCGCGCTTGATGGCCTCGGTCAGCTGGCGCTGGTGCATGGCACAAGTGCCGGTGGTCCGGCGGGGCAGGATCTTGGCCCGCTCAGAGATGAACCGGCGGAGCTTGGCGGCATCCTTGTAATCGATCTGCTCCACCTTGTCGGCGCAGAAGGCGCATACCTTGCGGCGCTTGCGGGTACGGGGAGCCTTGTTATCGCGTTCCATAGCCATGGATAAAACCTCCTTTTACGACCTTGATGTGGTCAGAGTTAGAACGGCAGTTCGCCGTCGTCATCAGTGAGCTCGGCAAACTGGTCGCCGTCCGCAGGGGGGGCGCCAAAGCCGGAGGGGGCGGCGGGCGCGGCGTAGTTGCCGGAGGGATATCCACCCTGGCTGTAGCCGGTGGAGTAGCCCCCGCCGTCGCCGTCCCGCTTGGAGTCACCGAAGTAGATGTTGTCCGCGATGACCTCGGCGGAGCGGCGCTTGCCGCCCTCCTTGTCCGTCCAGTCGCGGATCTGGAGCCGGCCCTCCACCACGGCCATGCGGCCCTTGGTGAAGTAGCGGCTGACGAACTCGGCGGTCTGGCGCCACGCGACCACGTCGATGAAGTCGGTGGTGCGCTCGCCGGTGGACTTGTCCTTGAAATCCCGGTCAACGGCCAGGGAGAAGGAGGCCACCGGAGTACCCGTCTGGGTGCGCCGGAGCTCGGGGTCACGGGTCAGACGGCCCATGATGAAGATCTTGTTGAGCATGGAATAGCCCCCTTACTGGTCCTTGCAGACGATCATGGAGCGCATCACGCCGTCCGTGATCCGGAAGATACGGTCCAGCTCAGCGGGGATGGCGGCGGCGGCAGTGAAGGTCATCAGGACGTAGTAGCCCTCCATCAGGTCGTTGATGGGATAGGCCAGACGGCGCTTGCCCCACTCATCGATCTCCGTGACAGTGCCGTTGGCCTCGACCACGGACTTGAACCGCTCCACCAGGGCGGCGATCTGCTCCTCGTTCAGGTCGGGGTTCAGGATGTAGACCGCCTCGTAGTTGGAATTGATTTTTGCCATGTCTTTGCACCTCCTTATGGACATATGGCCCCCGGTCCTGTGCCGGGAGCAAGGAAACACTGCCTCACCATAGAGACAGGCTTAATTATTATACCGAAAACGGGGAAAATGTCAAGGGGAAATTGAAAAA
>CALWVW010000108.1 GCA_944385075.1 uncultured Oscillospiraceae bacterium | reverse complement strand
GAGAAGCATAATGACTGGTGTACTGCATGATCAATCCTCCACGGAAAAGTACTGATTAGAGTCCTCCGGAGCCTGCGCCCGGGCGGATGACGTCTTTTTTGCCACAGGTATAAAAAGACGTGGTCGCAAAGCTCACTTTGCGACCACGTGGCGCAGCGGGTGGGATTCGAACCCACGTGCGGTTGCCCGCAAACTGATTTCGAGTCAGCCCCGTTATGACCACTTCGATACCGCTGCAACTGGCTGTGTCTCTGGCCGGTCTCCGGCCAGCTGTTTAAGCATACCAGACAACGGGTGAGAAATCAAGCCTTCCGCCAGATTTTTCTGCGCCCGCCGTCCGGTTGGTCCCCCGCAGTCCCGGCCACTAGCGGACCTGGATCTGTCCCAGGATCTCCCCGATGGGCCCCGCGATGGCCAGGTCCGCCCGCCGGTCATAGGGGGTCGGGCTCTTGTTGATCAGGACCAGGTGCTCCCCCTGGAAGTACTGGATCAGGCTGGCCGCCGGGTACACCACCAGCGAGGTCCCCCCGATGATCAGCAGGTCCGCGCTCTGGATGTCGGTCAGCGCCCCCTGCAACACCCGGCTGTCCAGGCTCTCCTCGTACAGCACCACGTCGGGCTTCACCACCCCGCCGCAGGAGCAGGTGGGGATCCCCCGGCTGTCCCGAATGAACTCCACCGGATAGGACTTGCCGCACCGCATACAGTGGTTGCGGTGGACCGAGCCGTGGAGCTCCCACACCCGCCGGGAGCCGGCCAGCTGGTGCAACCCGTCGATGTTCTGGGTGACCACCGACCGCAGTTTTCCCGCCTCCTCCAGCTGGGCCAGCTTTTTGTGGGCCGGGTTGGGCTTTGCCTCCAGGCACAGCATCTTATCCCGGTAAAAGCGGAAAAACTCCTCCGGTCTCCGGTCAAAAAAGGTGCGGCTCAGGATCTCCTCCGGGGGGTAGTCGTAGCTCTGGCTGTACAGCCCGTCCACGCTCCGGAAATCGGGCACGCCGGATTCCGTGCTTACTCCCGCTCCGCCGAAGAACACCATGTTCCGGCTCTGGTCGATCCACCGCTGTAATGTTTCCAGCTGTTGCTCCATGGAAAACCCTCCCCTCTGTTGTCTCCAGTGTACCACCGAAGGGCCACAATGTAAATGGCAAAGGGGCGGCTTTGGCCGCTCCTTTGCCATTTTTCGTCTTTTATTCCTCTGTGGCCCCGTCGTCCAGATCGGCGCGGAACTCATAGTCCTTGCCGGGCAGGACCGCGTTGAGCAGGATGCCCGCGATGGCGGCCACCGCCAGGCCGGACAGGCTCACCTCGACGCCGCCCAGGCTGAACACCACCGAGCCGGAGTAGTTCACCCCGATGGCCAGCACCATGATAATGGCGGCAATGATCACATTGCGGCTGTTGGTGAAGTCCACCTGGTTTTCCACGATGTTCCGCACGCCCACGGCGGAGATCATCCCGTAAAGCACCATGGACACGCCGCCCATGGTGGCGGTGGGCATGGCGGACACCAGGGCCGCGAACTTGGGGCTGAAGGAGAGCAGGATCGCCAGGCAGGCGGCGATGCGGATCACCCGGGGGTCATAGACCCGGGACAGGGCCAGCACGCCGGTGTTCTCCCCGTAGGTGGTGTTGGCCGGGGCCCCGAACAGGGCGGCCAGAGAGGTGGCCAGGCCGTCCCCCAGCAGGGTGCGGTGGAGGCCGGGGTCCTGGAGGTAGTTGCGCTTGCAGGTGGAGGAGATGGCGCAGATGCCGCCGATGTGCTCCACCATGGTGGCCAGCGCCAGGGGCATGATGGTCACCGCCGAGGTCAACAGCATCCCCTTGTCCAGGTCGGGGCGGCTGAACAGGCCGAACATGGTGTCCTCAAGCCGGAAGGGGAAGCCCAGCCAGTCGGCGGCGATCACCCCGGAGAAGTCCACGTTGTTGGTCAGGGCGGCCACCAGATAGGAGGCGATGACGCCCAGCAGGATGGGGATGATCTTGATCATGCCCCTGCCCCAGATGTTGCACCCCACCACCACGGCGATGGCCACCAGGGCGATCCCCCAGTTGGCCCGGCAGGAGTCGATGGCCGTCTTGGACAGGGTCAGGCCGATGGAGATGATCACCGGGCCGGTGACAATGGGGGGAAAGTAGCGCATGACCCGCTTGGTCCCGAAGGACACGAACAGGCCGGCCAGCACCACATAGAGCAGTCCCGCGCACACCACCCCGAAACAGGCGTAGGGCAACATCTCGGTATTGGGCACCGAGGCGTTGCCGTTCGCGTCGGGCAACATGGGGGCGATGGCGGCATAGCCGCCGATAAAGGCGAAGGAGGACCCCAAAAAGGCGGGCACCTTCCACTTGGTCAGCAGGTGGAACAGCAGGGTGCCCAGCCCCGCGAACAGCAGGGTGGAGGACACGGACAGGCCGGTCAGCGCGGGGACCAGCACCGTGGCGCCAAACATGGCGAACATATGCTGGATCCCCAGCACCAGCATCCGGGGCGTCCCCAGGGTCCTGGCGTCATAGACGGCGTTGGAGGTATTCAGACTCATTTTCTTTCTCCCTTCTTCTCTGATCTCTTTGCTCACAAAAAAAGACAACCACCCAGTGATTGTCAAACGGTAACAAAAAGAGTGCGGGCCCGGCCCAAAAACATCCCACTCCGCTCTGTCATGGCGCGCCCCCTCCTCTCCTGTTCCGATGTATCATACCAGAAGTTTCCCCGGGATGCAAGAGCTTTTTCTCCGCCCCCGCGGGCGGAGGGCGGTCCGTCCGTCAGACCAGCTCCTCTCCCCCCTCGATCTCCCGGGCCTGCTCCACCAGTTGCTCCAGGGTGATCCCGTCGAAATAGCCGTCGATCAGCCGGCCAAGCTCCCGCCACATGGGGAGGGTGGCGCACCGGTGTTGCCGGGGGCACTGCTCCGCGTCCTTCTCCAGACAGGCCACCGGAGCCAGGGAGTCCTCCGCCGCCCGGAGGATGTCCCCCACCGAATAGGCGGCCGCCTCCCGGGTGAGCCGGTACCCCCCGCGCTTGCCCCGCAGGCCGGACACCAGCCCCTCCTCCACCAGCTTCTTCATGATGGCCTCCAGATATTTCTCCGAGATCCCCTGCCGGCGGGCAATCTCCTTCAGGGCCACATACTCCCCCCCGGGCGCCACGGCCAGGTCGATCATCACCCGAAGGGCGTAGCGCCCCTTGGTGGAAATCATCATTTCGACTCCCCCCTGTCCTAGGTATTACCTATTATACCAGGGTGTTTATCCCTTTGCAAGGGGACGGGCCGCTGACTGAGAAGGAGCGGGACGGCCGCGGGGTATCCCCTACAGCGATGCCGGCCTGTGATCCATCATGGCCCGGCGGGGCAATCCGTAGTCCCCGCCCAAGGAGAACGGATTCCCACGGCCCCTTTGGGGCCTCGGAATGACGGAGACGGCGGGAGGCGCGTCTCATTTCGTAGAGGCGCGCGGTGTGTGCCCGCGGGCGGCCACACGGGGCCGCCCCTACAAGGAACATCGAAAGTGCGGTGCAAAACCGGCGGGAGGGGCAAGCCCCTCCCCTACGGACACAAAGCGTCTAAATAGTCCGGGCAGACGGCGCGCCCAGTGGTCGCGCCCCACAGGGGGGCATCATCCGGCACTCACCGCACCACGGGGGAGCGACCAGGGAAGGCGCGCCTTAAGCGGATAGCACGGAACGCCCTCTACTTTTGCTACACAGTGGCAACGGGCGGGAGAAGGGCTATGTATCAGAGACCACCCCGCGCCGGTACATTTCCACCAAACCCCCGTACCAAGCTCCCCCGTAAACGGGGGTCCGGGGGCCGACTCCCCCTGTCAGGGGGAGATGGCCGAAGGCCAGAGGGGGTAGGGTAGGTGACTATGGACAGGCCACATCCATATCAAAATGGATGTGACCTGTCCATCGGAGCAAACCCCCGGCGATTTTTTCGCCCCTTTTGGATCGCTCAGAAAGCTACTCGCCGCCGGGGCGGCGAAACGTCCCCCAAATCAAAAGGTGCGACACAAAGCCGGCGGGAGGGCAAGCCCCCGCCCTACAGATACCAAAGGGTGCAAATGGGACGGGCGGGTCTGGGACCCGCCCCTACGGCGGCACAAGGGACATAAAGGTCCCACGGGCGTAGGGGCGCCTTTAGCCACCCGCAGACGGCGCGCCCAGTGGTCGCGCCCCACACAAACGATCATTGTTGCCTGTCCTGTCGGGCGCCCCTACGGATGCCGCCCCCTACAGGGTTGCGCCGCCCCGATGCCCACCGCACCACGGGGGAGCGACCAGGGAAGGCGCGTCTTAAACGGGTAGCACGGACGGCCCTCTGGTTTTACCGCACAGTGGCAACGGGCGGGAGGACGGTTGTGCGTCAGAGGCCACCCCGCGCCGGTACAGTTGCGCCCGGCTTTCGAATCAAGCTCCCCTCGTAAATGGGGGTCCGGGGGACGGGCGACTAAGAGCACCACCTGGTGCTCGCCGGAGCCGTCCCCCGGCGATCTTTTCGCCCCTTTTGGATCGTTCCAAAAGGGGCTCGCCGCCGGGGCGGCGAAATCCCCCCAAAAATCAAACGGTACAGTGTAAAACCGGCGGGAGGGGGCAAGCCCCTCCCCTACGGGTGCCAAAGGGGGCGGGCGGGTCTGGGACCCGCCCCTACGGCGGTGCCGTGCGGTCGATCCGTCATTGCGAGGAGGTCCATAGGCCCGACGTGGCAATCCGTTTTCCTGCCAAAAAGGAGACGGATTCCCACGGCCCCTCTGGGGCCTCGGAATGACGGTCGGGTGACAAGGTACGCCTGCGGGCGGCGCGTCCGGGATGCCGCGCCCTACAGATTCCCGCCCCTCTCCCCTTGCAAACCGCCGCAAAAACGCCTATAATATGCAATAGCTTGCCCCACTT
>CALWVW010000107.1 GCA_944385075.1 uncultured Oscillospiraceae bacterium | reverse complement strand
TGTGTCCGCAAGAATCCCGTCCGCAAGCCCAAGAGCGAGGAGAAGAAGCCCGCCCAGGCCCAGAAGAAGGCCCCCGCGAAGAAGGCCACCTCGACCGCGAAAGCGCAGAAGGCCCCCGCCAAGCAGGCGGCCTCCGCCAAAGCCTCCCCGAAGGCCCCCGCGAAAAAGGCTACCGCGACCGAAACATCCCAGAAGGCCTCCTCCAAGAAATCCGTCCCCGCCCCCAGGGCGGCCCCGGAGGAGCCCGCTGTCAAGAAAGCCCCCCGGAAATCCAAAAAGTCCAATTGACCGCCGTCTATCCCGGGCGGACCCCCGGCCAGATACCGGACCCGCCCCCGCGCCCGAAACAGATAAGAGGTGAACAGCATGAAAAAAGAAGTTGTGGCCATGTTGCTGGCAGGCGGGCAGGGGAGCCGTCTCTACGCCCTGACCAGCCACGTGGCCAAGCCCGCCGTCCCCTTCGGCGGGAAGTACCGCATCATCGATTTTCCCCTGTCCAACTGTGTCAACTCCGGTATTGACACCGTGGGTGTGCTGACCCAGTACCGCCCGCTGGAGCTGAACAGCTACATCGGAAACGGACAGCCCTGGGACCTGGACCGGTCCGACGGTGGCGTCCATATCCTCCCCCCCTACATGCGGGAGGGGGAGCAGGGCACCTGGTACAAGGGGACTGCCAACGCCATCTATCAGAACATCGGTTTCCTGGACCTGTATGACCCGGACTACGTGGTCATCCTCTCCGGCGACCACATTTATAAAATGGACTACGCCGACATGGTGGCCCTCCACAAAAAGACCGATGCCGCCTGCACCATCTCCGTGCTGGAGGTCACCATGGAGGAGGCCACCCGCTTCGGCATCATGAACGTGGACGGGGACGACCGGATCTACGAGTTTGAGGAGAAGCCCAAACAGCCCAAGAGCAATCTGGCCTCCATGGGCATTTACGTCTTCACCTGGTCCAAGCTCCGCCAGTACCTGATCGCGGACGAGGCAGACCCCACCTCCTCCAACGACTTCGGGAAAAATATCATCCCCAATATGCTCAATGCCGGCGAAAAGCTGATGGCCTACCGCTTCCATGGCTACTGGAAGGACGTGGGCACCATCAACTCCCTGTGGGACGCCAACATGGATATGCTGGCTCCCCACAGCGGCATCGACCTGTACGATCCGGACTGGCCGATCTACGCCCGTTCCCCCATCCGTCCCCCCCATGTCACCGGGCCCAATGCCAAGCTCTCCCACGCCCTGGTCACCGGCGGTTGCCGCGTGGACGGGACCGTGGAGAACTCGGTCCTCTTCCACTCGGTCACCGTGGAGGAGGGCGCCGATGTCCAGTACTCCATCCTGATGCCCGGCGCGGTGGTCAAGGCGGGGGCCCAGGTCTCCTACGCCATCCTGGCGGAAAATGCCGTGGTGGAGCGAAACGCCTGCGTGGGCTCCGCCCCCAGCGGGGACCCCGACTGGGGCATCGCCGTGGTCGCCAGCGACGTGACGGTGGGGGAGGGCGCTGTGGTCCCCCCCAGCGCCATGATCCGGGAAGATGTGAAAGGAGGTGAGCAGGGATGAATGATCTGCACGGGATCTTGTTCGCATACCGCTCTGATTCCAACCTGGGCGAGCTGACCCGCCCCCGCAACACCTGCTCGCTCCCCTTTGGCGGGCGGTACCGCCTGATCGACTTCATGCTGTCCAACTACGTCAACTCCGGCATCACCGACGTGGGCGTCATCGTCCACGAGAGCTACCAGTCCCTGCTGGACCACCTGGGCTCCGGCAAAGACTGGGACCTGAGCCGGAAGCACGGCGGCCTGCGCATCCTGCCCCCCTTCGGCTACGCCGAGCGCGGTGACGGCGACTACCGGGGCAACATGGACGCCCTGGCCGGTGTGGCCGGCTACCTGAACAACATCCGCCAGGAGTATGTCATCATGGGCTGGGGCGACCTGGCCGTCAACCTGCCCGTCGCCGAGGTGCTGGAGCGCCACCTGGAGACCGGCGCCGACGTGACCATGGTGTGTACCCCCACCCTGAAATCCTCTCCCCGGTTCTCCGAGTATGTGGAGGTCAGCGGCGACGGCCGGGTCACCGACCTGTCCATCCACCCCACCGCCGCGGACAAGGCGCTGGAATCTCTGGAGATCTACATCCTCTCCAAGCAACTTCTCCTGGACATGGTGGACTACTGCGCCGCCCACGACGTCCACAGCTTCAGCCGCGGCGTACTGCAGCCCCGGCTGAAGTCCCTGCGCCTGGTCCCCTATGTCCACCAGGGCTATGTGGGGCGCTTCCAGTCCGTCAGCGACTACTTCCGCCGCTCCATGGACCTGCTGGACCCTGCCGTCCGGGACGACCTGTTCAACCCGGACCGGCCCATCCGCACCAAGGATCAGTCCAACCCCTCCACCTATTACGGCCCCAACGCCGTCTCCAACTCCTCTCTGGTGGCCGACGGTTGCTTTATCGAGGGCGAGGTGACCAACTCCATCCTCTCCCGCGGCGTGATCGTGGAGGCGGGGGCCAAGGTGTCCAACAGCGTCCTGATGCAGGGGACGGTGGTCAAGGCGGGCGCCTCCCTGTCCTATGTGATCTCCGACAAAAATGTCCAGATCAACGAGAACCGGATCCTCACCGGCCACAGCACTTACCCCCTGGCCATCGCCAAAAATTCCATCGTATGATCCGGGCCGGGCAAACGCCCCCTGCAAGGGGCGTTTGCTCGCCACCTTCCACCTGAACGCTTTGAAATGAGGGATTCAAGATGAAAATTCTGTTTGCCGCTTCCGAGGTAGCCCCTTTCATCAAAACCGGCGGCCTGGCTGACGTGGCCGGCTCCCTGCCCCAGGCCCTGGCCGCACAGGGACACGAGGTCAAGGTGATCCTCCCCCTGTACGAGGGGATCGGGCAGGACTGGCGTAGTCAGATGACCTTTTTGAAATATTTCAATGTCACTCTGTCCTGGCGTCAGGTCTACTGTGGTGTCTTCCAGCTGGAGCGCAACGGCGTCACCTACTGGTTCATCGACAATGAGTACTACTTCAAACGCTGGCAGATCTACGGCCACTTTGATGACTGTGAGCGGTTCGCCTATTTCTCCCGGGCCATCATCGAGACGCCGGGCCAGCTGGACTGGTCCCCGGACATCATCCACTGCAACGACTGGCAGACCGCCCTGGTCCCCGTCTACCTGCTGGAGGAGAAGTACCGGATCCCGCAACTGGGCGGCGCCAGGACGGTATTCACCATCCACAACATCGAGTATCAGGGCCGCTACGGCGACCAGGTGTTGCAGGACGTCATCGGCCTGGACAAGAGCTATTTCAACGAGGGGATGCTGGCCTACCACCGGGACGTGAATCTGATGAAGGGCGCCATCATGGCCTCCAACTTCGTCACCACCGTCTCCCCCACCTATGCCCAGGAGCTCCGCACCCCCTTCTACGCCCACGGTCTGGACGGGGTCATCAACCAGCAGAGCTTCAAGCTGGAGGGCATCCTGAACGGCATCGACACCGCCCTCTACGACCCGGCCACCCTCCCCGGCTTGGCCTCCAACTTCACCTACCGGACCCTGGCCAAGGGGAAGGCCCTCTGCAAGCAGTCCCTCCAGCAGGCGGTCGGCCTGCAGGAGAACCCGGACATCCCCATCATCGCCTGCGTATCCCGTCTGGTGGGGCACAAGGGCTTCTCCCTGGTGACCGACGCCCTCCACGACATCATGGCCCTGGACGTCCAGATGGTGGTGCTGGGCACCGGCGACTGGCAGTATGAGGAGGCCTTCCGCCACGCCCAGGAGCAGTACCCCGGCCGCTTCGTGGCCCAGCTGACCTACTCCGCCCCCCTGTCCAACATGATCTACGCGGGGGCCGACCTGTTCCTGATGCCCTCGGTCTCCGAGCCTTGCGGCCTGTCCCAGATGATCGCCATGCGCTTCGGCACCGTCCCCGTGGTGCGGGAGACCGGCGGCCTCAAGGACACCGTCACCCCCTACAACAAGTACGAGGGGACGGGCCGGGGCTTCACCTTCGCCAATATCAACGCGGGGGACATGACCTGGGTCCTGCGGGAGGCGGTCGAGCTGTACCACAACGACAAGAAGGCCTGGCGCGGCCTGCAGAAAGAGGACATGACCGCCGACTTCTCCTGGGACAGCTCCGCTAAGCAGTATCTGGACATCTATCAGCGCATCCTGGGCTGACCCGTTTTCACACCGGCGCCGGCTCCCGCCCCCGGCGGGAGCCGGCCTTCTCGTTTGCCATTGACGCTGTCGTAAAAACCTGATAAAATAGCGTGACTTCCCATCAAATCCATTCCCGGCCGCCGGCCGGATCTATCATCCATAGTAGGAGGCACATTTATGGCGGAATATACCAAAGCCCAACTCACGGAGCTGATCCTCGGCAAACTGCAACGCAACTTCGGCCGCACCGTGGACGAGGCCACCCCCAACCATATGTTCAAGGCCTGCGCCCTGGTCCTCCGGGACATCATGTCCCGCCGTCAGATCGAGACCGGAAACCAGGTCTGGGAGGGCCAGCAACGGCAGGTCCACTACCTGTCCCTGGAGTTCCTCATGGGCCGCTCTCTGGAAAAGAACGCCTACAACCTGGGTCTGCTGGACACGCTGAAGGAGGCTCTGGAGGGCCTGGGCTTCTCCGCCTCCGACCTGTTTGAGAAGGAGCCGGACGCCGGCCTGGGCAACGGCGGTCTGGGCCGTCTGGCCGCCTGTTATCTGGACTCCATGACCACCCTGGAGATCCCCGCCACCGGCTACTCCATCTGCTACGAGCTGGGTATCTTCAAGCAGAAGATCATCGACGGCCAGCAGGTGGAGGTGGCCGACAACTGGCTGGGGATGGGGGACGCCTGGCTCATCCCCAAGCTGGATGAGATGGAGGAGGTCCGCTTCGGCGGCAAGATCCAGGACCACTGGGATGAGAA
>CALWVW010000106.1 GCA_944385075.1 uncultured Oscillospiraceae bacterium | reverse complement strand
CTGGAGGGGGAGATCGCCGACCTGGAGGACACGGTGAACTCCCCCCGGCGGATCCGCTCCATCCTCACCGGCGAGCTGGAGGAGGTCAAGAAGAAGTACGCCATCCCCCGGCGCACGGAGATCCTCTACGACGTCCAGGAGGACCAGGACCAGGGGGAGGAGGACGAGACCCCCGACTACCCGGTCCACCTGTTCTTCTCCCGGGAGGGGTATCTGAAAAAGATCACCCCCCAGTCTCTGCGTATGGCCAGCGACCAGAAGTACAAGGAGGGGGATGGGCCCCTCCTCCAGTGGGAGACCACCAACCGGGAGGAGTTGCTGGTGTTCACAGACCGCCAGCAGTGCTACAAGACCCGGCTGTCCGACTTCGAGGACACCAAGGCCAGCGCCCTGGGGGACTATCTGCCCACCAAGCTGGCCATGGACCCGGAGGAGCGGGCGATCTGGGCCTGTGTCCCGGGGGACTATACCGGGAACCTGCTGTTCTTCTTCGACAACGGGAAGGTGGCCCGGGTGGAGCTGTCCGCCTATCAGACCCAGACCCGGCGCAAGCGCCTGACCGGAGCCTATTCGGATAAGGCGCCGCTGGTCTCCGCCCTTCTGCTCCGGGAGGAGCGGGAGATGGCGGTGATCTCCACAGAGGGGCGGTGCCTGGTGTTCCACACCGCCAGCCTCAACCCCAAGACCACCCGGAACACCCAGGGGGTCAACGTGATGACCCTGAAGCCCAAGTACCGGGTGGAACGGGCCCTCCCCCTGGAGGAGAGCGCCATCGTCAACCCGGCCCGGTACCGGGCCCGGAGCCTGCCCGCCGTGGGGGCGCTCCTCAGAGAGGAGGACCGGGGAGAGCAACAGCTGTCCCTTTTGGAATAAGCGGAACTGGAACTGGAATCGAGGAGGTCGTCTATGAAAAAAAGCAAGATTTCCAATGCGCTCAACTGTTATCTCTGGATCACCATCGGGTCGGTCATCTACGCCATCGGCTTTGACTGGCTCTATGTGCCCAACGGGATCGGCTTTGGGGGGATCACCTCCCTGGGCCAGATCCTCAACTACTATGTCCCGGCCCTGCCCATCGGTATGGTCGTCCTGGTGGCCAACATCCCCCTGTTCCTGCTGGGGTGGCGGCTGTTGGGGGGACATCTGCTGATCTCCTCCCTGTACGCCATGGCGGCCACCTCCGTGCTGGTGGACCTGTTCGCCTATCTCTTCACCTTCCCGCCCATGGACCCCATGCTGGCCTCTGTCTTCGGCGGCGTGATCACCGGGCTGTCCCTGGGCATCATCCTGGGCCAGGGGGCCTCCACCGGGGGGACGGACCTGATCGCCCGCCTGCTGAAGATCCCCTTCTCCTGGCTCCCGGTGGGCAAGCTGTTGCTGGCCGTGGACCTGATCATGATCGTGCTGGTGGCCTTCGCCTTTCGGAGCATGGACAGCGCCCTGTATGGCATCATCGCCCTGTACATCTCCTCCATCGCCATGGACGGCGTGATCTACGGGATGGACGCCTCCAAGGTGGCCTATATCATCTCCAGCGAGCCCCGGAAGGTGGCCGCCGCCATCGACCAGCAACTGGACCGGGGCCTGACCTATCTCCACGGAGAGGGCGGGGGAAGCGGAGAGGACAAGCTGGTGCTCATGTGCGCCTTCAAACAGCGGCAGATCGTCCCCATGAAGAAGCTGGTCCATGAGATCGACCCCGGGGCCTTCATCATCGTGTGCGACGCCCACGAGGTGCTGGGCGAGGGGTTCCGCCGGTACCAGCAAAACAGCCTGTAAGCCCGGAACCATCCATCTGACTGTGCAAAGGAGTGTATGACTGTGGTAAACTGGAAAAAGCTGACGCAAGAACTGGAGCGGAGGGGCTATCTTGTCCACTTCTTCTCCACCGCCCAGGAGGCGGCCGACTATCTGGACAGCCAGATCAACGACACCACCGTGGGCCTGGGCGGCTCCATGACCTTGCGGGAGATGGGCCTGTACGACCGGCTGGCCTCCCATAACCAGGCCATCTGGCACTGGGAGAACGGGGCTCTGGCCCAGGCGGCCACTGCGGAGGTGTACCTCACCTCCGCCAACGGCGTGGCGGAGACCGGCGAGATCATCAATATCGACGGGACCGGGAACCGGGTCGCCTCCACCATCTATGGGCACAGGCGGGTCTACTTCGTGGTGGGGTCCAACAAGATCGCCCCCGACTACGACAGCGCCCTCTGGCGCGCCCGGAACATCGCCTCCCCGAAAAATGCCCAGCGCTTGGGGCGGAAGACCCCCTGCGCGGTCAAGGGGGACCGCTGTTACGACTGCCAGAGCCCGGAGCGGATCTGCCGCGCGCTGGCCGTCCTGTGGGCCAAGCCCACGGGGATCGACCAGATGGAAGTGATCCTGGTGGATCAGGAACTGGGCTATTGAGAAGACTGCCCCGGTTCGGAAGGAGGTGCGGCCCCGTGCGGCCCCACAGATGGCTCCCCGCTCTGCTGGCCCTTGCCCTGGTCCTGACCGGGTGCTCCGCCATGCTGGAGCGGGACTATACCAGCATCACCCCGCATAACGCCGCCCCCACCACAGAGGGGGACCCCTCCACCCTGCGGGCGGACAGCTATCAGGAGCTGGTCAACGCGCTGATCTACTTTGTGGACAACGGAGTGGAGGAGGGGACGGTCCGGCTGTACTTCGACTCGGAGGACGTGGAGACCGACCTGGAGGTTGCCTGCCTGGAGGTGGTCCAGGAGGACCCCCTGGGGGCCTACGCCGTGGAGTTCATCAAATTCCGCGTCACCCGGGTGGTCACCTATGCCCAGGCCGACGTCTACTTCACCTACCGGCGGACGCCGGAGCAGGTGGACTCCATCGTGCAGGCCACCGGTGTCACCGCCATCCGGGAGGAGCTGGAGGACACTCTGGCCTCCTTCTCCCCCGAGTGCGTCCTGCGGATCAGCTACTTTGACGGGGATGAGGAGACCATCCGCTCCCTGGCGCAGGAGGCCTACTATCACGTTCCGGAGGCGGCCTTCGGGATGCCGGAGCTGGAGATCGCCCTCTACCCGGAGACCGGGCGGCAACGGATCGTGGAGGTCCTGCTCACCTATCCGGACGAGCCCGCCCAGCTGGAGGATCAGAAGGAGGCGCTGGCCCGCCGGCTGGACGAGCTGGCCGCGCCGCTGGCCGGGGTGGAGGGGGATGCCCTGATCCTGGCCGCCGGGCGGACGTTGCTGTCCGCCGCCGGCTACAGTCCGGAGGGGGCCTCAGACGCCTATGGGCTCCTGGAGACGGGGGAGGGGGACAGCGAGGGCTTTGCCCTGGCCTACGCCGCCCTGGGGGAGCGCCTTGGGCTCTCCTGCCGGATCGCGCAGGGCACATGGAGGGGCGCCCCCCACTTCTGGAACGCGGTCCGCACCGCCGACGGCTGGCGGCACCTGGACCTGTCCGCCACCTCCGGCGCCCTCCCCTCCCTGCGGACAGACCCGCAGATGTCCGAGGGCGGCTACCAGTGGGAGGCCGACTCCATCCCGGCCTGCCTCCCGGTACAGACGGAGGGGTGATCGCCATGGTCATCTGGCTGACGGAGGAGGAGCTGGGCCGGTGCAGGGAGTTCTCCCTCCGCTGTGCGGAGCAACAACAGCAGATCGAGTTCGGCCAGTCGGACACCGCGCCCAGGGGGGGGGGCGGAGATCGGCCGGGACAATCTGATCGGAAAGATCGCCGAGGTGGCCTTTGCCAAGATGCTCCGGGAGCGGTACGGCCTGGCGGTGGAGCTGGATTTCAACTACTACCCCCGGGGCGTCTGGGACGACCAGGACACCGTGATCAACGGCTGGCAGATCGACGTGAAGGGGACCCGGCAGGGCGGCCGGTGGATGCTGATCGAGTGGAGCAAGCTCCGCTTCCGCCAGAAGGAGGGGAAGCTGTCCCACCTCTATGTGATGGCCAGCGTCCTCTGGGACCGGGACCGGGATGTCCCCACCGGCGGCGTGGACCTGGTGGGGGCGGCCTCGTTCCAGCGGCTTCGGCCCGGCCGGGAGGGGACCGTGGTGTTGCGAAAGCACGACTGCATCCCGGGGACCCGCACCCATCTCCAGGCGGACAATTACGGGATCCGCTTTGACGATCTGGAGGGGGACTGGGACAAGCTCCTGCACTATATCCGCAACCATCGTCCCCCGGATACGGGCCATTTCGTGGTGCCCGATTGAGCAAAAATGAGATCCTGTGGGCGGAGCCGCCGGGCTCCGCCCACAATTGTTTGTCAGGAGGCGTATAAAAAGCGAACGCGGGCGAAAACTGACAAAAAGGCTACGGCGGCACAGGGGGGATCGAGCGGTGGAATTTCAAATATTGGAGCGGGACGAGGAGATCGACCGGGCGGTCCGGGGGAAACTGCGGGCCCTGCATATGGAGCGGGGCAATGGAGAGGCCAAAGGGCCTCGGGACCTTCTGGTGGTGTCCCCCCGGGCGGCGGAGCGGCCGGGAGAGCTTTCCGGGGTGGGCCGTTGCCGGATCCTCCTGCTCCCGGGGTGGATGAGGGGGCCGGCTGTGCCCCATGTGGCCAGCGCGGTGAGCTATGGCAACGGGCCCCGGGACAGTATCACCGTCTCCAGCCGGGAGGCGGGGCGGCTCTGGGTGGCCGTCCAGCGGGATCTGGTGACGGTAGAGGGGCGGGTGGTGGAGCAACAGGAGTTTTCCCTGCTGGCGCCGGGGGACGAGGGGGCGGCCCTGGCGGTGGCGGGGGCGCTCCTGCTTCTGGGGGCGCCGCCGGACCGGCTGGAGGGACAGCGGCTTTTGTAGTCTGGAAAACAACACCAGACAAATTTCTGCATACCCTGGCAAATGTTGCGAATACTACTGGCGTCAACGCATTTTATAGCACAGGAGGCAACGGATCGATGAAAGCAACAGGAATCGTGCGCCGGATCGACGATCTGGGGCGAGTGGTGATCCCCAAAGAGATCCGCCGCACGATGCATATTCGAGAGGG
>CALWVW010000105.1 GCA_944385075.1 uncultured Oscillospiraceae bacterium | reverse complement strand
GCTGACCCCCTCGTTGAAGTTGTAGGGCATACAGGGGTAGAAGATGGCGTCCACCCCCGCCTCCACCAGGGCCTCCACGTGGCCGTGGAGGAGCTTGGCGGGGTAGCACACCGTGTCCGAGGGGATGGTGCGCTGTCCCTTGATGTACAGCTTCCGGCTGGACTCGGGGGAGAGGACCACTTCAAAGTTCAGCCGGGTGAGGAGCTCGAACCAGAAGGGCAGGTTCTCGTACATATTCAGGCCGTAGGGGATGCCGATCTTCCCCCGGAAGCCGCTCCCCGCCCCCTTGCCCTGGAGGGCTCGGAGCTTGGCGTACTTGTAGCGCATCAGGTCGGGCAGGCGGTGGGGGGTCTCGCCCAGGGGGCGGGAGCACCGGTTGCCCGAGATGAACCGCCGTCCCCCGTCAAAGGTGTTGACGGTCAGGGCGCAGTGGTTGGTGCACAGGCCGCAGGTGGCGGGCTTGGCGGTGTGGGTGAAGGTCTCCAGGGCCTGGGGCCCCAGCAGGGCGCTCTTGTCCAGGTGCAGGTCCCGGGCGGCCAGGGCGGCCCCGAAGGCCCCCATGATGCCGGCGATGACCGGCCGGGTGACCTCCCGGCCCAGCTCCTGCTCGAAGGCCCGGAGCACCGCGTCGTTGTGGAAGGTGCCCCCCTGGACCACGATGTGCCGGCCCAGGTCGTCGGCGGAGGCGGCCCGGATGACCTTGTAGATGGCGTTCTTCACGATGGAGATGGACAGGCCGGCGGAGATGTCCTCCACGCTGGCCCCGTCCTTCTGGGCCTGCTTGACGCTGGAGTTCATGAACACGGTGCACCGGGAGCCCAGGTTCACCGGCTTCTTGGTGAACAGCCCCAGCTTGGAGAAGGTGGCGATGTCGTACCCCAGGGCCTTGGCGAAGGTCTCGATGAAGGAGCCGCACCCGGAGGAGCAGGCCTCGTTGAGCATGATGGAGTCCACCGCCCGGTTGCGGATCTTGAAGCACTTCATGTCCTGCCCGCCGATGTCGATGATGAAGTCCACGTCGGGCTGGAAGTGGGCGGCCGCCTTGTAGTGGGCCATGGTCTCCACCAGCCCCAGGTCGCAGGAGAAGGCGTTTTTGATCAGGTCCTCCCCGTAGCCGGTGACGGCGGCCCCTTTGATCTCAATGCGGTCGCCGCACAGTTTGTAGATCTCCCGGAGCTGTTCCAGCACGATGGACACCGGGTTGCCCAGGTTGGAGTGGTAGTATGTATAGAGCAGTCCGCCGTCGGCGGCGATGAGGGCCAGCTTGGTGGTGGTGGAGCCGGCGTCGATGCCCAGCCAGGCGGGGCCGGTGTAGGTGTTGACGTCCACCTCGGGGGGGCGGCTGGCGTTGTGCCGGGCCACAAAGGCGCCGTACTCCTCCTGGGAGGCGAACAGGGGGGGCATGGTGTCCACCTGGGTCTTGACGGCGGCGCTGTCCTCCAGCTTTTTCAGCACCGTCTCAAAGGGGGTGAGGGGGTAGTCGGTGGCGCACAGGGCGGCGCCGATGGCGGCGAAGCAGTCCCCGTCCTGGGGGAAGACGGCGTGGTCGCCGTCCAGCTTCAGGGTGTCCACGAACCGCTCCCGCAGGCCCATGAGGAAGTGGAGGGGGCCGCCCAGAAAGACGATCTTGCCCTTCAGCTCCCGGCCCTGGGTGAGGCCGGCCACCGTCTGGTCCACCACCGCCTGGAAGATGGAGGCGGCCACGTCCTCCTTCCGCCCGCCCTGGTTCAGGATGGGCTGGATGTCGCTCTTGGCGAAGACGCCGCACCGGCTGGCGATGGGGTAGATCTTCTCGTGCTTCAGGGCCAGCTGGTCCAGCTGGTCCGCGGTCACGTCCATCAGGGTGGCCATCTGGTCGATGAAGGCGCCGGTGCCCCCGGCGCAGGAGCCGTTCATCCGCTCCTCCAGGGGGTGGAAGAAGATGACCTTGGCGTCCTCGCCCCCCAGCTCGATGACCGCGTCGGTGCCCGGGATGAAGGTGTTCACCGCGGCGGCGGTGGCGTACACCTCCTGGACAAAGTCCAGGTGGGCGGCGTTGGCCACCCCCAGCCCGGCGGAGCCGGTGACCGTCACCTGGATGTCCCGGCCGGCCAGCAGGTCCTCGATGGAGTGCAGGGTCTCCAGGGTGCGCTCCCGGGTCTTGGACATATGCCGCTCGTAGGAGCGGAACAGGAGCTTGTTTTGTTCGTCCAGCACCACCACCTTCACCGTGGTGGAGCCGATGTCGATACCTACGCGCAGACTCATAAAAAAAGATTCCTGCCTTTCGGGGAATACAGTGCATGTGCATAAAATGCTCTTATTATGACACTATGATACTGTTTTCCCGGCACAAAAACAACGAACTTAACGATTTCTTAACGGGGCGAAGTGGAGAAAAGCGGGGGCGGCGCCGGGGAAAAATGGGCAGGATACACAGGAGGGGGACCAAATCCCTCCAAATCTGGGCGGAGTGGGAAAAGAGAGGGCCCCAGGGAGGATTTCCGTGGACATCCGGGGGAAACTGTGGTACACTGAAACATATCCGAACGGTACTGTGGAAAGGAGAATACAGTATGAACAACAAGGCCATGTACGCTCTGAGCTATGGGCTCTTTGTCCTGTGCGCCCGCCGGGGCGAGAAGGACAACGGCTGTATCACCAACACCGCCATCCAGGTGACCACCACCCCCAACCGCATCGTGGTGGCCATCAACAAGGACAACTACACCCACGACATGGTGCGGGAGTCCGGCCGCTTCACCCTGTCCGTGCTGTCGGAGGAGGCCAAATTCGACCTGTTCCAGCGGTTCGGCTTTCAGTCGGGCCGGGACGTGGACAAGTTCGCGGGCTTTGAGGGCCACACCGCCCGGGACGGGGCGGGGGTGCGCTATGTGACCCTGGGCACCAGCGCCTGGCTGTCCTGCCGGGTGGTGTCCGCCACCGATCTGGGCACCCACACCCTGTTCCTGGCCGACGTGGAGGACGGGGACGTGCTGTCCCAGGCCCCCAGCGCCACCTACTCCTACTACCAGGCCCACATCAAGCCCCGGCCCGCCGCCGCCGCCCCCGCCCAGGGGAGCAAGAGACGCTGGGTGTGCAAGGTGTGCGGCTATGTGTACGAGGGGGAGGAGTTGCCCGCCGACTTCATCTGCCCCATCTGCAAGCACCCCGCCTCCGACTTCGAGCTTCTGGAGTGACCCCCCTCCCGCCGGTACGCGCCCCGCGCCCCGGCGGGAAAATTTTTTTCGGCCGGGGGTGAAACCGGGGGCGGCCGTCCGCGTCTATAAAGGGGAAGAGATCCGCCGCCCGGAAGGAGGTAGCCATGGAGGATACGAAGATCATCGACCTGTACTGGGCCCGGTCCCAGCAGGCCATCGCCGAGAGCGAGAGGAAATACGGCGCCTACTGCCACACCATCGCCCGGCGCATCCTGGACCGGGAGGAGGACGCGGAGGAGTGCGTCAACGACACCTGGCTCCACGCCTGGAACGCCATGCCGCCCCAGCGGCCCAGCCTCCTGTCCGCCTTTTTCGGCAAGCTGACCCGCAACCTGTCCCTGGACCGGTGGCGGCGGCTCCGGGCGGCCAAGCGGGGCGGGAGCCAGGTGGAGCTGGCCCTCCATGAGCTGGAGGACTGCCTGCCCGACCGCCGCCGGCCCGACGAGGCCCTGGAGGCGGCGGAGACCGCCGCCCTCATCTCCGCCTTCCTCCGCCGCCAGCGGGAGGAGGACCGGAAGCTCTTTGTCCGCCGGTATTTTTATCTGGAGCCCCTGGCAGAGCTGGGGGCCCGGTTCGGCCTGACCCAGGGCCAGGTGAAGTCCCGGCTCCACCGGATGCGCAAGCGGTTGCGGGAGGAGCTGGAGCGGGAGGGGGTGGCGGTATGACCCGGGAGCATCTGCTGGAGGCCATGGGCCTGCTGGATGACGACCTGATCGCCCAGGCGGAGGAGCCCGCCCGGCGGCGGCCCCGCCCGCCGGTCCGCCGGTGGGCCGCCCTGGCCGCCTGCCTGGCGCTGGTGGCCGCCCTGGGCTACCAGGGGGCGCGCCTGTGGCCCGGAGGGGGTAGCGCCAATACCTCCGGGGGCAACCAGACCGGGCAGGAGAGCGCCGGGAGCGCCACCGGGGGGAGCGCCGCCCCCACAGACCCCGGGACGGCGGGGGACGGCTCCTCCAATGACAGCCATAAGGTGCTGATCGTGATCGTCCAGGCGGACGGCCGGGTCTGGTCCTACCAGCACTGGTACGGGGAGGACCGGGTGCTGGACGCCCTGCCGGAGGGGTGCCGGAGCCTGGGCCGGGTGGGCGCCTATGCGGAGGGGGAGGACTGCGTCTACACCGACATGGGCCAGTTCCCGGACGCCCCCCTGTGGATCGCCGGGGAGGATATGGGCGGCCCGGTCTATCTGGAGTTGCCCGGGGGCGGCTATCTGGAGTGCCGGTGAGCCAGGGCCCCGGCGGGGAGGCGACGGCCCCCCGCCGGGGCCTTTTGCGGTCTTTTGCGAAAAAAATCCGCCGGGGCGGTCACAATTCCCGCCCCCGGATCGTGTTACAGGTGAAAGGAGGTCGAGGCCATGACCCAGTGGAACAGCCCCGGGCAGGCGGAGCGGTTCGTGTCCACCTACGCCGACCCCATCCTGCGCCTGAGCCTGACCTACTCCCTGACCCGGGAGGACGCCCAGGACATCTGCCAGGACATCTTTCTCAAACTGCTGGAGGAGGGGAGGGAGTTCCAGGACCTGGAGCACGAGAAGGCGTTTGTCCTGCGGGCGGCCATCAACCGGTGCAAGGACCTGCTGAAGAGCGCCCGCCGCCGCAGGAACGTCCCAATGGAGGAGGCCGAGCGGCTCCCGGCGCCCCCGGCGGAGGCCGGGGAGCTGTTGGAGCGGATCCGGGCCCTGCCGGAGCACTATGGGGCGGCGCTGTACCTGTTTTATTACGAGGGGTACAGCCTGGACGAGGTGGCCCGGCTGTGCGGCTGTAGCCCGGCGGCGGCCCGAAAGCGGCTGAGCAGGAGCCGCAAGCTGTTGGCCAAGGAACTGGAGGTGGAGGCATGAATAGCTGGAAGGAACAGTGGGACCGGGAGCGGTTCAGCGACCGGGAGAAACAGGATTTGACCGCCCGGCTGGCCCGGGCGGCGGAACAGGAGGA
>CALWVW010000104.1 GCA_944385075.1 uncultured Oscillospiraceae bacterium | reverse complement strand
ATCGCCGCCACCGACGGCCCCATGGCCCAGACCAAGGAGCACATCCTGCTGGCCCGTCAGGTGGGCGTGCCCGCCATGGTCGTCTTCCTGAACAAGTGCGACCAGGTGGATGACCCCGAGTTGCTGGAGCTGGTGGAGATGGAGGTCCGCGAGACCCTGTCTTCCTATGAGTATCCCGGCGACGACATCCCCATCATCAAGGGTTCCGCTCTGAACGCTCTGACCTGCGAGTCCGGCAACCCCGATGACCCCGACTTCGCCTGCATCAAGGAGTTGCTGGATGCGGTGGATAACTACATCCCCACTCCCGCCCGTAACGACGACCTGCCCTTCCTGATGCCCGTTGAGGACGTGTTCACTATCTCCGGCCGTGGCACCGTGGCCACCGGCCGTGTGGAGCGTGGTATCCTGAAGGCCGGCGAGACCGTCGACATCGTGGGCCTGTCCGACGAGAAGAAGTCCACCGTGGTCACCTCCATGGAGATGTTCCGCAAGACTCTGGACTTCATCGAGGCCGGCGACAACGCCGGTTGCCTGCTCCGCGGTATCGCCAAGACCGATATCGAGCGTGGCCAGGTGCTGTGCAAGCCCGGCTCCATTCACCCCCACACCAAGTTCAAGGGCCAGGTTTACGTCCTGTCCAAGGACGAGGGCGGCCGTCACACCCCCTTCTTCAACAACTACCGTCCCCAGTTCTATTTCCGCACCACTGACGTGACCGGCATCATCACCCTGCCCGAGGGCACCGAGATGTGCATGCCCGGCGACAACGTGGACATGGACGTGGAGCTGATCACCCCCATCGCCATCGAGAACGGCCTGCGCTTCGCCATCCGTGAGGGCGGCCGTACCGTGGGCTCCGGCGTGGTCATCGCCATCAACGAGTAATTTCGCAACTTCATAGCACAGACCTTACTCCAAGGCGGACTTCCCAGCGAAGTCCGCCTTTTTTGCAAGGAGGTCATATTATGGATCCCTATGAACGGGGGGAGCGGCTCTGTAAAAATCTGCGGCTGATGTATCGGGGCGAGCTGGTCGCGCTGGTCAGCGGAGGGGCCGCCATCCTGTCGCTTCTGTACATTGTATGGAGTATGGACTTCTATGGCGGCTTTCTGCTTCGGATGAGCTTGATTGCATTCATCGTGGGCAGTGTGATGAATTTCGTCGGCCTGGTGGGACTGCGGAATGTCCACGCCGACTATATGACCGCCCTGACCATCGCCCTGACCGGGATCGTTCTGGTCTTCTGCTATGAGATACTGGGAGGACAGATCTGGCCCCTGGACCTGGCGAGCACGGTCCTGGCGGCGGTTGCCACCACCCTTACCATCCAGGCCACCAACGCCTGCCTGGAGGAGCGGGAGGAGAGCGGAGATCTGCCCAGGCGGGGGCGGCGGCTGATGCGGGGTTTCTGGATCACCTATGGGATCGACGCTCTGACCACCTGCCTGGTGGTCGCTCCCTTCCCGGAGACCGGGATCCTCGTCATCGACGGGGTCAACGCCGTGGTCAACTTAATCGTTGCCATCTTCTACATGGGCTATCTTCGCCGGGGGAGCATGGTATTCCGGTGAGACCGGACAGAAGAAGTGAAGGGAGGAAGAACAATGGGTGAACAATCCATTCTGATGCGCAAGGGACTGGATAAGCTGTACACGTCCCTGCTGATCTCGGTCATGATCATGATCTGCGCCATCCTGGCCTTCATCCCCATCCTGGGACTGCTGGCGATGGTGGCGATGCTGGTGGGCTCTCTGGTGAGTCTGGTCTTTGAGATCCAGGGCATACTCAAGCTGAAGCAGGTGGACGGCCGGTACACCACTGTGCTGATCCTGTATGTGGTCAATTTCCTCTGCGGTCTGTTTGACGACCTCGCGTTTATGGATCTGGTGGAGACCGTGCTCTCTCTGGCCGCCATGTGGATCCTGATCAACACCACCAACGAGTATCTGGAGCAGGTGGGGCGGTCGGATGTGGCCGCCAAGGGCCGGCGGGTGCTCGCGATCAATATCGGCCTGTCCGTGGCCAGTGTCGTGATTTCCGCGCTGAGCCTGATGGCGGACAGTACCTGGGACCTGGGGGTGCTGGCCGTGTCCGCCGGTGTCTTCGCCGTGTTGACGCTGGTACTGGGGCTGGTCACTCTCGTCCTGTACATCAGCTATCTGGGCAACGCCCGGGACTCCTTCTGAGCGGGGGAGGCGCGCCCGCCGGACCTGCCGTCCGGCGGGCGGCCCGATCCCCGGCGCAAAAAAATTTCCGCCGGGGGGTTGACAAGGGGGGCGGGAGCGGCTATAATAACTCCAACAATCAAACAGCAACAAACCTGTGAGAAAGAGAAGTAGCCGGTGCGGCAAACCTTCAGAGAGTCCTGGGTGGTGGGATCAGGGCGGGGCGCGGCCGAGTGAATGGACTTTCGAGGGCGGCTTGAACGGGCGACCAAGTAGATGCCGACGGGGACCCACCCGTTATCCATCGGGCACGCGTGATGGCGCGTGAAGCGAGTGGACGCGCAAGCGTCAATTTGGGTGGTATCGCAGGAGTACAGCTCTTGTCCCATGTGGGATGAGGAGCTGTTTTTTTATTGCTCCCAAGAAAAGGCCGGGTGGCACCGGCCCCTCCATCACCCACCCAAACCAAATCAAAGCCCCAAGGGGCGAACAAATGGAGGTAACTACCATGAAAAAGACCAACGCGATGAAGAAGTTCCTGACCGCCGCTCTGTCCCTGGCCATGGCCCTGTCCCTTGCCGCCTGTACCGGCGCGGCGGGCGGCAGTAGCTCCGTCCAGCAGCCCTCCACCTCCGGCAACGGCTCCGGCTCCGTTCAGCAGACGGAGTACAAGGTGGGGCTGGTCAAGTACATGGACCACGCATCCCTGGACCAGATCGAGGAGAACGTCATGAAAGAGCTGGACGCCAAGAGCGCCGAGCTGGGCGTCACCTTCAACTACGCCGACTACACCTATAACGGCCAGGGCGACGGCACCACCCTGAACCAGATCGCCGCCCAGCTGGTGGCCGACCAGGTGGACGTGGTGGTCCCCATCGCCACCCCCGCCGCCCAGGTGATGCAGTCCGTGGTGACGGATGAGGATATCCCCATCATCTTTGCCGCGGTCTCCGACCCGGTGACCGCCAACCTGGTGGCGGACATGGACGCCCCCGGCGGCACCATCACCGGCGTCAGCGACGCGCTGAACACCGAGATGATCATGAAGATGATGGTGGCGGTGGACCCGGATATCCAGACCGTGGGCCTGCTGTACTCCAAGTCGGAGGACTCCTCCAAGAAGCCCATCGAGGAGGCCAAGGAGTTCCTGGACGCCAACGGCATCGCCTATGTGGAGAAGACGGGCACCAACACCGACGAGATCAACTCCGCCGTGGACGCCCTGATCAGCGCCGGGGTGCAGGCCATCTTCACCCCCACCGACAACACGGTGATGCAGGCGGAGCTGTCCATCTTTGAGAAGCTCAACGACGCCCAGATCCCCCACTACACCGGCGCCAACTCCTTCGCCCTCAACGGCGCCTTCTTCGGCTACGGTGTGGACTATGACGAGCTGGGCGCCAAGACCGCCGACATGGTGGTGGACCTGCTGGTGAACGGGGCCGACCCCGCCACCACCCCCGTGGTGATCCTGGCCCACGAGGCGGCCACCATCAACACCGAGACCTGCGAGGCCATCGGCCTGAGCCTGGACGACGTGAAGGCCGCCTTTGCCACCCTGGGGATCGGCGTGGTGGAGATCACCACCGCCCAGAGCTTCAGCTGAGTGGCCCACAGCACTGACCAATCGAGTATTCCGGCCGGGGGCGTTGCATGGCGCAACGTCCCCCCGCCGCGGTAAGGAGGAATCCCCGTGCCCACGATCTTGTCCCTGCCCGCCCTCCAGACGGCCCTGGAGGTGGGGGCGATCTACTCCCTGGTGGCCATCGCCCTGTTCATCAGCTTTTCCATCCTGAACATCGCCGACCTGTCCACCGACGGCTGTTATACCCTTGGCTTTGCGGTGGGGGCCACCGTCACCCTGGCGGGGCACCCCTTCCTGGCTCTGGTGGCGGCCATGCTGGCCGGGGCCTGTTCCGGCTTTGTCACCGCCTTTCTCCAGACCAAGCTGGGGGTGGAGAGCATCCTGGCCGGGATCATCGTCAACACCGGCCTGTACACCGTCAACCTGGCGGTGATGGGCTGGTCGTCCAACCTGTCCATCTATGGGAGCGACTCCCTGTTCACCCTCTGTAAGGGGCTTTTCCCCGGCGAGTGGTGGGAGGACTGGCACGAGCTGGTGGTGCTGGTGGCCATCCTGCTGGTGGTGGCCCTGCTGGTGGCCCTGTTTTTCCGGACCCGGCTGGGCCTGTCCATCCGGGCCACCGGGGACAACGCCGACATGGTGCGGGCCTCCTCCATCAACCCCAACTTCACCATCACCGTGGGCCTGTGCCTGGCCAACGCCCTCACCGGGCTGGCCGGCTGTCTGATCGGCCTGCTGAACAAGAGCTGTGACATCAACCTGGGCACCGGCATGGTGACGGTGGCCCTGGCCTCCCTTATCATCGGCGAGAGCCTGATGGGCCGGGGCTCCATCCTGCGCCGGGTCTTCGGGGTGATCCTGGGGGCCTGCCTGTACCGGATCATCATTGCCGTGGCCATCAGCACCAGCATCGCGCCCACCGAGGGCTTCAAGCTGGTGTCCGCCCTGATCGTGGCGGTGGCCATCGCTACCCCCCAGGGGAGAAAGTTGATCGCCCTCCAGCGGCAGAAGTGGGCCGCCCGGAAGAAAGGGGGTGGGGTGACATGCTGATCCTGAGCCATATTTCCAAGACCTTCAACCCCGGCACCCTCAATGAGAAGAAGGCGCTGGAGGACGTGTCCCTGTCCCTGGAGGCGGGGGACTTCGTCACCATCGTGGGCTCCAACGGGGCGGGCAAGAGCACCCTGTTCAACGCCATCGCCGGGGACTTCTTTGTGGACGAGGGATCCATCGCCCTGGACGGGCAGGACATCACCTTCCTGCCCCCCCACCGGCGGAGCCGCCAGATCGGCCGGCTGTTCCAGGACCCCATGCGGGGGACCGCCCCCCACATGACCATCGAGGAGAACCTGGCCCTGGCCGCGGGGAGCGGCGGGTGGTTCTCCCCCATGAGCAAGGGGGACCGGGAGCGGTTCCGGGACCGGCTGGCCCTGCTGGACATGGG
>CALWVW010000103.1 GCA_944385075.1 uncultured Oscillospiraceae bacterium | reverse complement strand
CGTTACCCCGCCAACTAGCTAATCAGACGCGAGGCCATCTCAGAGCGATAAATCTTTGGCAGTCAGAGCCATGCGACTCAACTGCATCATGCGGTATTAGCACAGCTTTCGTTGTGTTATTCCCCACTCCGAGGCAGGTTCCTCACGCGTTACTCACCCGTCCGCCACTAAGAAACTAATTCCATTGGACGAATCCTCTGTCATTAGCTCTCCGTTCGACTTGCATGTGTTAAGCACGCCGCCAGCGTTCATCCTGAGCCAGGATCAAACTCTCAATAAAATGGTATTAATACCGCCGAAGCGGAACTAATCACTTTATCGAAGTCTGCACGGACGCACACTGTGCGTCCCTACTAGCTTCAAAGAAATCTTCCGGTCGTCCTTCAAGCTCAGCTTGTTAAACAACCAAATCCAATCTGGTGCTTCGTGTTTGTCACGTTGTTTAATTTACAAGGTGCACGCCGCTCTCAGCGGCGGGTTTTTATTCTAGCACGTCCGCCCCGCTTTGTCAAGTACTTTTTTCAGCTTTTTTTCGCTGACCTTCCGCACTTCTCTCGCGGCGCCTCCGCGCCTGTCTCCCTCGCGGGCGACTTGCATAGATTACCACTCTCTCCGGCAAATGTCAAGGGGTTTTTTCAAATTTTTCGAAATTTTTCCACAGGGGCTGTTTCTCCCCCTGTTTTCGCTGAAAATTCCGCCTGCGGCGCACAGATGTATCTCAAATTTCCCTTGCGGAACGGCATGGCTTGTGATACCCTTATATTATTCCAATGATTTTTCCACAGGGGGAACGCTCATGCCCATTAAAATTCCCGACTCCCTCCCCGCCCGCACCACGCTGGAGGGAGAAAACATCTTCGTGATGACGGAGTACCGCGCCATCCACCAGGACATGCGCCCGCTCAACCTTTTGATCCTGAACCTGATGCCCACCAAGATCGTGACTGAGACCCAGCTGTTGCGCAAGCTGTCCAACACCCCCCTCCAGATCCAGGTGGAGCTTCTGCAGATGGCCAGCCACACCTCCCAGAACACGGACGCCGACCACCTGTCCTCCTTTTACACCACCTTCGACCAGATCCGGGAGAAGCGCTACGACGGCATGATCATCACCGGCGCCCCGGTGGAGAATCTGGACTTCACCGATGTGGACTACTGGCCGGAGCTCTGCCAGATCATGGAGTGGACCAAGACTCACGTCCATTCCACCCTGCACGTGTGCTGGGGGGCCCAGGCCGGGCTGTTCTACCACTATGGGATCCCCAAGTACTCCCTGCCCAAAAAGCTCTTCGGGGTATTCCCCCACACGGCGCTGAAAAAGCAGTCCCCCCTGTTCCGGGGGTTTGACGACGTCTTTTACGTCCCCCACTCCCGCCACACGGAGAACCACGCCGAGGACATCTTGAAGGTCCCCGAGCTGGAGCTCCTGGCGGTGTCGGAGGAGGCGGGGGTCTTTGCCGTCAAGAGTGAGAACAACCGCCGGTTCTTCATCACCGGCCACCCGGAGTACGACCCGGAGACTCTGTCCCTGGAGTACTTCCGGGACGTGAACAAGGGGCTCCCCATCGACAAGCCCAAACACTATTTCCCGGACGACGACCCCCAGCGGGCCCCGGTGGTCCGCTGGCGCTCCGCCGGCCAGCTGTTCTACACCAACTGGCTCAACTACTACGTGTACCAGACCACCCCCTATGACCTGAGCAAGCTCCCCTCCTATGAGCCCGACCTTTGAGACCATCTGGGCGCTGGCCCGGCAGATCCCCCGGGGCCGGGTGGCCACCTACGGCCAGCTGGCCCGGTGGGCGGGCAACCCCCGGCTGTCCCGGGTGGTGGGCTACGCCATGCACGACGCGCCGCCGGACGTGCCCTGTCACCGGGTGGTCAACCGCTTCGGCGGCCTGTCTGACGCCTTCGCCCCCCTGGGGCGGGAGAGCCACCGGCTCCTCCTCCAGATGGAGGGGGTGGCCTTTCTCCCCGACGGCAACGTGGATCTGGAACAATTTCAGTGGCCCGGCCCGGGCCGACCCCATTCGTAAAGGAGGCCCCCTATGTCCGTCACCTTTCAGGATATCCAGAACTCCCCCGAGATCCGCACCTATATCACCCAGGCGGACGCCTCGCTCCTGGCCCTGGGCTTCACCGAGCACGCCTTTGCCCACGTGGGCCGCTGTGCCGCCGTGGCCGCCGACATCCTGACCCAGCTGGGCTACCCCGCCCGGCAGGTGGAGCTGGCCCGGATCGCCGCCTTTATGCACGACATCGGCAACGTGGTCAACCGCCACGACCACGCCATCAGCGGGGCCACCATGGCCTTTCGCATCCTGGACAAGATGGGGATGCCGCCGGAGGAGGTGGCCGCCGTCATCACCGCCATCGGCCACCACGACGACTCCACCGCCTTCCCGGTCAACCCGGTGGCCGCCGCCCTGATCCTGGCGGACAAGACCGACGTGCGCCGGAGCCGGGTGCGCAACAGCGACATCACCAACTTTGACATCCACGACCGGGTGAACTACGCCGTGGAGCGCTCCGACGTGCTCCTGGACGTCCCGGACAAGCTCATCACCCTGGCCCTGACCATCAACACCCAGGTGTGCGCGGTGATGGACTACTTTGAGATCTTTCTCCAGCGGATGGTGCTGTGCCGCAAGGCGGCGGAGCACCTGGGGCTCCAGTTCCACCTGGAGATCAACGGGCAGATCCTGCTGTGACCTCCCTCCATGATACAGGCGGGCGCCGGACAGACCGGCGCCCGCTATTTTTCTTTTCCCAACAGCTCCATCAGACCCACCGCCACCAGAAAGACCCCGAACCCCCGCTTCAACAGGGCCACGTCCACGGCGGTGGCCGCCCAGGCACACAGGGCGGCGCAGACCAGCCCCGCCCCGATGGCCGGGCGCAGGGCCCGCTTTTCGATATATCCGTTCTTCACATGGGCGGGGAGGGCCAACAGCCCGGCGGGGAGGAAGTACAGCAGGTTGATCCCCTGGGCCAGCCGCTGGTCCAGACCGGCAAAGGCGGTCATGTAGACCAGGAGCAGGGTGCCGCCCCCCACGCCAAAGCCGGACAGCACCCCGGTGGCCGCCCCCACGGCCAGGGGCAACAGCCAGTCGGTCATAGCAGGCTCCTCACCCCTCCGTAGAGCAACAGCAGGCCGAAGGCCCGCCGCAACCAGGGCACCTTCACCCCCCGGAACCACCTGCCCCCGGCCCAGCCGCCTACCGCCCCGCCCAGCAGATAGGGCAGGGCCACCACCACGTCCAGCCCGCCCCGCCACAGGTAGATGGCCGCCGACAGGGCGCACAAGGGCAGGATCACCGCCACCGAGGTGGCGAAGGCCCGCCGCCGGTCCAGCCCGCAGTACCCGGTGAGCATCGGCACGAACACCGAGCCGCCGCCCCCGCCGAACAGGCCGTTCACCGCCCCGGCCAGGGCGCCCGACACCAGATAGCGCCGCCCGCTCCCCCGCATATCCACTCCCCCTTTTCCCCCAGTATGCCGGGCCGGGCCGCCTTTTATCCCCCACGGGGCAGAAAAAGGCCCCGGCCGAAGCCGGGGCCTCCCGATCAGGGTCTCAGCGGAGAAGCAGGACAATGCAGGCCAGCGCAATCAACAGATCGACCACAAACAGGATCCCTCCCACAACCTGCACCGGTCTCGGAAGCCCCATCAATACAAATCCCGGAAATTTCTCCCCATATGTGTACTTCCGATATGATTGCCAGATTGCCGGGCCAATCACGCCGATCCAAATGATCCATCGCAACACCTGATTGAAAACCTCAAGCTCCGGCGAGAATACCGCACCCGATAGACTTGCCAGTAGCAAGCTCGCTTGCACGGCCAAAAGCGCCAGAAGCAGAAGGGTATACCCGCTTTTCAGCCAAATGTGCTTTTGCTTCCGGACAGGTTGTTGTTTATCCATATCAACTCCTCCTCTCTGCCATCCATAATGAGACATTGCGCTCCCGGCTTCTACCAGAATATGACGCAGGCGGCCAACAGCACACCGATCCCAAACAGGAGCCACCACACAGCCCACGCCCAGCAGGGGTAGCGGGGGGATTCCCGGGGCTCCTCCCGGAAGGGGTTGGGAAGGAAGGAGAAAATCTCCCACAGGACCAGCACAACGCACAGAACTTCGCACAGCGTCTTCAGTCCCGGCGGGAGCGCCACTCCCATCTTCTCCGCCAGCAACAAGCTGAGCAGGGCGACCACAAGCACCATGTAAAAGGTCGTGAGCCCCGCCCCCCGCCACAGCCCCCTCCGCTCCCGCTTGGAAGTATCCCTCCCGTCCATAGAGCTCCTCCCTTCCGTCAAAGCAGGTGAGAAAAGTCCTCTCATCTATCTGTCATTATCTTATATATAATTCAAAAAATTGTCAATTATATCTGTGCTATTTTAACAATTTCTTTCCCGTTCTCACAGCACGGGGCCCCGGACCGGAGACTTGCTCCGGCCCGGGGCCCCAATCGCTCTCCCCCAGTGTGGCTGGAGGGACCTACCCCTCCGCCGGGCGGAGTGCGGTCACCACCGCCGTCAGCTCGTCGCTGTCCGGGGCCAGCTCCCCGGTGTAGGTGACCTCCACCTCGTCCCCCACCTTCAGGCCGGAGGCGTCCGCCTCACCCAGGTCAAAGCGGCAGTAGCCGTCCTCGGTCACCACCACCAACAGCTTCAGCTCCTGGTCCAGCAGATTCAGCATCCCGGTCAGGGTCTGTGTCTGCTCCTCATCCCCCTGGCTACCGGAGGTGGAACCGGCGGAACTTCCGGCGCTCTGGGGGGCGGAGGGGGTCTTGGCGCCCCGGCCGCAGGCGGCCAGGGCCACGGTCAGCGCCGCGGCCAGACAGACCGCCAGCAGGGTCCGTCCCACTCGTGTCCTGTTTCGCATGAAAAACACTCCTGTCTGTATGGATATCCCCGGGGTGGGACCACCATACCACACCGCCGCCCCGGCGGCAAGGGACTACTGCAATTCTTCAGAGAATCTTAAGTGCGTCTTAAAGACCGGGCGGGCGGCCCCCCTCGGGGCCGCCCGCCTTTCTCTGTTGTTGCCGCCGCTCAGTCGGCCAGCTTGTCCAGCAGGGTGGCCAGCTCGGCCAGCTTCTCCTCCGGGTCGCCGGATTCCACCGCCTCCTTGACGCAGGAGTTCATGTGGGCCTTGAGCACCATGCGGTTGGCCTTTTTCAGGATGGACTGGGCGGCCATGATCTGGCTGGACACCTCCAGACAGTAGCGGTCCTC
>CALWVW010000102.1 GCA_944385075.1 uncultured Oscillospiraceae bacterium | reverse complement strand
ATTTCTCAGGGCGTGTACCTGGGAAATGACACCTCTCACGAAAGACAGACCGACTTTTCCGAAGGAATCGAGGTCTGTCTTTCGCGCATTCCCTTTCAAACAAGCGGCAGAGCCGCTTGTTTGAGTAAACCCCCCACCCCAGGGGGGTGTCTTTATCTTAACCTCTTTCCCACGCGCTGTCAAGTACCCTCGGGGCCCACCTTAGTTTCCCCACTCCGGAAAAAAAGATTCCCCGCCGGAGCTCCGGCGGGGAGGGATCTGTTATACATTCAGTTCGCGCAGGGCAGTCGCTTGGCGGGGATGAAGGGCCGCAGGGCGGATACCCGGGGCAGAGCGGACAGGAGCAGTTGCCCCAGCACCACACAGGCGATCAGCTCCCCCACCCCCACGGTGAAAGCGTTGAAGGCGTAGGCCGCCCCAAAGGCCGGACCGAAGCCCGCCTGATACCAGGCGCACTCCGCCCCCACGATGACGGCGTTGCAGAGCACCGGCGGCAGGGAGGCCAGATAGCGGTTGGGCATCCGCCGGGTCAGCAGGCAGGCCAGCAGAGTGGCGGCAGTGCCGAACACCATGTCCAGGGGATAGGGGGAAAACAGGTTGGCGATGAAGCATCCCACCACCAGCCCGGGGGTGGCCGCCGGGAACAGGAAGGGCAGGACGGTGAACGCCTCGGACAGCCGGCACTGGATGCCCAGATACTGGGGGATGGGCAGGGTCACCGTCAGAACGGCGTACACCGCTGCCAGGATGGCGGCAAAGGTCAGGTCGCGCAGGGAGAACTTGGATTTGGACATAAAAAAACCTCCATTTTTTGTTTAGAGAACGGCGGGAGACCGCCGAACGAACACAGAAGGCGCTCGGGGATCCGGCGCTTCTGTGCTTGGACGAGATGGTACAAACTCGTCAGGCAGTATCTTAACACAAGGTCGGCTTTTTGTCCAGAAAAATCTATGGGCAGAAAGGGGCCCCGGCCCGCAGGCGGGCCGGGGCTGTCTGCTATTCTCCGCCGGGGATCAGCACCACATAGTCCCCGTCGGGGGCGCTGACATCTGCTCCACAGTGGAGCTCGATCCCGTACCGCTCACTCTCGTACCGGCGGTAGTGGATCTGTTGCCAGGTCCCGTCCGGCCCCTGGAACTTCACCGAGGCGAAGCCCCCATCCCCCTTGGCGTAGAAGGCGGTATCCTCATCCCAGATCAGCTCCTGAGTCGCCCGGTCCCAGATCCCCATCCGGTCCATTTCCAGCAGGATATCCGCCGGCAGGGCCCGGTCATCGGGCGCGCCCGCCGTCAGAAAGAGGGCCAGCAACACCGTCACCGCCCACCCCAGCAACCGCCGGAGCTCCAGGGCGTCCGCCTCATCTTCCGGCCGCCACCGGGTGGCCGCCTTCACCCGGACGGAGGCGTCGCACTCCCCAAAGGTGGTCACCCCGCCCCACACCGGCCGGTCACTGGCCAGCTCGACCAGGGTACGGGCGTACTCCCGCCGCTCCTCCCCGCTCAACCGGTTCAGCACCCCCCGGTCGCAGGCGAGCTCCATGTCCCGGCGGAACAGATAGTAGCCCGCCCAGACCAGGGGATTCCAGAAGGAGAAGGCCCAGGTGACGGTGGCCAGCCCCTGGAGCCAGGGGTGGTGCTGGCGCACGTGCTCCCGCTCGTGGAGGAGCACCAGCCGCATCTGCTCCGGCGGCAACTCCTGCTGGAGGAAGATCTGGTGTCCCGCACCTCCCCGCAACACAAAGCTGGTGGGCAGATCAGGGCACAGCTTGATCTCCACCTTTGTCTCGGACCGCAACCCGAGCCGGTCATAGTCCTCCGAAGTCAGCGCCCGGCTGTTTCGGATCAGGCGCCTCACCCGCCTCCCCTGCCAGCATGCCACGATCAGCACCAGGGCCCAGTAGGCCACCGCCAACAGCCACAGGTGGTCCGCCACCCCCTGAGAGACCTGGAAGGGGATGGCCAGTCCCCCCGGCAGGGCCAGATTATAGGTGCCCGCCTCCTGGATCGCCGGAAGATAGACCGGGGTATTGGTCCACACGCCATCCACCATGGTCCGGGGGGTGGCCAGTTGCCGCAGGCTGATCGGGAAGGGGATCCATCCCAGCAGGGCCATCCACTGGGGTAAGTAGCCCAACACCCACACCGCCCCCCACAGGAACAGCCGTTGCCCCGGTACAAGGAGCCGGTTGGTCACCGGCCGCAACACCAGGATCACCCCGACGGCAAGGCCCAGATAGAGGCCGATATTAAGCAGATAAACCGTGTATTCCCAAACAATTTCCGCCAGATCCGCCAGATAGGCCATCGCGATCCCTCCTCCATCATCCCGTCGGTGATCCGCCGCTCCGTTTCTTCTCTTGATCTCCGCGGGCTCTCTATCTCTTCAGCCAGTCCCCCGGCATCTGCTCATAGCCCTCCAGGTCGGGCGGCTGTTCGCAGGGCTCCAGAAACGTCCCCAGCGAGCCGTCCTTGTACCGGTACCGGCGCACGAACAGGCTCCACCAGGCCCCGTCTCCGTCCCGGATCAGGAGATGGCCGTCCCGCTTTTCTCCCTGGAGCCACAGGCCCGGGTCATCTCCCACCGGGACCTGCCGCTCCGCCAGCAAGGCGGAGACCTCCTCCCACGCGCCGGCCTGCTCCAGGTCCCGCAACAGGTCCTCGGTCAGCACCCTGTTCTGCGGCCCGCCCAGCAACAGGAACACCGCCAGGGCCGCCACCGCGACCCAGCCCAGGCCCGTCCTCCACCCGCTCCGGGCGGGCCGCCACGCAGCCATCCTCTTCACCCGGTGGGACACATCGCTCTCACCAAAGGTGGTCACTCCGCTCCAGACGGGCCGCTCCCGGCCCAGCTCCACCAGAGTGCGGGCGTAGGCCCGGCGCCCCGGGCCGTCCAGTTGCTCCAGCACCCCCTGGTCACAGGCCAGCTCCAGGTCCCGGCGCGTCAGGAAGTAGGCCAGCCACGCCAGCGGATTCCAGATATAGACATACAGTCCGATGGCCGCTATGCCCTGGATCCCGGGGTGGTGCCGCCTCACGTGCTCCACCTCGTGGAGGACCACCAGTCGCTTCTGCTCCGGAGTCAGCTCCTCCTGCAGGACGATCTGGTAGCCACTCTTCCCCTCTCTTCCCCGGCGCCTTCCCGTGAGTACAAAGCTGGTGGGCAGGCCCGGGAGGACGGCCACAGAGAGATTCAGATCCTCGGGCACCCCCAGCCGGAAGGCGTCCCCCCTCGCTCAACCGCTGTCCTCTGTCGGCCAGCTTCTGCAACCGGTACTCCTGCCAGGGGCCCACGACCATAATCGCCACAAACCAGACGATCCCGGCCACTCCGATGGCCACAATGGCCGCCCGGGACAGCGTCACAGGGAGCGCAACCCCTCCGGGGAGGGCGATGAAGTAGTCCCCCGCCCCGTAGGCGTCCGGCAGAAACTCCGGCAACCCCGCGATCGCCCCGTCGCTCCGCGGGACCACAAGGTCCAGAAATGTGGGAAACGGGAGCTGGAATATCGAGAACCAGGCCCAAAGGCTGGGGATCCCCGCGATGAACCAGAAGATATTCCACAGGGCCACCCGCTGGCCGGCGGTCAGGAGCCGGTTGGTCAGGGGGCGCAGGGCCACCAGCACGCCGATGACCAGGCCAGCGGCCAGGCCCTCGTTGCAGATGGCCAGAGTCACCCCGGCCGCCACATTCCAGAAGTCGTCCATCCGCTATCCGTCCCCCATCTTCTCATCGATGAGCCGCTTCAAGTCCTCCGCCTCCTGGGCGGTCAACCTCCGGCCGCTGAGAAAGGCGGTGAGGAACAGGGGCAGGCCGCCGGCCCGCTCCACCACCTCCTCCCCCTGGGCCCGCAGGGCCTCCTGCCGGGTGAGGAGGGGGGTGACCGTGGCCGCCTCGTGGCGCACCGCCCCCTTCTGCTTCAGGCGGCGCAACACGGTGTAGGTGGTGGACTTGTTCCAGCCCAGCCTCTCCCGGCACAGCTCCACCAGCCGGGTGGAGTTGATGGGACCGCTGTCCCACAGCACCTCCATCAGCCGGTACTCCCCCTCAAACAGCTTCTCCATGGAATCACCTCCTGAAAGTTTATCTCGATAAACCTCTTTCTGTTTGAAGTTTATCAGAATAAACCTCTTCTGTCAAGAGGAAGATTTTGGGACGGCCACACGGGGCGATGGGAGCAAGATGCCCTCTGAAACGCCGCAGGGGCGGGCTTGTGTGGCCGCCTGCTTTGCCTTCCGGCGCAATGGATGTAGGGCGCGACCACTGGGCGCGCCGTCCGTAGGGGCGGGCTTTGGCCGCCCGCACACAGTGCGTTGGCGTTCTTTCCTGTAGGGGCGACGCCCCCGCGTGGCCTCTCTTGCCCCTTCAGAGCAATTCACCTTCTGTCCTCACCGGCCCGTATACTTTTATCGCGGGGGCATTTCGCCGCCAGCGGGCAACGAGCCCCTTTTGGAACGATCCAAAAGGGGCGAAAAGATCGCCGGGGGTTTGCTCCGATGGACAGGCCACATCCATTTTGATATGGATGTGGCCTGTCCATAGTCGCCACACCCCCGGACCCCCGTTTACGGGGGAGCTTGGTACGGAAACTAGGCGCAAAGGTACCGGCGCGGGGTGGCCTCTGACACCTTGACTTTCTCCCGCCCGTTGCCACTGTGCGGCAAAACCTGAGGGCTGTCTGTGCTACCCACTTAGGACGCGCCTCCCCGGTTGTCCTCCCGTGGTGCGGCGGGATGTTGGATGTGATGAACCTGTAGGGCGTAGCATCCTTGACGCGCCGTCCCCACACAAAAAAACCGCCCCCGCCAAGACGGCGGGGGCGGCGCGCGGAGGGGTCTCCGGTTACAGATTTTCCATTTCCTCCTGCTCCACCAGCTTGATCCCGCGGGCGGACAGGGCCTTGGCGGCTTTCTCCGGATCCGCCACACGGAAGATCATGTAGGCGTGATCCACATCCTTGCCGCCCAGGAAGGCGTACATATACTCCACATTCTCCTGGGCGTCGGCCAGCACCTGGAGCACCCGGTTCAGTCCGCCGGGCACGTCGGGGATAGCCACGGCCAGAACGGGAGTGATGCTGTTCACATACCCCGCGTCCTTCAGCACGGTGGTGGCCTTGTACACATCGCTGGCGATGATCCGCGCGATGCCAAAATCGCTGGTCTCGGACAGGTTCAGGGCCCGCATGTCGATCTGATTCTGGGCCAGCACGCCGGTCAGCCCGTACAGGGCGCCCGGTCTGTTTTCCACAAAGACGGAAATCTGCTTGATGCTCATGCTTCGCTCCTCCTTCTCATCAAATCTTGCGCTTGTCGATGACCCGGACGGCCTTGCCCTCGCTCCGGACGATGGACTTGGGGGCCACCAGGGTGACCTTGGCGGCCAGACCCAGCATGGACCGCAGGCCGGCCACCAGCTCCTTCTGCCGGCGCTCGATCTCGCCCATGTTGTCGGTGAACATCTCGGGGGTCATCTCCACCTGCACG
>CALWVW010000101.1 GCA_944385075.1 uncultured Oscillospiraceae bacterium | reverse complement strand
AACTCGTACACCAGCTGGCTGTCGAAGGATCCGATCTTCTCCGTGGGGATGGCCAGATCCTCGTAGTACCCGCCCCGGCCGGACAGGTCCACGGCGCACAAAATCAGAGCCTCGTCCATGGGCAGGCACAGGGAGGCATAGCGGCGTACCCCCCGCTTGTCCCCCAGGGCCTGGGCGAAGGCCTGCCCCAGGGCGATACCGATGTCCTCCACGCTGTGGTGGTCGTCCACCCAGGTGTCCCCTTTACAGGTCAGCTCCAGGTCGAAGCGCCCGTGGCGGGCCAACAGGGTGAGCATGTGGTCCAGAAAGCCCACGCCGGTGGAGATCTGGCTCTCCCCTCCCCCGTCCAGCTCCAGCTTCAAGGCGATGTCCGTCTCGTTGGTCCTCCGTGTGATCGTAGCCGTTCTCATAGCAGTTCCTTCACTTTCTCCAGGAAAATGTCCATCTGTTCCCGGGTGCCGATGGTGATCCGATTATAGTCCCGGATGCGCTCCTTGTCAAAGTGGCGCACCAGCACTCCCCGCTCCTTCAGCCCCCGGTAGAGGGCCCCGCCGTCCACCCCGTCTTTTTTGGCAAAGATGAAATTGGCCCGGGAGGGCAGGACGGTGAAGCCCAGCTTCTCCAGCTCCCGGGTGGTGTAGGCCCGGGTCTCCATGATCTTTTCGCAGTTCCCGTCGTAGTAGCTCTGCTCCGCCAGGGCGGCCACCCCCGCCCGCAGGGTGAGGCGGTTCACGTTGTAGGGGTTGGTGGAGAACTTCACCGTCTCCAGATCCCGGATCAGGGCGGCGTCCCCGATGGCGTAGCCCAGCCGGGCCCCGGCCATGGACCGGGACTTGGAGTAGGTCTGGACCACCAGCAGGTTGGGGTAGGTCCGGGTGAGGGGCACACAGCTCTCCCCGCCGAAGTCCACATAGGCCTCGTCGATGATGACCACGCTGTCCGGGTTGGTCCGGACGATGCCCTCCACCTGGTCCCGGCTCAGGGCCAGTCCGGTGGGGGCGTTGGGGTTGGCGATGACGATGGTCCTGCCCAGCCCGTGGTAGTCCCCCGGGTCCAGGGTGAAGTCCGCCCGCAGGGGGACGATCCGGGTGGGGATGTGGTACAGGTCGCAGAACACCGGATAAAACCCGTAGGTGATGTCGGCAAAGGCCGCGCCCCGGCCGTCGGTGGCATAGGCGAGGAAGGCGAAGTTCAGGGCCTCGTCCGAGCCGTTGCCCACATAGACGTTGTCCGGCTCCACCCCGTACCGCCGGGCCAGGGCGGCTTTCAGCTCCCGGGCCGTCGGGTCGGAGTACAGCCGCAGGGCGGCCCCCTCCCGCTCATTCAGCGCCGCCAGCACCCCGGGCGAGGGGGGATAGGGGGACTCGTTGGTATTGAGCTTCACATAATTCTGATCCTGGGGCTGTTCCCCCGGGGTGTAGGGGGTCAGCCCGCTGAGGGCCCCACTGAGGAATCGGGACATGGTGCTCCACCTCTTTTGTATTCTATCTCGTTAGTATGGTAAAGTACTAATGTAATAGTATACGAAACTTCTCGCTTTGTCAAGCCGGTTTTTTGCTCCTTTGAAAAGACGGCCGGCCGGAAGCTCCGGCCGGCCGTCTTTGGCAAACATCAGGAATCAATGAAGCTCCGGATCCGGAGTTTCACCCCCAGCCCGGCGGCGATCTGCTTACAGCGCTCGATCTCCTCGGGGCTCTTGTCCTTGTCCACAATGGTCAGCACCACGTGGGGGACGTAGTGCTTGGCCTCATCGGCGAAATCCAGCATGGCCTGATAGGCGGCCTCCCCCTGGATGGGGTGGCAAAGGGCCACATACTCGGCGGCGTCGATGGCGTTCAGGGAGATGGACACCATGTCGATCCGCCCCTTCATCTCCGGGCACACGTCCCGACCCAGGATCAGGTTGGCGTGGCCGTTGGTGTTGATCCGCACCGGGGGCAGTTTCTCCCCGTAGCGCTCCTTCAGCTGGTCCACCAGCCACAGGATGTCGTCCATGCGGTAGGTGGGCTCCCCGTAGCCGCAGAAGACGATCTCCCGGTAGGAGGGGATGTCCCGGCTCAAAAAGCTGTCCAGCGCCTCCTGCCGGGTGGGCTCCCGCTCCAGCCAGAGGGAGTCCTCGGTATAGATGGAGCCCTCCTTGCGCCCGTGGCGCAGGCAGAACTCGCAGTTGCAGTTGCACTTGTTGGTCAGGTTGACGTACAGCGCGTCCTCATACTCATAGGTGATGGTCATCGATCTTCTTCCTTTCCTGTCTCGATCTGGAAAAACCGCTTCCCGTTCTCCAGGGTGATCCGGGCCACGTCCTCCACATCCAGTCCCTTGATGTCGGCGATGGTCTGGGCCACCCGGTACACCTTGCCCGAGTCGTTCCGCTCCCCCCGGAAGGGCTCCGGCGTCAGGTAGGGGGAGTCGGTCTCGATCATGATCCGGTCCATGGGGAGCCAGTCGATGACCTCCAGGGCCCTCCGGGCGTTCTTGTAGGTGACCACCCCGGTGAAGGAGATCATCCACCCCAGACGCACCAGCACCTTGGCGTCCTCCAGACTGCCGGAGTAGCAGTGGTACACCCCGGTGACCTGGGGGTGCTCCCGGACGATGGACAGGCAGTCCTGGTGGGCCTCCCGGTCGTGGATGATGACGGGCAGGCCCAGCTCCCGGGCCAGCTCCATCTGTCTGTGGAACACCTGTTGCTGAAAATCCCGGGGGGGATTGTCCTTCCAGTAGTAGTCCAGGCCGATCTCCCCGATGGCCCGGACCCTCCGGTGGGCGGCCAGCGCCCGCAACTCCTCCAGCCAGCTGTCCTCCCAGTCCCCGCAGTCGGAGGGGTGGACCCCCACGGCGGCGTAGACAAAGGGGAACCGCTCCGCCAGGGCGACGGCGGTCCGGGAGGACTCCAGGTCGCACCCGGGGTTCAGGATCAGCTCCACCCCCCGCTCCGGCATGGAGGCCAACACCTCCAGCCGGTCGGCGTTGAAGGCCCCCGAGTCGTAATGGGCATGGGTATCAAACAGGCGCATAGGCTCCCCTCCTGTGTCGGTCAGATCCGTTCCCTGCTATCATACTTCCATCCCGAAAAAAATGCAAGGGGTCACGGGGCCACAAAGACCAGCTCCCCCTCCCGGGACAGCTCCGGCCGGTAGCGGTAGTCCAGCCGGTCAAAGTCCCGCAGGGCCTCCGGCCGGTCCGCCCCCTGCTCCGCCAGCCAGCGGACCATCTCCCCCCGGGCCATTTTACAGCGGCTTCCCGCCTCCCGGAGCTTCTCCCCGTCCCACTGTCCAAACCGGCAGGACAGGACCCGCACCCCGCGGGGCAGGTGGGGCAGGACCGCCCGGCTGTACTCCCGGGAGGCCAGATCCACCACCACGCCGTCCTCCTCTGTCAGCGCCCGGGCCAGGCTGTCGCCCCAGAAGGCGTACAGCCCGTTGAGCCCCCAGGGCCGGTACTTCGCCCCCATCTCCAGCCGGTAGGGGGTGACGCCGTCAAAGGGCCGCAGGATGCCGTACAGCCCGGACAGGATGCGCAGATGCTCCCGCAACCACCCATACTGCCCGTAGGTGAACAGCTTCGGGGCCATATACTGGTACTGGAGCCCCTGGTAGGCGAAGACCGCCGGGGTCAGCCGGTGGCGCAGGTCCATCCGGGCGTAGCGGGCGTGGTTCAGTTGGGCGATCTGCTCGTTACACCCCAGAAGCGCCCTCAGCTCCTCCAGGCTCAGCCCGGCCAGCCGGTCGCGCAACGTCTCCGCCCGGTCCAGAAAGCGGGGGAGGTCCTCCGGCGGCAGGAAGTCCAGCTCCTCCACCATCCGCTTGGCCGGGGAGATGATGAGCTTCATATCCGCCGCCCCTCACCGGGTGAAGAAGCGGTATTCGGTCTGATGGGCGTACTCCTCCCCCGGCCGCAACAGGGCGCTGGGAAAGCCGGGGCGGTTGGGGCTGTCCGGGAAGAACTGGGTCTCCAGGCACAGGCCGCTCCGCTTTCCGTAGGGCGCCCCCCCCTTTCCGGCGGGGCACCCGTCCAGATAGTTGCCGCTGTAGAACTGCACCCCGGGCAGGGTGGTGGACACCTCCAGACCGATCCCCGTGTCCGGGGCGTAGACCTCCCCCGCCGGGCGCAGGGTGCCCATCTCCCCGTCCACCACCCAGTTGTGGTCATAGCCGCCCGCCTGGGCCAGCTGGGGGAAGGGGTCGTCCACGTGGTCCCCCACCCGGGTGGGGGAGCGCAGATCCATGGGGGTCCCCTCCACCGGCGCCACCTCCCCGGTGGGGATGGAGCCGCTGTCGGTGGGGGTGTACCGGTGGGCGAACAGCCGGACCCGGTGGTCCTCCACTCCCCCGCTGGCGTGCCCGGACAGGTTGAAATAGGTGTGGTTGGTCAGGTTGCAGACGGTCTCGCTACCGGCGGTGGCCCGGTAGTCCAGGGTCAGCGCCCCCTCCGTCAGATGGTAGGTCACCCGGACCGTCAGGTCGCCGGGGTAGCCCTCCTGGCCGTCGGGGCTGAACAGGGACAGGGTGAGACTGTCCTCCGACACCGCCTCCACCCTCCAGACCTGCTTGTCAAAGCCCAGCGGCCCCCCGTGGAGGTGGTTGGGCCCGTCGTTGGCGCACAGGGGGTACTCCCTCCCCCCCAGGGAGAACCGGCTCCCCCCGATCCGGTTGGCGTACCGGCCGATCAGCGCCCCGATGAATTTGTCCTGGGCCCGGTAGTCCTCCAGACTGTCAAAGCCCAGCACCACATCCACCGGTCTCCCGGCCCGGTCAGGGACGGTCAGGGTCCGGATCGCCCCCCCGTAGGTGATGATCTGGCAGGTCACCGGGCCGCGGGCCAGGGTGATCTCCTCCACCGGGGTGCCGTCGGGCATGGCGCCGAAGGGTCTTCTCTGCTGTTGCATGGTCAGTTCCTCCTTTGTTTCGCGGTCTTGCGCGGTCGCTGTTGCCCCTATTGTAGCACATCCCCGGGCCGGTGACAATGAATGTGGAGCCGTCCCGCGATTTCCTGCGGGACTTTTGGATTGACGGACCGGCCCGAATGTGTTATGTTCGTATAATCGGAATGGAATTTTGAACACAGGAGGGTCCCCATGAATGAAATGATCCTGCTCAAGCTGGGCGAGCTGGTGCTCAAAGGGCTGAACCGCCGTAGCTTCGAGGACAAGCTCCAGGCCAATATCTACCGCCGCCTGAACCACCTGGGCCAGTTCCGGGTATATACCCGCCAGTCCACCACCTATGTGGAGCCCATGAACGACGACTGCGACATGGACGGGGCCTGGGAGGCCCTGAAGAAGGTATTCGGGGTGGTGGGCCTGTCCCGGGCCCGGGCCTGTGACAAGGACAAGGACGCCATCCTGGCCGCCACCCGGGAATATCTGGGTGACAGACTGGCCGCCGCCCGCACCTTCAAGGTGGAGACCAAGCGGGCAGACAAGAGCTTCCCCATGACCTCCATCCAGCTCAGCCAGTATGTGGGGGGCGAGCTGGACGACCTGTACCCGGACCTGAAGGTGGACGTCCACCACCCGGAGCTCACCGTCCACATCGAGATCCG
>CALWVW010000100.1 GCA_944385075.1 uncultured Oscillospiraceae bacterium | reverse complement strand
CCCCGCATCGCCCCCATCCAGGCCATGGTCATCCCCGTGGCCCAGCACAAGGAGGGCGTGCTGGAGGCCGCCGGCAAGCTGCTGGACCGCCTGAAGGCCGCCGGCATCCGGGCCGGCATGGACGACTCCGACCAGTCCATGGGCTGGAAGGCCGCCCAGTATGAGATGAAGGGCGTGCCCCTCCGGGTGGAGATCGGCCCCAAGGACATGGAGAAGAACCAGTGCTGTATCTGCCGCCGGGACTCCGGGGAGAAGGTCTTCGTGTCGCTGGACGAGCTGGAGAGCAAGGTCCGGGAGCTGTTGGACCAGGTCCACGACGGCCTCTACCAGCGGGCCAAGAAGAATCTGGAGGACCACACCCGGGTGTGCCACACCCTGGACGAGGTCAAGACCTTCATGGAGACCGAGGGCGGCTTCGCCAAGACCATGTGGTGCGGCGACCTGGAGTGCGAGCTGAAGATGAAGGAGGAGGCCGGGGTCTCCTCCCGGTGCATGCCGCTGGCGCAGGAGTCCGTGGGCGACACCTGCGTGTGCTGTGGCAAGCCCGCCAAGCACATGATCTACTGGGGCGTGGCCTATTAAGAGACAGACGGAAAATGGGAGGGCCTCCGGCAAAAGCCGGAGGCCCTCCTCTGTTGTCTGCCGGGATATGCGCCGGGGCCGGTCAGCTCCGCCGGTCGATCCGGACCACCAGGGCGGTGCGGTCGTCGGTGGCCTCCTGGGGGCTGTGGGTGATCAGGTCCCGGGCCAGATCCTTGGGGCTGGCGCCGTCAAACTGGGCCAGGCGCTCCCGGAGCCAGCCGTCCTCCCCCGTCCCGCAGATGCCGTCGCTGACCATCAGGACGCAGTCCCCGGGGGACAGCTGGAGGGGGAAGTGGTCCAGGGAGGCGGGGGAGCCCTCCTGGACGGTCTGGGCCAGTCCGGCGGGCAGGGAGGAGCCGGACAGGCGCTGGATGCGCTCCCCCCGCTTGAGGTAGGTGGGGGCGGCCCCCAGCTTGAACAGCTCCCCCTCCCCGGTGAACAGGTCGATCTGGAGCAGGTCCACGGTGGTAAAGCCCCCGGTCTCCTCTCCCCGGAGGGCCAGGGCGGAGGCCAGGGTGGTCAGGGCGTGTCGGGCCTCCACGCCGGCCTGGAGCAACTGCTCCAGAAGGCGGATGGCCAACCCGCTCTCCCGGTTGGCCTCCGGGCCGCTCCCCATGCCGTCGCACAGGAGGAGGTAGAGCTTGCCGTCGGAGCGCTTGAAATAGGTCCCGGCGTCGCCGCTGACGGTCTCGCCGCTCTTTTTCTGGGCGGCCACGCCGGCCACCGCCATCAGCGGCTCCTGCTGGATCAGGGAGAGGGCCGGGCCGGCCGCCTCCTCCACCCGGAGGGGGACGCCCAGAAGGGCGGACAGATCGGCCAGGCGGCTGGCCCGGGCCAGCTCCCCACAGCCGGGGCCCTCCGCCTCCACCCGGAGCAGGCCGCGGCCGTCCCGGTAGACTGCAGTGCGCGCCTCCAGTCCCATCTCGGCCAGCCACTGGCGTAGGCGGCGGTCCCCGATGGTGTCGGGGGAGAGCTCACAGCTGAGCTCCGCGGCGGCGGCGCCCAGGAGGTCGGACAGCTGGGCGTACTGCCGGCACACCGCCGCCCGGTTTTCCCGGATGCGGGCGGTGTACTGCCGGCGGTAAAACAGGGCGGTGAGCTCCTCGTTCACGGTGGAGACAAACAGGGGGAAGTGGATGCACCGGTCGGCAAAGTGCCGGGGGAAGTCCCCCGGCTCCGCCCGCCCCCGCTCCACCATGGCGGGGGTGGCGTCGTTGAGGGCGTTGAAAGTGGTGGTGTAGTCCTGTTTCCAGCACTTCCCCCGCAGAGGGCAGGAGCGGCACACCCGGCTGGCGGTCCGGTCAAAGACGGTGGCGATGTCGTTGTCGTTCTCCGGGGGGCGGAGGGCGGAGCGCAGGGAGTCGTACAGGGAGCGGAAGGCCCGGGCGGTGCGCTCCAGCCGCTGTTGGACCAGCCGCTGGGCCCGGAGGTCCACCGGACCGGCCAGCTCCGGGGCCAGCCAGACCCCCGCCCGGCGCAGGGAGCGCTCCGGGAGGATCAGAAAGATGAGAGAGGCCAACAGGCCCTCGTAGAGGACGGCCAAAGAAATCCCCTGCCCCCAGGTCCACAGCAGGGCGGCGCCGTGGACAAGGGCATAGGTCAGGGCGGCGCCGGGGCGCCTTTTGCCCCGGCACAGGCCGGCGGCCAGGCCGGACAGGCTGTAGGCCATGGAGCAGAGAGGGGCCTCTCCGGCGGCCAGATCCATGGACAGGCCCAGGGTGACCCCGAGGATGGCGCCGGTGGCCGCCCCGCCCTGCCACGCGGCGGCCAGCACCGCCAGCACCGCCAAAATCCGGCCCAGAGAGATGTCCCGGTAGAGGGTGAGGGGCGCCAGGGCGACCAGACAGGCGCACAGGAGGGCCAGAAGCCCCGCCCGCCGGGCCGGGGTGGCCAGCTGGTCCTCCCGCCGCCGGGCCATGGGGGCGAGAGCCTGATGGAAGGCCCAGGTGGCCCCGGCGGTGAGGATTAGCTCCAGAAGGAAGTCGACGACGTCCAGCGGGGTCCAGCCGGACCGGGAGACGGCGATGAAGCCGGTGAAGCCGTTCACAGTCCCGGCGATGGCGGGCATGACCCAGGGGCGGCGGATGGGGCGCCAGTCGTAGAAGGCGAAGGAGACGGAGAAGGTCAAAATGGCGGCGGAGGCGTAGCGCAGGCCCTCGGACAGGTCCAGGGTGACCAGCGACCCGAAGCACGCGCCCACCAGCGCCCCAAGGCCGCACAGCCCGGAGCCCGCCGCCCCCACCATGGCCACGCCGAAGGGGGCGCAGTGCTCCCGGATCACCGCACCGGCCAGCACGGCGGCCAGGAGCAGGTGGATGGCCACCTCCGCCCACAGGGTCAGGGCGGAGGCGGAGAGGCGGACCTGCCCGCTCTTTTCTGCCTGTTGCCGGAGGTGGTTCCACTTGGCGCGGATGGTCTGCCTGGCGGTCATAGGTGTCTCCTCCTTGTTTGGTCCGGGGAATTTTGTCCTTGGAAGGGAAGCGGCCCCTATTATATTCCAAATATTGGAAAATATGTGTCGAAAGCGGGGGAGGAAAACAGCCCGGGTGGGCAGAGGGGGGCGGAAACTTGGGACTTGTATTTTGCACGGAAATCGAATACAATAGGGACAGTATCAAAAGATTTCCTACCCTTAGCGAAAGGAAGGGGGAGACCCATGAAATTGGTCAATGAGCTGGGCGAGATCCGGATCAGCAGTGATGTATTCACCACCGTGACCGGAAGCGCCGCCACCAACTGCTACGGCGTCAAGGGGATGGCGGTGCGGTCCACCACCGACGGGCTGGTCCACCTGCTGAAGCGGGAGTCCATGTCCAAGGGCGTCAAGGTCTATTACAACGAGGACGGCACCGTGTCCATCGAGCTACACATCATCGTGGAGAACGGGGTCAATCTGGTGGCGGTCTGCCGCTCGATCATGAGCGAGGTCCGCTATGTGGTCAGCAAGACCACCGGAGTCGAGGTGGCCTCGGTGGATGTGTGCGTGGACTCCATGCGCTTTTAACCATTCGTAGAAAGGAAAATGGCCGATATGGTACAGAATATCGATGCGGCGGTCTTTCAGCGGATGGTCATCCACGCCCACGCCGCCATCAGCGCCCAGAAACAGGCGATCAACGATTTGAATGTGTTCCCCGTGCCGGATGGAGACACGGGGACCAATATGTCCCTGACCATCGGGGCCGCGGCCCAGGAGATGCACAAGGGCCGCTATGCCACCATCGGGCAGGCGGCCCAGGGGGCCGCCTCCGCGCTGTTGCGGGGGGCCCGGGGCAACTCCGGCGTGATCCTCTCCCTGCTGTTCCGGGGCTTTGCCAAGGCGATCAAGGAGAAGGAGAACATCGACGGCCGGGATCTGGCCATCGCGCTGGACTTCGGCGTGGCCGCCGCCTATAAGGCGGTGATGAAGCCGGCGGAGGGCACCATCCTGACGGTGTCCCGCCTGGCGGCCGCCCGGGCCGCGGGCTTCGCCCGGGAGGACAGCCGCTTTGAGGCGGTGCTGGAGGCCGCCATCCAGGAGGGGCAGGAGGCCCTGGCCCACACCATCGACCAGAACCCGGTGCTGAAGAAGGCCGGGGTGGTGGATGCGGGCGGAAAGGGCTTTCTGGTCATCATGCAGGGGATGCTGGACGAGTTGCGGGGCGAGCCCATGCCCGAGACCGGGGAGGAGGGGCAGGCCCCCGCGGACAAGGCGGACTTTGTGGCCATGTCCGCCGAGGAGATCACCTTCGCCTTCGACACGGTGTTCATCGTCCGCAAGAGCCGGGAGGACGTGAACCTGGATCCCTTCCGCGCCTATCTCAACAGCATCGGTGACAGTCTGGTCATCGGTGAGGACGACGAGGCCTTCAAGGTCCACGTCCACACCAACATCCCCGGCGCCGCCCTCACGGAGTCCCAGAAGTACGGCACCCTGGAGCTGGCCAAGATCGAGAATATGCGCACCCAGGCCGACGACCTGGCCGCCGGCCGCCATGTGCAGAGCACCGACGACCTGGAGCAGGTGGAGGCCGAGCTGGAGGGCCGGGAGATGGGCGGCGGACGGCCGGAGAAGGCCGCCCCCGAGAAGAAGTTCGGCTATGTGGCGGTGTGCGCCGGCTCCGGGTTGGAGGCGGTGTTCCGGGACCTGGGCGTGGACGGCATCGTGGGTGGCGGGCAGACCATGAACCCCTCCACCGAGGATATTTTGAAGGAGATCGACGCCACCCCGGCGGAGATCGTCTACGTGTTGCCCAACAACAAGAACATCATCATGGCGGCGGAGCAGTGCGTCCGGCTGTGTAGCGACAAGAAGATCGTGGTCCTGCCCACCAAGACGGTGCCCCAGGGCATCTCCGCCATGCTGTGCGCCGACCCGGAGGCCAGCGAGGAGGAGAACACCGCCGCCATGACCGAGGGCTTCGGCCATGTGCGTACCAGCGAGATCACCTACGCCGCCCGGGACTCCGACTTTGACGGCTTTGCCATCAAGCAGGGGGACTATCTGGCCCTGGAGGAGCACCAGCTCTTCGGCACGGACCCGGACCTGACGGCCCTGTTGGACCGGCTGGCCCACTCGGACAGCCACCAGAGGGCGGAGTTCATCTCCATCTTCTACGGCGAGGACGTGGCGGAGGAGCAGGCCAAGCAGGTGGAGGAGATCTTTGCCACCGCCTGCCCCAAGGCGGAGATCACCCTGTTGCCCGGCGGACAACCGGTCTATTACTACATGATCTCCGCGGAGTGACCGGAGAAAACGGAATAAAAATGATCTGCGGCCCATCCCGTCGGGATGGGCCGCAGATTTTACTCAGAAGGAGGGAGAGGATTGATCAGTCGATGGCGATGTGGCTGGGGCTCTCCACCATGCGGGCCGTGGGCTTGGGCAACGTCACCCGCAACACGCCGAACTCATATTTGCACTTGACCTCCTCGGGGCGGATGTCGCCCACGTAGAAGCTCCGGGAACAGGCGCCGGCATAGCGCTCCTGGCGGATGAACCGGCCCTCCCTGTCCTCCTCGTCCTTGTCCAGCCCCTTGGAGGCGCTGACGGTCAGGTAGCCGTCCTTCAGCTCCACCTTGACCTCGTCCTTCTTGAAGCCGGGCAGGTCGATGGCCAGCTTGTAGCTGTCCCTGGTCTCCCGGACGTCGGTCTTCATCAGGTTCTTGGCGTGTTTGCCGTACAGGGGGTTGCGCTCGCCGAAGAAGTT
>CALWVW010000099.1 GCA_944385075.1 uncultured Oscillospiraceae bacterium | reverse complement strand
ATGTCCCGGGGGACCCAGCTCTGGATGAGGAAGTTCTGCCCCATGGACTTGGAGAAGCGGAAGCCGTGCCGGGCCAGGAGTCCCTTGATTTGGTTGAGATCGCACAGGTCCATTGCCAGTCACCTGATTTCTGTTTGAAATGAAGAATGAAGAGAGGAAAAGTAAAAACCGGCACGCCCCGTTGGGACTTGCCGGTTTTTGTCATGTGTTGACAAAAAAGATGCAGGTACCGCAGAAGGACAAAACCGGCCTTCTGGCCGGCGGCGCGAGTGCGCCGTAAATTCGGAGCCGCCACAGGCGGCGGAGAATTGCGCAGGGGCGGCTTTGCCGCCCCGAGCATTTCAATGCCGAAGGGTGGAGCCGCCCGCCGGGCGGCGGAACCCAAAAAGAAGGACATCTGCTTTCGGCAGATGTCCTTCTTTTTGGCGCAGAAGGGGGGATTCGAACCCCCGCACGGTGTTACCCGCCTACTCCCTTAGCAGGGGAGCCCCTTATAGCCACTTGGGTACTTCTGCATGGCGATAAGCTACGGTGTCTGACTGTTCGATTGTGGGAGAGAATAAGGTGGCGGAGAGAGTGGGATTCGAACCCACGGCTCTTGCGAGTCACCGGTTTTCAAGACCGGCTCCTTAAACCACTCGGACATCTCTCCAGGCCGGTTCCATTCAGAGACGGTTGTTATCTTACCATTTGGCACACGGTTTGTCAAGAGCAAAGGGAAAAATTGTTGCGGGGGGCGGGGTTCAGGTAAAACTTGGGAAAAGAAACCGTAAAATTTTGCGGGTCGGGGGAAAAAGTGATTGACAGCGGGGGGCGCCGGTGCTATGATGTACGGCAGAATCCAGTGAAGCGAGGTTCCAGCCCATATGAGAAACCTGTTTGCGGCCTTCTTCTTTTGCTACTTTTACTTTTTTAGCTTTAGTGCTGACAAGGTAAGAGTGCTTTTTACTGCAAACAATGGTTTGGCGACCTGTGCATAAGCGGGGAAATGTGACAGACTGAAGCCTGCGGTGAAAAACACATCACCGCAGGCTTTTTGTTTGGCCCTGCGGGACCGCGGACGGGAAAGGAAGGAAATCATTATGGTCATCATTGTGAAACCCAACACCAAGGAGGAGCGGATCCAGGACCTGATCCACTGGATCGAGGCCCAGAATCTCCGGACCCACGTCTCCAGCGGGGACTACTCCACCATCATCGGCGTCATCGGCGACACCAGCAAGCTGGACGAGGATCTGATCAGCGGGCTGGACATCGTGGAGGGCGTCAAACGGGTGTCCGAGCCCTTCAAGAGCGTCAACCGGAAGTTCCACCCCCAGGACTCCGTCATCGAGGTGGGGGAGCAGAAGTTGAAGGTGGGCCACGGCAACTTCCACATCATCGCCGGCCCCTGCTCGGTGGAGAGCGAGGAGCAGATCATCTCCGTGGCCAAGAGCGTCAAGGCCGCCGGGGCCACCATGCTCCGGGGCGGCGCCTTCAAGCCCCGCACCTCCCCCTACGACTTCCAGGGCCTGAAGGCCGACGGCATCGAGCTGTTGCTGGAGGCCAAGCGGGAGACGGGCCTGCCCATCGTCACCGAGATCATGAACGCCAACCACCTGCCCCTGTTCGAGCACGTGGACGTGATCCAGGTGGGCGCCCGGAATATGCAGAACTTCGAGCTCCTCAAGGAGCTGGGCCGGACCGACAAGCCCATCCTGCTCAAGCGGGGGCTGGCCAACACCATCAAGGAGCTCCTGATGAGCGCCGAGTATATCATGGCCGGGGGCAACGAGCGGGTGATCCTGTGCGAGCGGGGGGTCCGGACCTTCGAGACCGCCACCCGGAACACCCTGGACCTGTCGGCGGTGCCGGTGCTCCACGAGCTGACCCACCTGCCCGTCATCGTGGACCCCAGCCACGCCACCGGCGTGGCCCGCTATGTCAAGCCCATGGCCCTGGCCGCCACCGCCTGCGGGGCGGACGGCCTGATCATCGAGGTCCACAACGACCCGCCCCACGCCCTGTGCGACGGGGCCCAGTCCCTGCGCCCGGAGCAGTTCGAGGACGTGGCCCGTGGAGTCCGGGCCATCCGGAGCACCCTGGCCGGACTGGAGGGATAAGCGGTGGAGACCTTGACCGTGGAGGCGTCCCGGACCTATGAGGTGAAGATCGGCGCCGGTCTGCTGGACCGGGCGGGGGAGCTGTCCGCCCCCCTGGTGGCCGGCCGGGACGCGGTGATCGTGTCGGACAGCAACGTCTGGCCCCTCTATGGCCGGCGTGTGGCGGACAGCCTGACCCGGGCGGGCTTCCGGGTGGGGGAGTTTATCTTCCCGGCGGGGGAGGCCTCCAAGACCACCGGGACGCTGGTGGAGCTCCTCACCGCCCTGGCCCGGCGGGGCCTGACCCGGCAGGACGCCGTCTTCGCCCTGGGGGGCGGCGTGACAGGGGACATGGCGGGCCTGGCCGCCGCCCTCTACCTGCGGGGGGTCCCCTGTATCCAGTTACCCACCTCCCTGCTGGCGGCGGTGGACTCCTCAGTGGGGGGCAAGACCGCCGTGGACCTGCCCGAGGGGAAGAACCTGGTGGGCACCTTCACCCAGCCCTACCTGGTGCTGTGCGACACCGGGACGCTGGACACCCTGCCCCCCGCGGTGCTGGCCGAGGGCTGGGCGGAGATCATCAAGTACGGGATGATCCGGAGCCGGGAGCTGTTGGACTTCCTGTGGGAGAGGCCGGCGGGGGAGGACCTGGACTGGGTCATCGCCCACTGCCTGTCCATCAAGCGGGATGTGGTGGCGGAGGACGAGCGGGACAACGCCGTCCGGCAGGTGCTCAACTTCGGCCACACCATCGGCCACGCCATCGAGCGGTGTAGCGGCTACTCCATCTTCCACGGGGAGGGGGTGGCCATGGGAATGGCCATCATGACCCGGGCCTGCGTCCGGCAGGGGAAGTGTCCGGCGGAGTGCTGGACGGTGCTGGAGCGGCTGTTGGACAAGTACCAACTGCCCAAGCGCTGTGACGTGGCGCCCGAGCGCCTGCTGGAGGCCGCCCGGGCGGACAAGAAGCGCCGGGGGGAGGCCATCACCCTGATCCAGCCCAGAGAGCCGGGGGAGTGCGTCCTGTTCCGGACGGACTACGGCGAGCTGGCCCGGGTGCTGGAGCTGGGCATGTGACCCGGACCTGGCGGCGGGCCGGAGCAGACGATCGTCTATTACCTATCATATATAATAATACACATTCTATTTTTTAAGGAGGAGATCCCGATGGATCAAGAGATGGAGACGTTGCGCGGAGAGATCGACCAGATCGATCAGAAGATGGTGGAGCTGTTCAAGGAGCGCATGGCGGTGAGCGCCAAGATGGCGGGCTATAAGCAGGCCCACCACCTGCCCACCCTGGACGCCGGCCGCGAGCGGGCCCTGCTGGGCAAGGTGGCGGAGCAGGCGGGGGAGGAGCTGGGGGACTACGCCCAGTCCATGTACCGCACCATCCTGTCCGCCAGCCGGTCCTATCAGAACAGCAAGCTGGGGCTGAACTCCCAGACCTATGGGCACATCCGGCAGGCCCTGGAGCAGACCCCGGACCTGTTCCCCCAGCGGGCCATCGTGGCCTGCCAGGGCATCGAGGGGGCCTACTCCCAGATCGCCTGCGACAGCATCTTCAAGTCCCCCACCATCCTGTACTTCGACACCTTCGAGCACGTGTTCAAGGCGGTGGAGAGCGGCATGTGCCAGTACGGCATCCTGCCCATTGAGAACAGCACCGCCGGTTCGGTGAACGCCATCTACGACCTGATGACCCGGCACAACTTCTCCATCGTCCGCTCCGCCCGACTGAAGGTGAGCCACAACCTGCTGGCCAAGCACGGGGCCAAGCTGGAGGACATCCGGGAGGTCTACTCCCACGAGCAGGCTATCAGCCAGTGCGCCGGCTATCTGGCCGGGCTGAAGGACGTGAAGGTCACCGTGGTGGAGAACACGGCGGTGGCCGCCCGGATGGTGGCCCAGTCCGAGCGTACCGACGTGGCCGCCCTGTCCTCCCGGTTCTGCGGGGAGGAGTACGGCCTGAACCTGCTGGCCGCCAACGTCCAGGACCAGGACAACAACTACACCCGGTTCATCTGCATCTCCAAGAATCTGGAGATCTACCCCGGGGCGGACCGCACCTCCCTGATGATGACCCTGCCCCACAAGCCGGGCTCCCTGTACCACGTGCTGTCCAAGTTCTACGCCCTGGGCATCAACCTGAGAAAGCTGGAGAGCCGCCCCCTGCCCGACCGGGAGTTCGAGTTCATGTTCTACTTCGACCTGGAGTGCTCCGTGTACGCCCCGGAGATCGCCCGGCTGTTCCAGGATCTGGAGGCAGAGAGCGAGCAGTTCCGCTATCTGGGCACCTATAACGAGGTCATCTGCTGACCATGGCGGCGCTGGAGTACGGCCTGATCGGGGAGAAGCTGGGCCACAGCTTTTCCCCCGCTATCCACCACAGGCTGGCGGACTACGACTACCGGCTGGTGGAGCTGGAGCCGGAGGAGCTAGGCCCCTTTCTGGAAAAGGGGCAGTTCCGGGGGCTGAACGTGACCATCCCCTATAAGAAGGCGGTGATCCCCTACTGTCGGGAGCTCACCGAGCAGGCCCGGCGGATCGGGAGCGTCAACACCATCGTCCGCCGCCCGGACGGAACCCTGCTGGGCCACAACACCGACTATGACGGATTTCGCCACCTGCTCCTGTCCGCGGGGGCCCGGGTGGCGGGGAGAAAGGCTCTGGTCCTGGGGACGGGGGGCGCCTCCCTGACGGTCCACACGGTCCTGCGGGATCTGGGGGCGGGGGAGCGGGTGGCCATCTCCCGCGCCGGCGAGAACAACTACGGCAATCTGGACCGGCACGGGGACGCCCAGCTCCTGGTCAACGCCACCCCGGTGGGGATGTACCCCCGGGTGGAGGAGCAACCGGTGGACCTGTCCCTCTTTCCCCGGCTGGAGGGGGTCTTCGACCTCATTTACAACCCCCTGAAGACCCGGCTGCTGTTGCAGGGGGAGGAGAGGGGGCTGTGCCGGTCCAACGGTCTGGGGATGCTGGTGGCCCAGGCGAAGGCGGCGGCCGAGCTCTTCCTGGGCCGGCCCATCCCGGACGGCCGGGTGGAGGAGATCACCCGGGAGATGGACCGGGACGCCCGGAACCTGTTGCTGGTGGGGATGCCCGGCTGTGGCAAGTCCACGGTGGGCCGGGCGCTGGCCGGGCGGCTGGGCCGGCCGCTGGTGGACCTGGACAGCGAGATCGAGGCGGAGGCCGGCTGTCCCATCCCGGAGATCTTCGCCCGGGAGGGGGAGGAGGGCTTCCGGCAACGGGAGCACCGGATTTTGTGCCGGGAGGCCAGGGAGTCCGGCCGGGTCATCGCCACCGGCGGCGGCGTGGTCACCCGGCGGGAGAACTGGGCGCCCATGCGGCAGAACTCCACGGTGATCTTTCTGCGCCGACCCCTGGACCAGTTGCCGGTGGAGGGGCGGCCCCTCTCCCAGAGCCGCCCCCTGGAGGAGCTGTACCGCCAGCGCCTCCCCCTCTATGAGGGGGTGTCCGACTGGACGGTGGACAACCGGACGGTGGAGGGCGCGGCGGACGAGATCATAAGGAGGCTGGAGCAATGAAACTGCTGGTCATCAACGGGCCCAACCTGAACCTTCTGGGGGTCCGGGAGCCCGACATCTACGGGCGGCAGGACTACGCCGCCCTGGAGCGGCTGGTCCGGACCACCTGCGAACAGCTGGGGGTCCAGGTGGAGCTCTACCAGTCCAACCACGAGGGGGACCTGGTGGACAAGATCCAGTGGGCCCTGGGAGAAGTGGACGGCATCGTCATCAACCCGGCGGCCTACACCCACACCAG
>CALWVW010000098.1 GCA_944385075.1 uncultured Oscillospiraceae bacterium | reverse complement strand
CGCCCTGACCCTGCGCACCCTGGCGGTGCGGGTGAAGGCCCGGGCCCTGGCCCGGAGCACCCTGCTGTGCAGGGTGCTGACCGGGACCCTCCGGGTGCTGAGAGAGTTCCTGCGGAACCTGCCCTTCACCTGGAAGACGGCTGTCGCCTTTTTGCTGTACTTCTTTGTGGACCTGATCGCATTTAGCAACCAGTATTACTGGGGATCCAGTATTTTCTGGCTGGCCCTCAATGTGGTGGTCCTCCTGTTCCTGTGCTGGTGGGCGGTGGGGATGAGCCGCCTGCGGAAGGGGAGCCGGGCCATCGCCGCCGGCGACCTGGACCACCGGGTGGACACCCGGCTGATGCCCCACGACCTGCGGATGCAGGCGGAGGACCTGAACAACATCTCGGTGGGGCTGGCCGGGGCGGTGGACGAGAAGATGCGGAGCGAGCGGTTCAAGGCCGAGCTCATCACCAACGTTTCCCACGACCTGAAGACCCCCCTCACCTCCATCATCAACTATGTGGACCTGCTGAAAACCACGGAGCAGACCGACCCCAAGGCGGCGGAGTATATCCAGGTGCTGGACCGGAAGTCCCAGCGGCTGAAGAAGCTCACCGAGGACCTGGTGGAGGCCAGCAAGGCGTCCACCGGCACCCTGGCCGTCCACCGGGAGAAGATCGGCATGGGCCAGCTCATGGACCAGGCCCTGGGGGAGTGGGCCGAGAAGCTGGAGGCCCGGAAGCTGACGGTGGTGTCCAATCTGCCCGAGGGGGAGACCTGGGTGTACGCCGACGGGCGGCACCTGTGGCGGGTCATCGACAATCTGCTGTCCAACTGCGCCAAGTACGCCATGGAGGGCACCCGGATCTATCTGGACCTGACCCGGGGGAAGGGGCAGGTGACCCTGTCGGTGAAGAACATCTCCCGGGAGCCCCTGAACGTGCCCCCGGAGCGGCTGATGGAGCGGTTCGTCCGTGGGGAGGAGTCCCGGACCACCGAGGGCTCCGGGCTGGGGCTGTCCATCGCCCGCAGTCTCACGGAGCTCCAGGGCGGCACCTTTGAACTGACGGTGGACGGCGACCTGTTCAAGGCCACCGTTACCCTGCCCCAGGCAAGTTGAATCACAGCGCCCACCCCGCACGGCGGGGTGGGCGCTGAGTCTTGTCCGGGAAAGTGGGAAAAATGAGAAAAAGATATGTTCTTTTTCGATGACTTGTGGTATGATGATAAACAGCACCACTATGTGGTGGATCGCCTCCGGACGGACGGAAAGGGGAGTGGGCGCGGTGAAGAAAAAATGGAGATCCCTTCTGCTGGTACTGGCCATGTTGCTGACCCTGTCCGGCTGTCTGTTCCGCACCCCGGAGGCCCTCTACCGCCAGCCGGAGAAGTCGGCGGGCTATGAACAGCTCAACGGCGTGATCCGGACCGTGAAGAGCAGTCTGGGCACGGAGCTGGGCGTCACTGTGGAGGACGCCAGCATCCTGTCCGGCGACAATACGGCCACCATCCAGCTCCAGGACCTGGACGGCGACGGGCGCCGGGAGAGCGCGGTCACCTTCCTGCGGGCGGGGGGCGTGGAGCGCCCCATGCGCATCTATGTGTTCACCCAGATCGGGGAGGAGTTTGTGGTCACCGGCGTGGTGGAGGGCGAGGGGAGCTCCATCTACACCATTGACTATGTGGAGCTCAACGGCACCGGCCGGAAGGAGCTGGTGGTCAACTGGCAGATCAACACCGGCGCCTACCAGCTGGGGGTGTATACCCTGGACGAGATCCCCCTGCCCGGGCAGGAGCTGGACGAGGAGAGCCAGCAGGAGGAGCTCCGAGCCATGTCCCGGGAGGATCTGCTGGGCGCCACCTTGTTGCTGACCCGGTGCAGTGTGGCCAGCGACGGGTCCAGCGGGGTCTTCCCCCTGGATATGGACCAGGACACCCGGACAGAGGTGGCGGTGATCCGGATGGACTCCAGCGGGATCAACAGCTATGTGGAGCTGTACGGCTGGCAGGAGGGGGCCCTCACCCCCCTGGACCAGGTGCCGCTGTCCACGGGGATCACCGAGCTGTTCCGCATCCGCTCCAACTATCTGGCGGGGGGCTACTCGGTGCCGGCGCTGTACATCACCGGCACCCTGTCCGACGGCCGGAGGGCCATGGACATTGTGGCCTATCAGGGCGGGGAGCTTGCCAACCTGACCCTGGATAAGACGGGGGTCAGCCGGGAGATCGTCCAGGGCTATACCGAGGTCACCCCCACCGACATCAACGACGACTATGTGCTGGAGCTCCCCTCCCCCTCTCCGTTGCCCACCTATGGGGAGAGCGACTCGGCCAATTTCTGGCTGATCGACTGGTGCCAGTACGATGAAAACGGCCACCGGAACCACGTCATGACCACCTATCACAACGTGTCGGACGGCTGGTATCTGGAGATCCCGGAGGACTGGCGGGACGAGATCACCATCTCCCGCAACGACGCGGTGACCGGCCAGCGGGAGGTGATCTTCTCCCACTGGCGGGGAGAGGACCGGGAGCCGGAGCCCTTCCTGAGCATCTACCGCCTGGCCTCCAGCCGGAGCGGCGAGCTGGAGGCCAACGGCTGGTTCGTCCTGCTGGAGGAGGAGGGCGTGATCTACGCCGCCCAGTTCCACCCCGGCAGTTGGGACTGCGGCCTGGACGAGATGGATCTGCTGGACCGGTTCCAGACGGTCCAGTCCAGCTGGTATTACGACTGACCCGCCGCCGGCAGAGTAAATAAAGAGAGGACAAGCCCATGAGAAAAGTGTTGGTCCTGGAGGACGAAGAGAATATCCGCAGTTTTGTGGTCATCAACCTGAAGCGGGCGGGCTATCAGACGGTGGAGGCGGCCACGGGGGAGGATGCCCTGGTGGCCCTGAAGGAGAACCCGGACATCAAGGTGGCCCTGCTGGACATCATGTTGCCGGGGATCGACGGGTTCGAGGTGTGCCGCCGCATCCGGGCCATGGACAACAAGATCGGGATCATCATGCTCACCGCCCGGGCCCAGGAGATGGACAAGGTGACCGGCCTGATGACCGGGGCGGACGACTATGTGACCAAGCCCTTCTCCCCGGCGGAGCTCACCGCCCGGGTGGACGCCCTGTTCCGCCGCACCGGCGGGGACGAGGTGGTGGTCTCCCCCGACGAGATCAGCGACCCCCCGTTCCTGCTGAACACCCGCAACCGCACCCTGGAGAAGAACGGACAGCGGGTCAAGCTGACCCAGGTGGAGTACTCCATCGTCAAGCTGTTCATGGAGAACCCCGGAAAGGCCCTGTCCCGGGAGGAGATCCTGGACACGGTCTGGGGCAAGGACTATTTCGGCGAGCTGAAGATCGTGGACGTGAACATCCGCCGCCTGCGGATCAAGATCGAGGACAACGCCCAGAAGCCCACCTACATCAACACGGTGTGGGGGTACGGCTACAAGTGGGGGAGCTGACGGCAAGCCGGGCCGCGGCACACAGAGCGGAAGGAGGTGGAGCCCTTTGGCCAAGACCACAAGACTGAACGACAAGGTAAAAATCAAGGGCATCCGCCGCCGCTGGCTGGTCAACAGCGTGGGCATCGTGGTGCTGATCCTGATCCTGGCGGTCAGCACCCTGACGGCGGCCCTGTCCAACTACTACTACAGCGACACGGCGGACGACCTGGAGAAGCGGGCCAGCTCCATGGCCAACGGATTCCGCCTCTATACCCGGTCGGACTACCGGTCGGCGGCCCAGCAGACGGTCAACAACTACGAGGAGAAGAACCAGCTGGAGCTCCAGTTCCTGGACACGGCGGGGGCGGTGCTCTATTCGGGCAACGCGCTGACCGCCGGGACCACCCCCAACACGCCGGACATCCAGCGGGCGCTGGAGGAGCAGGTGACCGGCCACTGGAGGGGGCGGGACCCCTCCACCGGGGAGCGCATCCTGGCCGCCTCCAGCCCGGTGCTCTACCAGGGGGAGGTGGTGGGGGTGATCCGCTATGTGACCTCCCTGTCCGGGATCGACCGGCAGTTCATCTTCTCTGAGGCGGTGATCATCACCATCGCCCTGGGGATCTTCGCCATGGTGTACTTCTCCAACCTCTACTTCGTCCGCTCCATCGTGGAGCCGCTGGCCGGCCTGACCGAGATCACCCGGGTGATCGCCGACGGGAGCTACGGGGTCCAGATCGAGAAAAAGTCGGACGACGAGATCGGCGAGCTGACAGACGCCATCAACGACATGTCCCGGAAGATCCGGCAGGCGGAGAAGACCCAGTCGGAGTTCATCTCCTCCGTCTCCCACGAGTTGCGCACCCCCCTGACGGCCATCACCGGCTGGGCGGAGACCATCGAGAGCGGCGAGATCCGGGAGGCGGAGGACCTGCGCAAGGGGATGGGGATCATCGTCTCCGAGGCCCGGCGCCTGACCAACATGGTGGAGGAGCTGTTGGAGTTCTCCAGGATCGAGGACGGGCGGTTCACCCTCTCGGTGGAGCCGCTGGACCTGAAGGCGGAGCTGGAGGACGCGGTGTACACCTATACCGAGTTCTTCCGCCGGGAGGGGATCACCCTGAACTACATCGACTGCCCGGAGGAGGCCCTGCCCATCTCCGGGGACCCGGAGCGGTTGCGGCAGGTGTTCTGCAATCTGCTGGACAACGCCGGCAAGCACGGCGGCTCGGGCAGGCGCATCGACGTCTCCATCGCCCAGGAGGGGGAGGACGCAGTGGTGCGCATCCGGGACTACGGCCCGGGGGTGCCCGAGGAGGAGTTGCCCTTCATCAAGAACAAGTTTTACAAGGGGAGCTCCAAGGCCCGGGGCTCCGGGATCGGTCTGGCCGTATGCGAGGAGATCGTCACCCGGCACGAGGGCAGTCTGGAGATCGGAAACGCGGAGGGCGGCGGCTGTGTGGTCACCATCACGCTACCGATTGAAACATAAGTTCGATTTTTTCCTTGCCATACCCGGCATATTTTGATACAATACCCATAAGACGTCATGTGGGGACCGCGGCCGGCCTGTGGCCGCCCGGTGAGGGAGACGGCTTCTTTTGGGCGAAGTCCAATAAGGAGAGACAACAGATCCATGCAGACAAGACAAAACGATTCCGGTTGCCGCACGGGGAAGGGCTTCAAGACCATGTGCGGCGGCCAGGCCCTGATCGAGGGGATCATGATGCGCGGCCCGAAGAAGCAGGCGGTGGTGGTCCGAAAGCCGGACGGGGAGCTGGAGATCCAGGAGAAGGAACTGAAATTCATCAAGGACAAGCACCCGGTCCTGGGCTGGCCCCTGATCCGCGGGGTGGTCAACTTCTGCGACTCTATGTACAACGGGGTGACCGCCCTCATGTTCTCCGCCCAGTTCGCCGCGGACGGGGAGGAAGAGGAGGAGCCCTCCAAATTTGAGGCCTGGCTGGAAAACAGGCTGGGGAGCGACAAGGCGGCCGCCTTCTTCACCACCCTGGCGGTGGTGCTGGGGGTGGGTATGTCCATCGGCCTGTTCTTCCTGTTGCCCACCCTGCTGGGGACGGCGGTCACCCTGATCGACGACTCCATGCTGTTGCGGAACCTGGCGGAGAGCCTGTTGAAGATCGCGATCTTTGTGGCCTACCTGGCCCTCTGCTCCCGGATGGGGGAGATGAGGCGGGTGTTCTCCTACCACGGGGCGGAGCACAAGACCATCTTCTGCTATGAGGCGGGCCTCCCCCTGACGGTGGAGAACGTGCGCAAACAGCCCCGCCACCACCCCCGATGCGGCACCAGCTTTCTGTTCATGGTCATCGCCATCTCCATTCTGGTGTCCACCGTGGTCTTTGCCATCTGGCCGGTGAGCAACCCCATCCTGCGCTTTCTGGCCCACCTGATCATGCTCCCCCTCATCGTGGGGATCAGCTATGAGTTCAACCGGTGGGCCGGCCGGCACGACGGGCCGGTCACCCGGCTTCTGGTGGCCCCCGGCCTCTGGCTACAGAATTTCACCACCTTCGAGCCGGACGACTCCATGATGGAGGTGGGCATCAAGGCGCTGGAATTGGTGCTCCCCGAGGTGAAGGGGGAGGACGCCTGGT
>CALWVW010000097.1 GCA_944385075.1 uncultured Oscillospiraceae bacterium | reverse complement strand
GACATGAGACTTTATATTCCAAGCAGAGTGGGGCGCGCCCGCTGAGCAGAAGAAGTCATTCGGGGGAGATCCAATGCCGATTTTTCAACTGGGAGAGCTGTTTTGCGGGCCGGGGGGGCTGTCCTACGGGGCGATGACGGCGGACATCGGAGATCAAAATTGCCGCATCGTCCACGCATGGGCGACCGACTATGACCGGGACAGCTGTCAGACCTATGCGCACAATATCTGCAGAGGGAAGCCAGGCTCTGTCATTCTGAAAGACGTGCGGGAGTTGGACCTGACCACCCTGGGGCCCATCGACGCGCTGGCATTCGGCTTTCCCTGCAATGACTACAGCGTCGTCGGCGAGCGGAAGGGAGAGGCCGGAGAGTACGGCCCGCTGTATACATACGGGGTGAAGGCCCTCAAGCTGTTTCGACCCCAGTGGTTTCTGGCGGAAAATGTGGGCGGGCTCAAGAGCGCCAACGAGGGGAAGACCTTCGAGAAGATTCTGCGGGAGCTGGAGGAGGCCGGGTACACCATCACGCCCCACCTGTACAAATTCGAGGAGTACGGTGTCCCCCAGACCCGGCACCGGATCATCATTGTCGGAATCCGGAAAGACCTGGGATTGAAATTCCGGGTCCCGTCGCCGGGGGGCTACAAGGTCCGCACCTGCCGGCAGGCACTGGAGGAGCCGCCCATCCCGGAGGGCGCGCCCAACAATGAGCGGACCCGCCAGTCTCCCGTGGTGGTCCGGCGGCTGGAGCACATCAGGCCCGGGGAGAACGCCTTTACCGCCGACCTCCCGGAGGAGCTGAAGCTCCACGTCTCGGGGGCGAAGATCAGCCAGATCTACAAGCGGCTGGACCCGGACAAGCCCGCCTACACGGTCACGGGGAGCGGCGGCGGCGGGACGCACATCTACCACTGGGCGGAGTCCAGAGCCCTCACCAACCGGGAGCGGGCGCGGCTCCAGACCTTCCCGGACGACTATGTGTTCCTGGGTGGCAAGGAGAGCGTCCGCCGCCAGGTCGGGATGGCGGTGCCCTGTGACGGGGCGAGGGTGATCTTTGAGGCCATCCTGCGGACCTTTGCCAGGGAGGAGTACCCCTGGATCCCGGAAAATATCACAGAATAGGAAATGACCCGCCCGGCAACCGCCAGGCGGGTCATTTGTGATATTTGGAGCCCGCATTGATCTGGACGGCCCGGTAGAGCTGTTCCAGCACCATGACCCGGGCCAGATGGTGGGGGAAGGTCATGGGGGACATGGAAAGCCGGAGCCAGGCCTCCGCCTTCAGGGACTGGGCCAGGCCGTAGGAGCCGCCGATCACAAAGGCCAGGTGCTTGGCGGAGGACTGCTCCCAGGAGCGGACCAGGCCGGCCAGCTCCGGGCTGGAGCAGAGCTTACCCTCCACGCACAGACAGACCAGGCTGGTGCTGGGCGGGAGCTTGCTCCGGATGGCGGTGGCCTCCCGCTCCAGGGCGGCGTCGATCTGGGCCCGGGACGGCTCCTGGGGGAGAGCTTCCTCCGGGATCTCCACCACCGCCAGCTTGCAGAAGGCGGACAGCCGCTTCTGGTACTCGGCGCAGGCGTCCCGGTAGAACTTCTCCTTCAGCTTTCCCACGCAGACCAGGGAGACACTCAGCACAGGACCGCCTCCCCACAGGCGGGCGCGGAGGCGAGCTCCCCCCGGACGAGCCGGTATGTAGGGCCGGGCCGGTCCTGGGGGGCCACCGCCAGCGAGATGTCCCGCTCCGGGTCAAACCCCATGGCCGCCAGCCGGCGGCACACCACCTGGCGGGCGTGAGCGGGGGTGTTGTTCTGCTGGGAGAGGTGGGCCAGGACCACGGCGCGGGTCCCGCCCTCCACCGCCCGGGCGGCCAGCTCGGCCCCCGCCTCGTTGGACAGGTGGCCGTAGTCCCCCAGGATCCGCTGTTTGAGGGAGTAGGGGTAGGGCCCGGTCCGGACCCAGTCCTCGTCATGGTTGGTCTCGCACACCAGAAGATCGCACCCTTCCACCGCCGCCAGAACCTCGGGCGTCACATAGCCCAGGTCGGTGCAGAGGGCCATGCGGCTCCCCGCGCCGGAGATGACGTAGCCCACGCTCCCCGCCGCGTCGTGGGGCGTGGGAAAGGACTCCACCCAGAGGCTCCCCAGCTGAAAGCCGGTGCCGGCCTCCTGCTCCCGCACCAGGTCGTCCACAAAGGGGACCTTGTAGCAGATGCGCCGGCAGGTGGGGGCGGTGGCCACGATGGGGACGCGGACCCGCTTGGTCAGTACGGCCAGACCGGCGATGTGGTCGTGGTGCTCGTGGGTGACCAGGATGGCGGACAGCTCCCCGGGCGCCACCCCCAGGGCCGCCAGCCCGCCGGTGATGCGCCGGGCGGACACGCCCGCGTCCACCAGCACATGGGTGCCGCCGCAGGACACCAGCATCGCGTTCCCACTGGAGCCGCTGGCCAGGGTGGTACACGTCAGCACGAAAATCCTTCCCCCTTCTCAACAGATAGGAGATAGCAGATAGGAGATAGGGACGGCCGCTTCACAGCCATGTTCCCGCGCAAGCTCCTATCTTCTATCTCCTAGCTCCTATCTCTGATTTCAGCCCACCTGGGACTGGTTCTCCTCGTCGGGGACCACGATGGACCGGATGTCGGCCCCCACGGCGGACAGCTTCTCCACCAGGGTCTCATAGCCCCGCTCGATGTGGTGGATCCCGTCGATCTCCGTGATCCCCTGGGCGGCCAGACCGGCGATGACCATGGCGGCCCCCGCCCGCAGGTCGCAGGCGTGGATGGGCGCCCCGGTGAGCCGCTCCACCCCCTCGATGACGGCCACCTTGCCGTCCACCTGGATGTGGGCCCCCATGCGGCGGAACTCGTCCACGTAGCGGTAGCGGTTGTCCCACACCCCCTCGGTGAGGACGCTGGTCCCCCGGGCGATGCACAGCACCGCCGCGATCTGGGGTTGCATATCGGTGGGGAAGCCGGGGTAGGGCATGGTCTTCACGTTGACCCGGCTCATGGGCCCGGTGCGGCGGACCAGAACGGCGTCGTCCTGCTCCTCTACCGTCACGCCCATCTCCACCAGTTTGGCGGTGATACAGTCCAGGTGCTTGGGGATGACGTTTTTGATCAGGACCTCTCCCCCGGCGGAGGCCACGGCGGCCATATAGGTGCCCGCCTCGATCTGGTCGGGGATGATGGAGTAGGCCCCGCCGCGCAACCGCTCCACCCCGCGGATCTTGATCACGTCGGTCCCGGCGCCCATGATGTCGGCGCCCATGGAGTTGAGGAAGTTGGCCAGGTCCACGATGTGGGGCTCCTTGGCGGCGTTCTCGATGACCGTCATCCCCCGGGCCAGGGTGGCGGCCAGCATGATGTTCATGGTGGCCCCCACGGAGACCATATCCAGATACACCTGGCCCCCGGGCAGGCGGCCCCCGCCGGGCACCTGGGCGTAGATCAGGCCGTTGCGCACGTCCACCTCGGCCCCCATGGCCACAAAGCCCTTGATGTGCTGATCGATGGGGCGGCCGCCCAGGTCGCACCCCCCGGGCAGGGGCACCTCGGCCCAGCCGAAGCGGCCCAGCAGGGAGCCCACCAGGTAATAGCTGGCCCGGATCTTCCGCGCCAGCTCATAGGGGACCTGCCTGTTGCGGATGTGGGAGCAGTCCACCTCCACCGTGGTGCGGTTGATGGTACGCACGTCAGCCCCCAGCTCCCGGAGGATCTGGAGGATCAGAGTCACGTCGCTGATCTGGGGAATATTTTCGATCCGGCACACCCCATCCACCAGCAGGGCGGCGGGGATGATGGCCACCGCCGCGTTTTTGGCCCCGCTGATGCGGATGGTACCGTGCAGGGGGTTGCCCCCGCGGATTTGATATTTGGTCAAATCGAGCACCCTCTTTGAGAATTGATAACCCGAAATCCCATCGGAACAATGGCAGATCTGCCACATAAATGTCTTGATCTGGGCCCGGCGCCGGGCGGCGGGGCACACGGAATCTTATATATTATAGCACTATTATGCCCGGGAGGCAATCAATTTTGCATTTCCACAATGAATTTGTAAAAAAAGACGGGCAAAAACGGAAATTATCCCCCAAAACTGACCAATGGCGAAAATTGGTTGACAAAATATTACAGGGGTCCCTCTCTCCGGGTGCCGAACTGCTCCCTGGCCCGGGGCAGAAGAGTGGACAGGGTGGCCTGCTCCTGCCGCTCCAGCAGGTCGCCGATCAGCTGGTTGGACAGCAGGAATCCCCGGGGGGTCAGCCGCCAGCGGCCTTCGGCGGTGTGCTCCGCCCACCCCTGGGCCGCGAAGTCCCGGAGGCGCTGTTCGATGGGGGCGAAGTCCATAAAGTAGGCGCTCCGGTACTCCCACTCCTCGACGCCCCGGGCGGTGCGCAACCGGAGCATCAGGTACTCGCTCCCCCGCTCCCGGTCCGGGATGCGGTCCTCGCTGTCCAGCAGGGGGCCGCCCTTCAGCACCCCCTGGATATAGCCGTCCAGGTCCCGGACCCAGGCGTACCGCCGCCCGCCGAAGTCCGAGTGGGCCCCGGGGCCGAAGCCCAGATAGGGCCGGGTCAGCCAGTAGCGCAGATTGTGCCGGGATTCCAAACCGGGCCTGGCGAAGTTGGAGATCTCGTACTGCTCATAGCCCGCCCGGGCCAGCCGGTCCACCGTCCACAGGTACAGGTCGGCCTGGGCGTCGTCGTCGGGCAGGACCTCCCCCGCCGCCACCCGGGCGGCCAGGGGGGTCCCCTCTTCCACCTTCAGCCCGTAGCAGGACAGGTGCTCCGGCTCCAGGGCCAGGGCGTGCTCCACGGTGGCGCGCCAGCTGTCCGGGGTCTGTCCGGGCAACCCATAGATCAGGTCCAGAGACAGGTTGGAAAACTTGGCCTTTCGGGCGGCGGCCACCGCCCGGTCCCCCTGCTCCACCGTGTGGGGGCGGTGGACGGCGGCCAGCTCCTCCGGCCGGGCGGACTGGAGCCCCAGGGACAGGCGGTTGAACCCCGCCTTCCGCAACCGGCGCAGGGACTTCTCATCCACACTGTCCGGGTTGGCCTCCAGGGTGATCTCCGCGTCCTTGTCCACCGGGAAGCACTTGCGCACCGCGGCCAACAGCTCCCGCAGGCGCTTCTCCCCGAAATAGCTGGGGGTGCCGCCGCCGAAGTAGACGGTGTCCACGGTATGCCCCTGGATCACCTGGGCGGTCTCCCGGATGTGGGCCAGCAGGGCCCGCTGGTAGTCCCCCATCCGCTCCTCCCGCCCCGCCAGAGAGTAGAAGTCGCAGTAGTCGCACTTGCTCCGGCAAAAGGGGATGTGGATATAGATGCCCAGCTGTTCCCGGGCGGGCGGCTGTTTTTTGTGTCCCAGCATGGAAGAGCCCCCTTGTCTGTGGCTTCGCGGTTTCCGATTTCTTTTATCATAGCATGTTTCGCCCTGTTTCGCAAATCCGGCGGGGGCGGCAAAAATTTTTTCGGAAAACATGTAAAGCTGGCTTGACACAAAATGTAAAGCGTGCTATACTCCGAGGTGTAAAGCGAGCTTTACTTATTTTCCAAGAGAAAGGAGGGGACGGCGTGACCAACCGGATCGCGGAGCTGAGGAAGGAGCGGAAGATCTCCCAGGCGGAGCTGGCCGACGCGGTGGACGTCACCCGGCAGACCATCATCTCCCTGGAGAGCGGGCGGTACAACGCCTCCCTGCTTCTGGCCCACAGGATCGCAAAATATTTTGGCCTGACCATCGAGGAAGTCTTCTTGTTTGAGGAGGGAGAGGTATGAAGCGGATGCGGCAAAAACCGAGGCCGTGGGATTGGAGCATGGCGGCGATCCTGATCCTGCTGGGGGTGATGGGGAAAATCGTCACCAACCTCGGGCTGGCCCAGCTTCAGGAGCTGACTGCCGGGGCGCTGAACATAGGGATCACGCTTTTGGTGCTACAGTTGTTCGCTCTGGTCGCCTACAACAATCTGTCCCCGGAGGAACGGCGGCAGGCGGATCTGGAGCGGCAGGACGAGCGGAACAAGCTGATCCAGGAAAAGACCGAGGCCCTGGCGGGCAATCTGACCGTCTCTTGCACCGGGATCGGGAGCCTGGTTGCCATGTGGACCGGGCAGGAGCTGGTGGCCTATGTGTGCACTGGGCTGATGGTGCTGTATGTGATCTTCTTTTTTGCGCTCCGGGCCTGGTTCCGGCACA
>CALWVW010000096.1 GCA_944385075.1 uncultured Oscillospiraceae bacterium | reverse complement strand
GCCGTTCTCCCGCCCGTTGCCACTGTGCGGCAAAACCAGAGAAATTCTCCCTCTAACCGTTTAGACGCGCCTCCATTGGTGCTCCCCCGTGGTGCGGGCGGGCGTCGGTTCGCACCACATTTCCGATGTTCACCGTAGGGGCGGGTCCCAGACCCGCCCGTTCCATGTGTTCCGTTGATCTCGTAGGGGCCGACACCCCAGGGTGGCCTCTCTTGCCCCTTTGGGGCAATTCACCTTCTGTCCTCATCGGCCCGCAGGCGGCCACACAGGGCCGCCCGTACGAAAAAGCTGGTCCGTAATCCGTCATTGCGAGGAGGGCCGTAGGCCCGACGTGGCAATCCGTGCCCCCGTCCAGGAAAGACGGATTCCCACGGCCCCTCCGGGGCCTCGGAATGACGAGACGGGCGCACAGTGTGCACCTGCGGGCGGCCACACGGGGCCGCCCCTACGGAGAACGCTGAGGGTGCGATGCAGAATCGGCGGCGGGGCAAGCCCCCGCCCTACGTTGTTACGTCACATGAAGACGGCGCGTCAAGGATGCCGCGCCCTACAGGGTCGCACCACCCGACGCCCGCCGCACCACGGGGGCGCACCGGTGGAGGCGCGTCCGAGGCGGGTAGCACGGACGGCCCTCTGGGTTTACCGCACAGTGGCAACGGGCGGGAGAACGGCTGAGTGTCAGAGACCACCCCGCGCCGGTACATTTGCGCCAGGTTTCCGTACCAAGCTCTCCTGTAAACGGGGGTCCGGGGGGCAGGCGACTAAGAGCACCACTTGGTGCTCGCCGGAGCCGTCCCCCGGCGATTCTTTGGTGGCTTTCTGATCGCTCAAAAAGCCACTCGCCGCCGGGGCGGCGAAATCCCCCTAATCAAAAGGTGCGGTGCAAAACCGGCGGGAGGGGGCAAGCCCCTCTACCTTATATATAATGGCCCGGGGCCCGCCGGTTGCACCCCGGCGTACAACTTTCCAACAAAAAGCCCGCCTGCTCCTTCTCGGGAACAGGCGGGCTTTTTTCTGCTCAGACCTCCATGATAACAGGCAGGATCATGGGACTGCGCTTGGTCTTTTTATAAAGGAAGCCGGACAGGTCGCCCTTGATGGCGGACTTGATGGCCGACCAGTCGGTGGAGTAGCGGGTGTCCACGCTCTGCAGGGCCTCCAGGGCCACCTGGCGGAGCTCCTCCATCAGGCCCTCGGACTCCTTCACGTAGACGAAGCCCCGGGTGATGATGTCCGGGCCGGACACCAGGGCCCCGTCCTCGCCGGACATGGACAGCACCACCACGATGACGCCGTCCTGGGCCAGGTGGCGGCGGTCCCGCAGGACCACGCTCCCCACGTCGCCCACGCCGTAGCCGTCCACGAACACCTGCCCCGCGGTGACGGTGCCGGTGATCTTGGCGGAGTTGGGGGTGAGCTCCATGACCTTTCCGATGTCGCTGATGAGGATGTGGTTGGGCTCCATCCCCATCTGCTGGGCCAGCTTGGCGTGGATCTGCAGGTGCCGCTGCTCCCCGTGGACGGGGATGAAGAACTTGGGCTTGACCAGGGCGTGGACGATCTTCAGCTCCTCCTGGCAGGCGTGGCCGGACACGTGGAGGGCCAGCTCCCGCTCATTGAGGACCTCGGCCCCCTTGCGGTACAGCTCGTTGACCACGTTGCCGATGGAGTTCTCGTTGCCCGGGATGGCGCTGGCGGAGATGATGATCCGGTCGCCGGGCAGGATGTCCACCTGCCGGTGGGTGTTGAAGGCCATCCGGGACAGGGCGGACATGGTCTCGCCCTGACTGCCGGTGGTGATGATGCAGACCTTGTGCTTGGGCAGGGACTTGATGTGGTTCAGGTCCATCAGGACCCCGTCCGGGATATTCATGTAGCCCAGCTCGGTGGACACCTTCATGGCGTTCTCCATGCTCCGGCCGGTGACCGCCACCTTCCGCCCGTAGCGGGAGGCCACGTCGATGATCTGCTGGATCCGGTCCACGTTGCTGGCGAAGGTGGTGACGATGATCCGCTCCTGGCATCCGCGGAACAGGGCGTCAAAGGAGTTGCCCACGCTCCGCTCGCTCCGGGTGTAGCCCGGGCGCTCCACGTTGGTGGAGTCGGCCAGCAGGGCCAGCACCCCCTCCTTGCCCAGCTCGCCCAGCCGGGCCAGATCCATCATGCCGCCCTGGATGGGGGTGGTGTCGATCTTGAAGTCGCCGGTGTGGACCACCGTGCCCACCGGGCACTTGATGGCAAAGGCCACCGCGTCGGCGATGGAGTGGTTTACGTGGATGAACTCTACGGAGAATTTCCCCGCCTTGACCACGTTGCCCGCCTCGCAGGTGATGAGCTTGGTCTTGTCCAGCAGGCGGTGCTCCTCCAGCTTCAGCTTGATCAGCCCCGCGCTCATGCGGGTGGCGTAGATGGGGGCGTTCACCGAGCGCAACACATAGGGAAGCGCGCCGATGTGGTCCTCGTGCCCGTGGGTGATGAAGATGCCCCGGATCTTCTGCTGATTCTTGATCAGATAGGTGACGTCGGGGATGACCACGTCGATGCCGTACATGTCGTCATCGGGGAAGCCCATCCCGCAGTCCACCACCACGATGTCGTTGCCGTACTCGTAGACGGTGAGGTTCTTGCCGATCTCGTTCAGACCGCCAAGAGAAATGATTTTCAATTTTTCTGCCATACATACTCCTTACTCAATGGATCGTTTTTCCGTACTCATGTAGCGGCGACGCGCCCCGCGGCAAAACATGGTGCAAAGGGCACAACAGAAAAACGAAGGATGGCGGCCATCCCAGCCCTGCCTCGCCGGATGGAGCGTGCGGTCCCTTCGCCTGCGTTTTGCCTTTCAGGTCATCGCCCCGGCCCTCGTCCCCGCCTGCCAGCGCGGTTCGGAGTTCCGGTATTGATCAAACGCGGGGGGCGGGAAACAGTCCCGGCCCTGCCGCGTATCAATGATAAAATATCAAGTATAGTATACCACAATCTTTTCCAAAAGTATACTATGCGGAACAGGAGAACAAAAATATCATTTTTTGTCCCCCTCTTGGGCAGCTTGCTCAGAAATCTCCCGGTCGAGGGCGGCTACGCGGCCCGCATAGAAGTCGCACAGCTCGGCGGCCACCTCCAGATCCGGTCCCTCCGACACCACCCGGAGGGCGGAGCGCCGGGCCGAGGGGGAGAGGGAGATCCAGCTCCCCCCGGTCCGGATCTGCAGGACGTCCTCCCCGATCTGCCGGCCGGACTCCCGGGCCATGGCCTGCACAACGGCGCCCCACCCGGAGCTCAGCGGCACCTCCCGTTGCCAGGAGGAGAAGCGGGGCGTCTTGGACAGCAGGACCTCCAGCGACTGCCCGGAGATGCCCATCCGAGAGCAGATCCGGACGGCGGCGTCCGCCGCCCGCCGCATCCAGGGCTGTTGCGCATACCGCGCCCGGGCCAGGGCCCCGTCCCGGCCCAGGCGCAGGACGGTCCCGCCGTACCCGGCGGCCACCAGGTCCACGGCCGCGCTCGCCCCCGCCGGCACCGCCACCGTGCCGCTCCCGTTTTCCATCTCGATGAGCGCCAGAAGGACCAGCAGTTGCCTCGCGTCCACCAGCGCCCCCCGCTCGTCCTGGGCGGTCAGGCGAAAACCGCCGTGTCCCGCCTGAAAGGCAGGGATCCCCGGGCGCCACACCGGCTCCAGCCGGCATCCCAGCTCCCCCAGGGCGAGCCGGAGGGTCCGGTCCTCCGGGGTGGCATCCCCCACCGCCACCACCGGCCTGCGGAGCATCGGGGGATGGAATTTTGCGCGGGATACCAGCCTCTGGGCCCACAGCGCCGGTGTGACGGGACACGCCAGGACCCGGCCCGCCCGGCCGTCCGCTCCCCGGGCCACCTCTGCCCGCAGAAGTTCCCGCTCCAGCTGTCTCTGCGCCGCCGGTTCCGGGGGAAGGCCGTCCCGGTCAAAGAGATGGAGACGAACGGTGTGATCGGACTCCTGGACAAACAGGGAGACCGGCAGGCGGAACCGCTCCGCCAGATCGGCCCCCTGTGCGGGGCATGGCAGAGCATGGCGCCACACCTCCCCGCCGGCGGCAACCACCCCGGCGGCGGCCGCCTCCAGAAGCGCCCCGGCCTCCGGGGTGGCCGAGCCTCCGAGTCCCACCCGCCCCGCGTCCCCCAGCAGGCGCCCCAGGGCGAACAGGACCTCCGCCCCCGGCCTCTCGCCCGATATCTCCCGGAGGACCCCCTCCTCGTCAAAAAAGAGGGCCCTGCTTTCCTGTCCGCCTGTTACCCTGTCCACCTTCCACCGCACCCTCCCTCACTGGTCGCTTGGGATTAGTATGGCCCGGGCGCCGGGCTCTCATGCCGCCGCTCCGCTTGTCCGGCGATCAAAACTGTGATATACTCGACAAAACAGAGGGGAGGAATGGGACATGGACATTCGACCGGGGCGCTACCGCCATTTCAAGGGGAACGAATATCAGGTGATCGGGCTGGCCACCCACTCGGAGACGGGGGAGACCATGGTGGTCTACCGCGCGCTGTACGGCGAGGGCGGCCTCTGGGTCCGCCCCGCAACCATGTGGTCGGAGCAGGTGTGCCGGGACGGCTACTCCGGCCCCCGCTTCATCCCGGTGGAGGACGGACAATGAATATCCAGATTTTTGGCAAGAACAAATGCTTCGACACGAAAAAGGCCGAGCGCTGGTTCAAAGAGCGGCGCATCCGGTTCCAGTCCGTGGATTTGAAAAAATACGGCATGAGCATGGGGGAGCTGACCAGCGTGAAGCAGGCGGTGGGGCTGGAGAACCTGGTGGACCCTGGCCACCCGGACGCCGTCCTGTGGTCCTACCTGGCCAGCGACCAGGCCAAGCTGGAAAAACTGTATGAGGAGCCCGCCCTGTTGCGGACTCCCATCGTCCGCAACGGGAAGCAGGCCACGGTGGGGTACTGCCCCGATGTCTGGGCCGGCTGGAAATGACAGTCCGGTTTATGGGACGCCTGCTCTGATAGAGTAGAGCATCATCCAAAGGGGGGATCCCGATGCCCAAAAGTCCGAATCAAAAGACAAAGTTGCTTCACCTCTACCAGATCATGCTCCACCAGACCGATGAAGACCACCCCATCACCGTGGCCCAGATGATCGAACAGCTGGCCCGGTACGACATCAAGGCGGAGCGGAAGAGCATCTATGACGATCTGGAGGCCCTGCGCCTCTTCGGCCTTGATATCCAGTGCCGGAGGGGGAAGACGCCCGGCTGGTTTGTGGGGGAGCGGGACTTCGAACTCCCGGAGGTCAAACTGTTGATGGACGCGGTACAGTCCTCCCGGTTCATCACCCAGAAGAAGAGCGATGTGCTCATCCGCAAGCTGGAGTCGCTGGCCAGCATGCACCAGGCCGGCCAGCTCCAGCGGCAGGTCTATGTCAGCGGCCGGATCAAGGTGATGAACGAGAGCATTTATTATAATGTGGATAAGCTCCACACCGCCATCGCCGGCCAGAAGGCCATCACCTTCCGCTATTTTGACTACGACATCCACCGCCAAAAGGTCTTCCGGCAGGAGGGGGGGCGGTATATCGTCTCCCCCTATGGTCTGATCTGGAACAGCGAAAATTACTACCTGGTGGCCTTTGACCACGCCCACCAGGAGATGCGCCACTACCGGGTGGATAAAATGACGGAGATCGTGGTCACCGGCCTGCCCCGGGAGGGGAGGAAGCAGTACCCGGATTTCCAACTGGCCCAGTACGGGCAAAAGCACTTCGGGATGTACAGCGGGCGGGAGATCACCGTGACCCTTCGGGGGCGGCGGGAAAAGGCCGGCCTGGTCTGGGACCGCTTTGGCCAGGACGTGATCCTGGTCCCCGACGGCGAGGAGCACTTCACAGTCACCATCCCCGTGGTGATGAGCCCGCAGTTTTTTGGCTGGCTCATGGGGCTGGACGGGAGCCTCACACTGGTGGCCCCCGCAGAGGCCGTGCGGGCCTACCGGGACAAGCTGTCCGCGGCGATGCAGACGTTGTCATAGACGGAATTGCTTGCGCTCCATCCTTTACGTCTACCAAAATGCTACCAAAAAGTCCCGGGAGGGCCTGCGGCGCAGGGCCTCCCGGGACTTCCAGTTTCTGGGTGGCTACCAGGTTGCTACCAATACTACGTTTTCTTCGTCTAACGGGCCTGTTTCTCAGAAACAGGCCCGTTTTTTGCATCTTTTCTGCCCTGTAAGGGGCGTTATACAGGGCTAATTGCCCCCAAATGTTCCCC
>CALWVW010000095.1 GCA_944385075.1 uncultured Oscillospiraceae bacterium | reverse complement strand
TGACCGCCCAGATCGAGGACGGGAAGGAGAAAATCCAACAGCGTAAGAAATTTTAATAAGCTGTCGGGGTTCCCGACAAATTGACGGGATTTTTCAAATTCCCTTGAAATCACTACTCATCTTAAAAAGGGGGAGATTTTGCTCCCGGAGGGGGCGGACACTTGACGGGGCGGCGGGAACATTGTATGCTGATAAAAATAAGGGATGAGGAGCAGTCGACGGGATGAAGAAGCTGGTCGTTGGAATATTGGCCCACGTGGACGCGGGGAAGACCACCCTGTCCGAGGGGCTCCTCTATACCGGCGGGGCCCTGAGAAAGCTGGGCCGGGTGGACCACCGGGACGCCTTTCTGGACACGGACGCGGTGGAGCGGGAGCGGGGGATCACCATTTTCTCCAAGCAGGCGGAGCTCACCTGGGGGGAGCTGGCGCTCACCCTGTTGGACACCCCGGGCCATGTGGACTTCTCCGCGGAGATGGAGCGCACCCTTCAGGTGCTGGACTGCGCCATTCTGGTGATCAGCGGGACCGACGGGGTCCAGGGGCACACCCGGACCCTGTGGCGCCTGCTGGAGCGGCACCACATCCCCACCTTTCTGTTTGTGAACAAGATGGATCTGCCCGGGGCGGAACGGGGGGCACTGTTGAAGGGGCTCCAGCGGGGGCTGGATGGCGGCTGTCTGGACTTCGACGGGGGGCTGGCCCCTCTGCAGGAGGAGCTGGCCGCCTGTGACGAGGGGCTGTTGGAGCGCTATCTGGACGGGGAGGAGCTGACCGACAGAGACGCCGCCGGCCTGGTGGCCCGGCGGCTGGTCTTCCCCTGCTTCTTCGGCTCCGCCCTCAGGCTGGAGGGGATCGACCGGCTGTTGGAGGGCCTGCGCCGCTATACCCTCGCCCCGGTCTGGCCGGAGGAGTTTCGGGCCCGGGTGTTCAAGGTGGCCCGGGACGGCAACGATCGGCTCACCTATTTGAAGGTCACCGGCGGGACCCTCCGGGTGCGGGACACCCTGTCCGGCGGCGGGGAGGGGGGCTGGCAGGAGAAGGTCAGCCAGCTCCGGGTCTACTCCGGCACGAAATACCGGACGCTGGACGAGGCCCCCGCCGGCACGGTGTGCGCCGTCACCGGCCTGAGCCGCACCCGCCCGGGGGACGCGCTGGGGGCGGAGCCCCCCGCCCGGGCGCCCGAGCTGGAGCCGGTGCTCACCTATCAGGTGTTGTTGCCCGAGGGCTGTGACCCCCACACCATGCTCCCCAACCTGCGCCAGCTGGAGGAGGAGGACCCCCAGCTCCGGGTGGTGTGGAGCGAGGCCCTGGGGGAGATCCACCTCCAGCTGATGGGGGAGGTCCAGCTGGAGGTGCTGACCCGCCTGATCCGGGACCGGTTCGGGGTGGAGGTGGCCTTTGGAGAGGGCAACATCGTCTACCGGGAGACCATCGCCGCCCCGGTGGAGGGGGTGGGCCACTTCGAGCCCCTGCGCCACTACGCGGAGGTCCATCTGCTCCTGGAGCCGGGGCCCCGGGGGAGCGGCCTGCAACTGGATACCCGGTGCCCCACGGACCAGCTGGATCTGAACTGGCAACGGCTGATCCTGACCCACCTGGCGGAGCGGCCCCACCCGGGGGTGCTCACCGGCTCCCCCGTCACCGATCTGAAGATCACCCTGGTGGCGGGCCGGGCCCATGTGAAGCACACCGAGGGGGGCGACTTCCGGCAGGCCACCTATCGGGCGGTGCGCCAGGGGCTGATGCGGGCGGAGAACATCCTGCTGGAGCCGCACTATGACTTCTGGCTGGAGCTCCCCCAGGACTGTGTGGGCCGGGCCATGACCGACCTGCAGGGGATGGGGGGGACAATGGAGCCCCCCCGGTGGACGGGGGAGCTGGCCCTGCTGACCGGCCACGCCCCGGTGGCCGGCCTGCGCGGTTACGGCCGGGAGGTGGCCGCCTATACCCGGGGGATGGGGCGGCTGTCCTGCAGCGCCCACGGCTACGAGCCCTGCGCCGACCAGGCGGCGGTGGTGGAGCGGCTGGGCTATGACCCGGAGCGGGACGTGGACAATCCGGCGGACTCGGTGTTCTGCGAGCACGGAGGGGGCTTCAACGTCAAGTGGGACCAGGTGCGGGAGTATATGCATGTGGACAGCGGCCTGCGCCTGGACCGGGGGGCGGAGGAGCCGCCCGCCCCCGTCCCCGCCGGGGGACAGCGGAGCTGGCGGGGCGGGAGCCTGGAGCAGGACAGAGAGCTCCAGGCGGTCTTTGAGCGCACCTATGGCAAGGTGGAGCCCCGGGCCTTTCAGCCCCAGAAGAAGCCCGCCCGCACCAGTCTGGACGAGGGGAAGTACGACATCCGCAACCAGAAGACCGGCCCGGAGTATCTGCTGGTGGACGGGTACAACATCATCTTTGCCTGGGACGAGCTGAAGCAGGTGGCGCAACAGGACGTGTCCGCCGCCCGGACCATGCTCATGGAGATCCTGTCCAACTACCAGGGGTACCGGCAGTGCGTGGTCATCCTGGTGTTCGACGCCTACAAGGTGCGGGGAAACCCGGGCTCGGTGGAGAAGCGGAACAACATCTACGTGGTCTATACCAAGGAGGCGGAGACCGCCGACGCCTATATCGAGAAGGCCACCTACGACCTGGGGCGGGAGCACCGGGTGCGGGTGGCCACCTCGGACGGGCTGGAACAGCTTATCATCCTGGGCCACGGGGCCCTGCGGCTGTCCGCCCGGACCTTCAAGGCGGAGGTGGAGCAGGCCCAGGGGGAGATCGCGGCCCTGGTGGCCCGGCACAACCGGCACAGCCGGGAGCTGGACCAGGTGAAGCACACGGCGAAGATCACCGCCCGGGGAGAAAAGGACCGCCGTACTCCCTAGAGCGGCGCGCCCGAGACAGGGAAAGACCGGCAGAGCAGACAGGCCCCGCCGCCCGGACACACCGGGCGGCGGGGCTTTGTGGGTCCGGCCGGGGGCCTCGGGCGCGGGGGAGCGCCGGTCACCAGTCCAGCCGCAGGACTTCCGAGAGCCGGACCCCCTGGGCCTGGAGCGCGGCCAGGTAGAGCAGAAGGAGAAACAGGAGGGAGGCCAGCCCGGCGGGGGGGAGGGCCAGCCCGCTGTCCCGGAGGAACCGGAACAGCAGATTGCCGGTGAGCCCCGCCAGCAGGGCGGCCAGGCCGGGGGCCACCGCCCACTGGAAGAGCTGTGGGCGCAGTCCCGTGCGGCGGCACGCCCGGCAGAGGCAGAGGGCCAGCTCCAGGGCGGTGGAGACCACCGCCCCGGCCACATAGCCCCCCATCCCCACCCCCGGGAGGGGGACCAGGGCCAGGGTGAAGAGCAACTGGACCCCACCCCCCAGCAGGGAGATGGCGGCCACGGCCCGCTGGCTCCCCACCCCGTTGAGGCAGGCGGCCAGCACCGAGCCGTAACAGCCCATGGCGGTGGCGGCGGCCAGGGGGAGCAGATAGTCGCCCACCCCCTCCTGGTGGAACATGGCCCGCCCCAGGTCGGGGCCCAGCACCACCATGAGGGCCATGGCGGGCAGAGTGAGGACGGAGACCAGGCGGACGGCCTGGGAGATCAGCCGCCGGATCTCGCCGGTCCGGCCCAGGGCGGTGGCCCGGGCCAGCCGGGGCATGAGCACCAGATTGATGGCCCCCAGAAAGACGATGGGCAGGGAGAGCATGGGCATGGTCATCCCACAGACCACCCCGAACTGGGCGATGGCGTCGGAGCGGTCCGCGCCGCCGGCCACCAGCTCCTGGGGGATCAGGGCGGCGTTGGCCGCCCCCAGAAGGTTGCCCAACAGGGCGTTGAGCCCCATGGGCAGGGCGACGGCCAGCACCCTGCGGCGGCGGAGGCGGCCGGCCTCGCCGGGGCCGGGGAGGGGGCCGGACCCCCGCCGCCTCCGGTGGAGGACCACCAGGGTGCAGGAGGAGAAGATCTCGCAGATCACCATGCCCCCCACGATAAGACCCACCACCCGCTCCGGGTACTGGGGGAGAAAGAGGGCCAGCAGGGACAGGGCGGCCGCCGTCCGTACCAGCTGTTCCAACAGCTCCACCACCGCGGGGGGGCGGACCAGCCCCGCGCCGTAGAAGCAGTGCTTGTGGAAATTCTCCACGCCGGTCAGGGCCACGCAGGGGACCAGCAGGATCAGCCCCAGCTGGGTCCGGGCGTCCCCCAGGAGATAGACGGAGATGGCGTCCGACCCCAGGACCACGGCGGCCCCCACCGGCAACAGCAACAGGGCGAAGATCCGCAGACAGGTGGCCAGGGTCTGCTCCGCCCCCCGCCGGTTCCCCAGGGCCAGGTGCTGGGGCGTCAGGTTGGACACCGCCGACGTCAGCCCCACGGCGGTGAGGGAGAGCAGGACGGAGTACACCGGCATGATCAGCTGATAGAGCCCCATGACCTCCGCCCCCACCAGGCGGGACAGGACCACCCGGTAGCCGAAGCCCAACAGCTGGGACACCGCGCTCAGGGCGGTGAGGAACAGGGCCCCCCGCCCGGCGGACAGCATTTTCTCGGCCAAAGGTCATCCCCCCTTCCCTCCACTGTATTCAAACCTGGGGCCATTTATCCGTTTCCCCTTGCGGAGGGGGCGAACATCCGCTATAATGGGGGGCAAGGGACCAAATTGAATCAGAGGAGGAATTTCCCTATGGCTTTTGTCACATTAGAACGCAAGGGCGCCGTGGGCGTCATCACCATGGACCGCCCGGAGGCCCTCAACGCCCTGAACGATCAGGTGCTCCGCGACCTGGACGCCGTGCTGGACCAGGTGGAGCAGGACCCGGAGATCCTGGTGGCCATCGTCACCGGGGCGGGCCGCTCCTTTGTGGCCGGGGCGGACATCGGCCAGATGTCCACCCTCACCGCCGTGGAGGCCAAGGCCTTCGGCGCCTATGGCAACGGCGTGTTCCTGAAGCTGGAGAACCTGACCAAGCCCACCATCGCCGCGGTGAACGGCTTTGCCCTGGGCGGCGGCTGTGAGCTGTCCATGGCCTGTGACATCCGGCTGGCCAGCGAGAAGGCCAAGTTCGGCCAGCCCGAGGTGGGGCTGGGCATCACCCCCGGCTTTGGCGGCACCCAGCGGCTGGCCCGCATCGTGGGGGTGTCCAACGCCATGGAGCTGATCCTGACCGCCAAGACCATCCGGGCCGACGAGGCCAAGGAGCTGGGGCTGGTCAGCCACGTCTACCCCGCCGAGGAGCTGATGGACAAGGCGCTGGAGCTGGCCAACGCCATCGCCGCCAACGCCCAGGTGGCCGTCCGGCAGTCCAAGGCCGCCATCCGCCGGGGACTGCAGACCGACATGGCCACCGGCACCGCCTATGAGACCGAGGCCTTTGGCCTGTGCTTCTCCACCGAGGACCAGAAGGACGCCATGCGCGCCTTTGTCAACAAGGAGAAGGTCACCGCCTTCAAAAACCGCTGATCGAAAGATGAAAAAAGCGGGTGCTGTCCGGGGACAGCACCCGCTTTTTGGGGGAGAGGAAAAGCCCGGGTGTCACACACCCGGGCTTTTGTTTGTGGGAAAGAGCGTGGATTACTTCAGCTCGACCTTGGCGCCGGCCTCTTCCAGCTTCTTCTTGAGCTCCTCGGCCTCGTCCTTGGACACGGCCTCCTTCAGGGTCTTGGGGGCGCCCTCGACGGTCGCCTTGGCCTCGGCCAGGCCCTGACCGGTGATCTCGCGGACGGCCTTGATGACCTTGATCTTGGCGGCGGCGTCGAAGCTGGCCAGGACCACGTCGAACTCGGTCTTCTCCTCGGCGGCGGGGGCGGCGCCAGCGGCACCGGCGGCGGGGGCGGCCATAGCGGCGGCGGACACGCCGAACTCCTCCTCCAGAGCCTTCACCAGCTCGGACAGCTCCAGAACGGTCAGGCCCTTCACTTCCTCGATGAGGGCAGTAATCTTCTCACTAGCCATGATGATTTACCTCCTAATAATAAAAGTTATGATTTTTGTTTTTGTCTGTCCCAGGGGACGGGCCGCTTACTCGGCGGCGGGGGCCTCCTCAGCGGGGGCCTCGGCGGGGGCAACTTCCTCGGCGGGAGCCTCCTCGGTGGCGGGGGCGGACTCGCCGCCCTTCTCGGCGATGGCCTTCAGGACGATGGCCAGGCTGGTGATGGGCGCCAGCATCATGCCCAGAGTCTGGGCCAGCAGGACGTCCTTGGAGGGCAGTTCGGCCAGAGCGGTGATCTCCTCCAGGGACAGCACCTTGCCGTCCATGAAGCCGCCCTTGATGGTGAACTTCCCGTCGCCCAGCTGCTTGGCGTACTTGTTGATGACACGCATGGGGGCGATGGG
>CALWVW010000094.1 GCA_944385075.1 uncultured Oscillospiraceae bacterium | reverse complement strand
ACGTCGGCGCCGGCCTCCACCGCCTTCAGGTCGGTCATGAAGGCCAGACCGGTGGTGCAGTGGGTGTGGATGACCAGGGGCAACTCGGGCACCGCGTCCTTGATGGCGGACACCAAGTCATAGGCGTCCTTGGGGCCCATGATACCGGCCATATCCTTGATGCAGATGGACTGCACGCCCATGGACTTGAGCTCCTTCACCATCTGGACGTTCTTCTCCAGGGTGTGGACGGGGCTGGTGGTGAAGCAGATGGTGCCGGAGGCGTGGGCGCCCTGCTTGTTGGTCTCGTCGATGGCCACCTCCAGGTTGCGCACGTCGTTCAGGGCGTCGAAGATCCGGATGATGTCGATACCGTTCTTGACGGAGTACTCCACGAACTTGCGCACCACGTCGTCGGGGTAGTGCTTATAGCCCAGGATGTTCTGGCCGCGCAGGAGCATCTGGAGCTTGGTGTTGGGCATCTTCTTGCGGATCTTGCGCAGACGGTCCCAGGGGTCCTCCCGCAGATAGCGCAGGCACACGTCAAAGGTGGCGCCGCCCCAAACCTCGGCGGAGTAGTAGCCCGCCTTGTCCATGGTCTCCAGGATGGGCTCGAACTTGTCGTAGGGCAGACGGGTGGCGATGAGGGACTGGTTGGCGTCACGCAACACCGTCTCAGTGAAATTTATTTTTCTCATGTCGATCGACCTCCAAAGTTGCTCCCCGAAGCATATTTTTGCGGGATAGGCGCCCCTCGGGGCGTTATTGTCGCTTATGGTATATAATAGGATAAATCCTTTCAGAAATCAACCCCCACTATGGTAGAATCGGGGCTTCTTATTGGGTAATCGTGCTCTTTCTCGCCGGGGAACCGCCCCTTCCCCGCCCACGGGGGCCCATCCCCGACAAAAGAGCGCCGCGGCAGATCTCTGGGATCTGCCGCGGCGCCCTGTCAGAAGCGGACGAAACTGCTCCGACTTGCCCCCTTGGCTCACCGCTCGCTGGCCGGCTCGCCCTCCTGGGGGGTGTGGTAGGTGTCATAATCAAAAATCAGATCATCCACGTCCAGGTCCTCTCGGACCCGGGACCAGATGCTGTTCACTTCGCGCTTGACCATTGTCATAACTGTCTCCTCCTCTCGTCGTGCCCCGCAAACGGGTATAAAAATACCACCACCTGTCCCCAGGTGGTGGAGAAGACGTGCCGGCTGGATCTATCCCTGTCGAGTCGCACTTTGATGCACAGATCGCTCCACGCGCCTGCAGACTGCTCCGCCTCCCTAGGTGACATAACGTTTCGCTTGCATCTGTGCACACCTCTTCTCCTATGATTTGTCCAGTCAAACTTATCTCGGGATCTCTCCCTGGCTGGATTATAGTTATTGTAAACTTATTTTCTCCGTTTGTCAAGGATTTTTTGCAATTTTCGAAATAATATTTTTCATATTGGCTGTCCTGTGTCCTCTCCGGCCTCTCATAAGACAAAGCGGGAGCGGAGCGTGGCGTTTCGCCGCGCTCCGCTCCCGCTCCAGAGGTCCTCAGATCACCCGGTCCCTCAGCCAGCTCAGCACCCGGTACAGCGGGCGCTGGAGCGCCAGGACCAGGATGAAATTGCTCACGCAGTGGATCACGTCAAAGGGGATCCCGGCCACCCACCAGGTCAGGGCCGCCCAGGGGCCGCCGGAGATCCAGTACAGCGGCGCGAACAGCGCCCCGAAGGACAGACCGAAGATCCCACCGGCCACCGCCAGCACCACCGGCCGGTCCGCAGGCAACCGGGTGCAGATCCACCCCCAGAGGGGCCAGATATACACATACCCCGGCCACCACAGGGGGCCAAACCCGTACAGCAGGCCCTCCACCACCACAAAGGGCACAATGATATAAAAGACCTGCCGCCCGAACACCAGGGCGTACACCATGATAAGCAGGGACACCGGCTCGATGTTGGGCAGAAGGGACAGGGCCATTTTCAGCACGGTCAGCGTGGCGGCCATCAGCCCGCACAGCACCACCCGCCTGGCCCCCGAAAGAGGCCGTCTGCCGTCCATCCCGTCCCCCCTTTAATAGGTGGACATGGTCAACTCAAAGTGGTCGCCGTCCGCCACGGGGGTGGCGTCCACCCCAGTCTCCACCATCTGCCCGTCCCGGGTCACGCACCACCACTGGTTGCCCTCCGCGGTCTCTCCGTCCGCCGCGGTGATGTAGAGGCCGTAGGGCCCCTCCTCCCCCTCGATCAGGCCCTCCGCCACCAGGACAGGGCCCAGATACTCCTCGTCTGTGTGGCAGGTAAACTCCTTCGCGCTCTCGTCGGTGTGGACGATCTCCACCACAAGGGTCTTGCTCCCCTCCTGTACCTGGGGGCGGCTCACGTACCAGATCCCCAACAGCAGGGCTGCCACCGCCGCCAGGGCCACCACCGCCACCAGTACCTTTCGATTTTCCTTCACGATACCACTCCTCCTGTCATTCAAACGCGAAAATTATACCATATTCCCCGATAAAAGCAAGGGGGGTGTTTATTGCCGGAGGGGCGGCGATTCTCCCTGGACATCCCGGGCATTTTCCTGTAAACTGGGAGGGACACTGATCCCAAGAGGAGGAACCCCATGGACCTGATCTCACAGACCCTCGCCCGGGAGCTGAACCGCCCGGTGGAGCAGATCGACAATGTGATCCGACTGTTGGACGAGGGGGCCACCATCCCCTTCATCGCCCGCTACCGCAAGGAGCTCCACGGCTCCATGGACGACCAGCTCCTGCGCCAGCTGGCCGACCGGCTCCAGTACCTGCGCAATCTGGAGGAGCGAAAGGCGGAGGTCCGCCGCTCCATCCAGGGGCAAAACGCCCTCACCGGCACACTGGCGGCCGCGCTGGACGCCGCCTCCACGCTGGCCGAGGTGGAGGACCTGTACCGCCCCTTCCGCCCACGGCGGCGGACCCGGGCCACCATCGCCCGGGAAAAGGGACTGGAGGAGCTGGCCCGCCTGCTCTCCGCCCGGGGCCCCGCCCTGGTCCCGGAGGAGGCGGCCCTCCCCTTCCTCCACCCGGAGCGGGGGGTGGACACCGTGGAGGAGGCCCTTCAGGGGGCCAGCGATATCATCGCCGAGGCGATCTCTGACGATGCGGACCTCCGCAAAGAGTTGCGTCAACTGTATCTGCGGCGGGGCGTCCTGGTCTCCCGGGCGGCGGAGAAGGAGCCGGAGGACACGGTCTACCGCCTCTACTATGACTTCCAGTGCCCGGTGGGCCGGGTCCAGGGCTATCAGGTGCTGGCCATCAACCGGGGCGAGCGGGAGGGCGTTTTGAAGGCGTCCGTGGAGCTGGACCGGGAGACCGCCCAGGTGGCGGTCCGGCGGCACGCGGTCCCGGGGGCGGCGGCCATGGAGCTGGTGCGTCGGGCGGCGGACGACGCCTATGACCGGCTGATCCAGCCCTCGCTGGAGCGGGAGATCCGCAACCACCTGACAGAGCAGGCCGACGAGGGGGCCATTCGGATGTTCGCCCTGAATCTGAAGCCCCTGCTCATGCAACCGCCCGTCAAGGGCAAGGTCACCATGGGGCTGGACCCCGGCTACCGCATGGGTTGTAAAGTGGCTGTGGTTGATCCCACGGGCAAGGTGTTGGACACCGCCGTGGTCTACCCCACCCACGGGGCAAGGCAGAAAGAGGAGGCCATCGCCCGCCTGGCCCAGCTGGTGAAGCGGCACCGGGTGGAGCACATCGCCATCGGCAACGGCACCGCCAGCCGGGAGACGGAGCAGATGGCGGTGGAGCTGATCCGGCGGGTGGGCGACGGCCTCTCCTATATGATCGTCAGCGAGGCGGGGGCCTCGGTGTACTCGGCCAGCAAGCTGGCGGCGGAGGAGTTCCCCCAGTACGACGTCAACCTGCGGAGCGCGATCTCCATCGCCCGGCGGCTCCAGGACCCGCTGGCCGAGCTGGTGAAGATCGACCCCAAGGCCATCGGCGTGGGCCAGTATCAGCACGATATGCCCCAGGCCCGCCTGGACGAGGCCCTGGACGGAGTGGTGGAGGACTGTGTCAACGCGGTGGGGGTGGACGCCAATACCGCCTCCCCCTCCCTGCTCCGGCGGGTGTCCGGCCTCACCGCCGCCACCGCCAGGAATCTGGTGGCCTGGCGGGAGGAGAACGGCCCCTTCCCCGACCGCCGGCGGCTGTTGAAGGTGCCCAAGCTGGGCCCCAAGGCCTTTGAGCAGTGCGCCGGCTTTCTCCGGGTCCCTGAGAGCGACAACCCCCTGGACAACACCGGCGTCCACCCGGAGAGCTACCGGGCGGCGGAGGCCCTGTTGGCCCGGTGTGGCTACACAGTCCGCGATGTAAAGGCTGGAGACCTGTCACAGCTGAGGGAAAAGGCGGAGGCCCTGGGGCTGGAGGAGCTGGCCCGGAGCTGTGGGGTGGGCCTCCCCACCCTGTCGGACATCATCCGGGAGCTGACGAAGCCGGGCCGGGATCCCCGGGATGAGCTCCCGCCCCCCATTCTGCGCACCGATGTGATGGAGGCCAAGGACCTGAAGCCCGGGATGGAGCTCCAGGGCACCGTGCGCAACGTCATCGACTTCGGCGTATTCGTGGACATCGGCGTCCACCAGGACGGGCTGGTCCACATCAGCAAGCTCCCCCGCCGGGTGCAACACCCCTCTGAGGTGTGCGCCGTGGGGGATGTGGTCACCGTCTGGGTGCTGGAGGTGGACGAGAAGAAAAAGCGGATCAGCCTGACCATGAGACGCCCCGACCGCCCCTGCTCTATCAACCGGTTTCCCCCGAGAAGAAAGGAGTCCACATGATGGATCATGCCCTTATCGACCTGCACTGCGACACCCTCACCGCGTTCATGGATGAGGCGGGCCAGGACGACATCCTGGCCGCGCTCAGCGACCCGGCCCGCCGGGAGGGGGCGGCCGCCCGTCTGGCCGCCCACGTCCGGGAGGCGGACACCATGGACGATCTCGCCCACCACCTGGCGCTGTCCAAGCTCCCCCAGGGGGTCCGCTGGTGCCAGTGCTTTGCCATCTTCCTCCCCGACGGTCTGAGCCCGGAGGACGCCCTCGCCTACTACCGACTGCACCAGCAGAGCTTTGTCCGGCAGATGGAGAAGTTCTCCCGGCGCGTCGTCCCCTGCCGCACGGCGGGGGACATCGAGCGGGCCTGGACCCAGGGCAAGACGGCCGCCTTGCTGACGGTGGAGAACGGCTCCGCCCTGGCCGGTCGGCTGGACCGGGTGGCCGAGCTGGCCCGGGACGGGGTGCGGATGGTCACCCTCACCTGGAACGGGGAGAACGAGCTGGGCTCTGGCAACGTCACCGACCACGGCCTGTCTGGATTTGGCCGGGAGGCCGTCTCCGAGCTGGAGCAACATGGCATCCTGGTGGACGTGTCTCACCTGAACGACCGGGGGTTTGACGACCTGCTGTCCGTGGTCCAAAAGCCCTTTGTGGCCAGCCACTCCAACGCCCGGGCGGTGTGCGGTCACCGGCGCAACCTCACCGACGGGCAGATCCGGGAGATGGTGGACCGCAGGTGCCTCATCGGTCTCAACTACTACAACGCCTTCCTTCGGGACGACGGGCAGGTGGCCGGTCTGGACGACCTGTTCCGCCACGTGGAGCACTTTTTGGCCCTGGGGGCGGAGGACTGTCTGGCCCTGGGCTCCGACTTTGACGGGGCCGACCTGCCCCCCTGCCTGGACAGCCCGGACAAGGCCGCCGGGCTGTACGGCTATTTCCTGGACCGGGGCCTCTCCCCCGCCCTGGCGGAGAAGATCCTGTGGAAAAACGCCCTGGACTTCTTCCGTACAAATCTGGGATAGCGGCAACGCCGGCCACCCCTGTGGCCGGCGTTGCCCGCTTCCCTCTTGCAATACGGGATCTTTCCTGCTATAATCGTCATGAAAAACAAAAATGCGGCAGTTCCCGGGTGCGCCAACACCCGGAAACCTGCGCAGGTGCTGGAACCACCTACACAACGGCCATTCGGCCGCACCGCATGGAAGTATTATACGATAATCTGGCCTTTCTTGTAAAGGGCGGTTTTATTGTGTTCCCTTCTGTGCCTGTGTCGCATCGAGAAGCTCTGCTTCTTACGCTGTGTAGGCATTGCCCTGCACGGCGTTTTTGTTTTTCGCCCGCCGCCTTGGGGGCGTAAGCCCCCGGGGCCGGTGCGGTGAAAAATGACCACAAAGGAGCACGAGACATGGACGCAGAGACACAGACACAAGCACAGACACAGGCCCCACGGCTGAAAACCAGCCTGGACACCAACTTCCTGAAGCTGATCGCCATTCTATGCATGGTGGTGGACCACGTGGGCACCGTCTTCTTTCCCGGTTACCCGGTCTTCCGGTGGGTGGGACGGCTGGC
>CALWVW010000093.1 GCA_944385075.1 uncultured Oscillospiraceae bacterium | reverse complement strand
GGGCCAAAGTGGCCCGAAAACGGGGTAAAGGGGAACATTTGGGGGCAATTAGCCCTGTATAACGCCCCTTACAGGGCAAAAAAGATACAAAAAATGGGCCTGTTTCCGAGAAAACAGGCCCGTTAGACAGGGAAAAAGTGATACTGGTAGCAACCTGGTAGCCACCCAGAAACTGGAAGTCCCGGGAGGCCCTGCGCCGCAGGCCCTCCCGGGACTTTTTGGTAGCATTTTGGTAGACATGGGGAGATGGGCCGGTGTAGCGCACAGATACCAGCGATACCATACTTGAAGCCCACAGTCCCCTGTGCTACAATAGACGAAACCGCGACGGGGAGAGGAGGGAACCGATTGGAGCTATCGCTGGATTCCCCCATGACGCAGTTGTCTGGGGTGGGAGAGGAGCGGGCCAAGAAGCTGGCCAAGCTGGGGATCGAGACCGCAGGTGACCTGCTGTCCCACTATCCCCGGGACTATGAGGACCGCAGACAGATCTGCTCCATCCGTCAGGCCCCTCTGGGGCCCCGGGTGTGCATCTCGGCCATGGCCGCGGAGCACCCCAGACGGACCCGTATCCGGAAGGGCCTGGAGCTGGTCCAGGTCAAGGTGGTGGACCACACCGGGACCCTCTATCTCACGTTTTTCAATCAGGGCTATGTGGAGCGGGCGATCCGGGCCGGGGAGGAGTATATCTTCTTCGGCGCGGTGGAGGAGCAGGGGCGCCGCCGCTCCATGACCAACCCTATCTTTGAGCGGGCCGGCCGGCAGACGGTGACCGGCCGGATCATGCCGGTCTACCCCCTGACTGCGGGGATCAGCAACCATCTGATGGCCTCACTGGTCCTGCAGGTCCTCCCCTGCGCCCGGGAGATCGCCGAGACGTTGCCCCAGTCCGTCCGCCAGGAGCACCGCCTGGCGGCGGCGGAGTTCTCGGTGCAGAACATCCATTTTCCGGAAAATGAGAGCGCTCTGGAGCTGGCCCGGCGGCGGCTGACCTTTGAGGAGCTGTTCTATCTCTCGGTGGGGCTGACCCATCTGAAGGACCGCCGCCAGGGGTCGGCCGGACGGCCCCTGGCCCCCCGGCCGGTGGAGGAATTTTTGGACCTCCTCCCCTTCCGGCCCACCGGGGCCCAGCGGAGAGTGATGGAGGAGGTGGCCCGGGATCTCACCGGGGAACGGCCCATGAACCGGCTGGTCCAAGGGGACGTGGGCTCGGGCAAGACCGCGGTGGCCGCCTTCGCCAGTTGGCTCGTGGCCCGGGGCGGCGGCCAGACCGCTCTGATGGCCCCCACAGAGGTGCTGGCGGAGCAACACTACCGGACCCTCTCCGGCCTCCTGGCCCCCGCCGGGGTGCAGGTCGGCCTTTTGACCGGGGGGCTGTCCGCCCGGGAAAAGCGGAAGACCCGGGATGCCCTGGCGGCGGGAGAGCTGGATCTGGTGATCGGGACCCATGCGCTCATCTCCCGGGGGGTGGAGTTCCGCGACCTGGCGCTGATGGTGGCGGACGAGCAACACCGGTTCGGTGTGAGTCAGCGGGCGGCCCTGGCGGCAAAAGGGGGCGACATGGCGCCCCCCCATGTGCTGGTCATGTCCGCCACCCCGATCCCCCGCACATTGGCCCTGATCATCTACGGGGATCTGGACATCTCAGTAATCGATCAGCGCCCGCCGGGGCGGACCCCCGTGGCCACCTATGTGATCCGGGAGGACAAGCGGCAACGGATGTACCGCTTTGTCCGGCAACAGGTGGAGGAGGGGCGGCAGGTCTATATCATATGCCCCGCCGTGGAGGAGGATCCGGGAGAGGGGGAGCCCCTCCCGGATCTGAAGGCGGTCAAGGCCCATGCGGAGCAACTGCAACAGAAGACCTTCCCCGATCTGCGGCTGGGGATCCTCCATGGGAAGATGCGGCCCCGGGAGAAGGAGGAGACCATGGCGGCCTTTGCCCGGGGAGAGATCCAGATCCTGGTGTCCACCACGGTGGTGGAGGTGGGGGTGGACGTCCCCAACGCCTCTCTGATCGTGGTCGAGAATGCAGACCGGTTCGGGCTGAGCCAGCTCCACCAGCTCCGCGGCCGGGTGGGCCGGGGACAACACCCCTCTTACTGCGTTCTGGTCACCAGCTCGCGTAGCCCGGAGGCGCTCCAGCGCCTGCGGACCCTGGCCGCCACCGCCGACGGGTTCCAGATCGCAGAGGAGGACCTGAAGCTCCGGGGGCCGGGAGACTTCTTCGGCGACCGGCAACACGGCCTGCCTCAGCTGAAGGTGGCCAGTCTCACAGGGGATGTGGCGCTCCTCCGGGAGGCGCAGGACGCGGCCAGAGCTCTTTTGGCCGAGGATCCCCGGTTGTCCCGCCCGGAGAATCAGCCGGTGTTACGCCGGGTGCGGCAACTGTTTTCCGACACCCCGGATATCTTCAACTAAAAATAAAGGAGTGGATTCAAATGGACCATATGGAACGGGCCCGGGTGCTCCGGGCGTCTGTGGAGGTACACTACAACTGCTGTCAGTCTGTGTTGCTCCCCTTTGCCCAAGAGCTGGGGATCAGCGAGGAACAGGCAATGGCGATCGGCGCCCACTTCGGCTCCGGGATGCGCCACGGGGGCACCTGCGGCGCCCTCTCCGGCGGGATGATGGTGCTGGGGCTGGCCGGATACCCGGAGCAGGAGGCCGCCGCGCTGATCCGGCAGATGAGGGAGCGCCACGGAGCCACGGACTGCGCCACATTACTCAAGGCCTCCCACGACCGGGGGGAGGTCCGAAAGGAGCACTGCGACGGGCTGGTCTATGAGATGGTGGCGCTGTTGGAGCAGATCCTCTCCCGGCGGGACGCGGGATAAAACGCACGCGCCAGGACAGAAAAAACCAGACAGGGCGCCCCTTCGGGCGCCCCGTCTGGTTTTTGATCTGGAAGGATGGATGAAAAAGGAATGATGAACAAAGGTGTGACCTTATTGCGTTGACCCGGCAAGGGATGTACCGGATCACCGTTAAAATTTTAACCTTTGCTCTGGTCAACAATGTATCACGGAGCCCCTGCAAATACCATTCCCAAATCCATTATATATAGCATTGTATTTCCGTTATAATATCTCGGTTGAATCCGGACCCGAAAAGGTGTATCATAAGTTGACAAAAAAGGAGAGGAGACCTCCCGTGGAGCAACTGAAACAACTGCCTGTCCCGCTTTTGATCTGGTACCGGGAGCACGCCCGGGTCCTGCCCTGGCGGAGCGACCCCACTCCCTACCGGGTGTGGGTCTCTGAGATCATGCTCCAGCAGACCCGCGTGGCGGCGGTGCTGGGGTATTACCAGCGTTTTTTGGAGGCGGCCCCCGACGTGGCCGGGCTGGCTACCCTGCCGGAGGAGCAACTGATGAAGCTGTGGCAGGGGCTGGGCTATTACAGCCGGGCGCGCAACCTGCAAAAGGCCGCCCGCCAGATCATGGAGCGCCACGGCGGGGTATTTCCAAATACCTATGAGGAGATCCGCGCCCTGGCGGGGATCGGGGACTACACCGCCGGCGCCATCGCCTCCATCGCTTTTCACCTCCCGGTCCCGGCGGTGGACGGGAATGTCCTACGGGTGGTGGCCCGGATCTGTGGCGACGGGGGGGACATCACCACCCCCGGAATGAAGCGGAAGGTGACGCAGGCTCTGGCCCGGGTCATCCCGCTGGACGCCCCGGGGGAGTTCAACCAGGCCATGATGGAGCTGGGGGCCACCGTCTGCCTGCCCAACGGCGCCCCCCTGTGTGAGACCTGCCCCGTGGCACAGCTGTGTTGCGCCTGCCGGGAGGGGCGCACCGGGGAGCTCCCGGTAAAAAAAGCGAAGCGGGAGCGGAGGATCGAGGCCCGGGATGTCTATCTCCTGTTCCACGGGGACTGCGTGGCGTTGCGCCGCCGTCCGGAGCGGGGCCTGCTGGCCGGACTCTGGGAGTACCCCAACGCCCTGGCCGACGGGACCGACTGGCCCGCCCGGTGGGGGCTGGAGCCGGTCCAACTGGACCGGGCCGGGACCGGGCGGCACATCTTCTCCCATATCGAGTGGCACATGACCGCCTGGACCGGGGAGCTGGCGGGGGAGGAGCTCCCCCCCGGCTGGGTCTGGGCGGACCGGGAGGAATTGCGGGGGCGCTACGCCCTCCCCAGCGCCTTCCAGAGTTTTTCCAAGCTGGTCGCCGACCGGCTGGGACATTTTTAGGGGGGATAGTATGCTCTGCCGGATCTGCCCCAGGGAGTGCGGCGCGGTGCGGACCGGGACGTCGGGTCTGGGCCGCTGTCGGATGCCCGCCGTCCCCGTGCTGGCCCGGGCGGCCCTCCACCACTGGGAGGAGCCGCCCATCTCCGGGACCCGGGGCTCCGGGACCATCTTTTTCTCCGGTTGCTCGCTGGGCTGTGTGTTCTGCCAGAACGAAGAGATCAGCCACCGGGACTTCGGCGCGCCCGTCACGCTGGAGCGGCTGAAGGAGATCTGTGACGAGCTGGTGGCACAGGGGGCCCACAACATCAACTTTGTCAATCCCACCCATTACGCCCATGTGGTCCGCGCCCTGCTGGAGAAGCACCCCCTCCCCGTCCCCGCGGTGTGGAACTCCGGCGGCTATGACAAGGTGGAGACGTTGCGGAGTCTGGAGGGCAAGATATCCGTCTACCTGCCGGACCTGAAATATCTGGACCCCCGGACCGCTCTGCGCTATTCGGACGCGGAGGACTATCCCCAGGTGGCTGTCGCCGCCATCCGGGAGATGGTCCGCCAGACCGGCCCCTGCCAGTTTGACCGGGAGGGCCTTCTGACCCGGGGGGTGATCATCCGGCACCTGATCCTCCCGGGGCAGGTGAGCCAGGCCAAGCGGGTGATGGACTGGGTGGCGGGGGAGTTCCCCAGGGGGACGGTGCTCTTTTCCCTTATGAGCCAATATACCCCGTGGGGCGACCTGACCGCCTGCCCGGAGCTGGACCGGCGCCTCCGGCCCGGGGAGATGCGGGCGGCCCGGGAGTATATGGAAAATCTGGGGTTGGACGGCTTCACCCAGGAGCGCACCAGCGCCCGGGAGGAGTATACTCCGCCCTTTGACCTCACAGGAGTATGAGCAGGGGGCGGTCCGCCGGGTCAGACGGACCTCCCCCTGTTTGTTGTGGTTCAGCGGCCCCCCCGCCCGCAGGCGGGGGATTTTTTGTGGGCAAATGGGCATGGTGGGGCGTAATTTCCAATAAATGTATGGGAACATGCAATTTTAGGCGGGGTACACCGTAGGGGTGGGAGGGCCACCTCCTTCTGCTTGTCACGGGGCACCCGTAGGGGCGCCCGGGAGGGCAGGCAACAATGATTGTTTGCGTGGGGCGCGACCACTGGGCGCGCCGCTCCCGTATGGTGTAGCCACGTAGGGCGGGGGCTTGCCCCCGCCGCTGGTTCCACATTGCACTTTCGGTGTTTTTGTAGGGGCGGCCCCATGTGGCCGCCCGTTTCGACTCATATGGGGCCCGTTCCCTCGTAGGGGAGGGGCTTGCCCCCGCCCGCCGGTTTTGTACCGTGCCGTTTGATTTGGGGGGGGATTTCGCCGCCCCGGCGGCGAGCCCCTTTTGGAGCGATCCAAAAGGGGCGAAAAGATCGCCGGGGGACGGCTCCGGCGAGCACCAAGTGGTGCTCTTAGTCGCCCACCCTACCCCCTCTGGCCTTCGGCCATCTCCCCCTGACAGGGGGAGTCGGCCCCGGGCCCCCGTTTACGAGGGAGCTTGGTTCGAAAGCCTGGTGCAACTGTACCGGCGCGGGGTGGCCTCTGACGTCTCGCCGTTCTCCCGCCCGTTGCCACTGTGCGGCAAAACCAGAGGGCCGTCTCTGCTACCCGCTTAAACGCGCCTCCCCTGGTGCTCCCCCGTGGTGCGGTGGGTGTCGGATGGTACAATTTCCTCCCTGTGTCGTCTCTTCTCCGTCCCCCGTCCCCGGGGGGTACATCCAATAGGGGGGGGCCGAAACGGGAGCCCAATGGAAATCCAGCACAAGCGATTTCCATTGGGAGAGGACGAGTAGCGGAAGGAGCGAGTCTTGCCCTTTCGGGCGAGACGAGTGATCTGGAGCTTACGAGGACGAGATTGGTCGGTGTGGGGTAGGGGTTCTCAGGGGGAGGGGGGAATCGAAACACCCCTCCCCCTGAGCGGCTTTTTGGTGACTTTTGCGCCGTGGCAAAAGTCACTCGCCGCCGGAGCGGCGAAACATCCCCATGAAATAAATATACGGGGCCCAAGGGTGTAAATGAGACGGGCGGGTCTGGGACCCGCCCCTACAAAAATATGTGCCATGCAGGGCGGGACAGTGTGCACGCCGGGTCGTCGTGCGCCACGCAAAAAACCTCCCTTGAAAAGGGAGGTGGCATTTGCGGAGCAAATGACGGAGGGTTTCTCGTCTCTCGACCGTAGAAACCCCCAGTCACCGCCTGCCGGCGGTGACAGCCCCCTTTTCAAGGGGGCTTGGACGGCGGGGCCGCTCCGAAAAGCCCCCCTTGTGAAAGGGGGGAAGGCGCGAAGTGCCAGGGGGGATTCCGCGGGCGCCCGAAGGGCGCCCCTACACCAGTTTGCCTTGTCCCAAAACAATCCCCTCACCAAAACAAAGACGCCC